>JBJEUL010000059.1:0-6476 GCA_051883835.1 Aristaeellaceae bacterium
GGTGACAGCATGACAGCGGTGGAATGGATGCAGAAAACCGGGGTTGCCTACCGCCTGCGCAAGGCGCGTGGGGATGCGCACATGACAGAGCGCATGGCAGCGGATGCGCTGGGCGTGAGCGTGGGCTATGTGGAGATGGTGGAAGCCGGTAAGCATGTGCCCTCCCTGCACCGTGCGGCTCAGCTGGCGGCGATGTATGGGGTCAGCCTGGACGCGCTGGTGTACGGGGATGACGTGGAGCTGGCGGCAGCGGCGGCGGAGATGGTCTGCCCTGTGACCGGGGAGCCGTGCAGCGCGTGCCTGCCCGGGTCGCCCTGTGCCATCACAAGAAAGGAGCAGTGAAGCATGAGCTACAACGTGGATCGGCTGCCAACGGTCATCCAGCTGGGCCGGGAGACGGAAACGGGCGTGCAGGAAGTGCGCTTTGACGTGTCCGGCTGGCTGGCCAAGTGGCCCGGCATGCAGCTGTCGATGCTGGCGCGGACACCGGGCGGGAATGTGTATCCGGCGGTGGTGACGATGACCGGCACGGAGCTGGTGTGGCGGGTGTCGGACGCGGACACGGCGGAGCCTGGCACGGGCGGCGCGGAAATCGTGGGCGAGCTGGACGGTGCGCGCAGGGTGTCGGCCATGGTGGCAACGCGCATCCTGCCCCGGATGCCGGGCACAGTGGGCGAGGTGCCGGGGCCTGCGCAGGTTTGGGTGGACGATGTGCTGGCCGCGGCGGGAAGGGCCGGGGATGCGGCACAGGAGGCGGCCCAGAGCGCGGCGGCAGCGAAGGATGTGCAGGAGAGCATCCGAAAGGAATACGCCGCGCTGTCTGATGGGGTCAATCAGCTCAAGGCCAATGTGGAAGAGCTTGAAAGCAGCATCAATGCTCCGATAGACAAAACAGCGGATATGACGCAGCCTGTCGGCAAGGACGCTGACGGCAAACTGTGGACGGCTCCGGCTTCCGGCGGATCATCTGCTGCTGCGATAGATGCAGACGCCTTGAATGCTATGCTGAGCGAGGTGTATGGTGATGAGTGAGATTGACATCATTGACGCAATGCGGATGATGGGTGAGCGGCAGAAACGCTTTTCCGATCATCGGTATGCGCAGCGGTATATCCCTGTGCTGGGGGAAGCTGCCCACACGCACGCAGACCTTGCGGAAGGGACAGTGCTGCGGATGCAGGACAAGGGACTGTATCCGCTGGACGGCGTATATCTCTTTGACGCGCCGAATCTGGCTGTCAACGGATTTCAGGTAAGCAGTCCGAGCCGGGGATTTACATTTGAGTATGCAGACGGCGAATGGACAATCAGCGGCGCAGCATCAGGCAATAATTCATCGCTGAATCTGGTAGACACAAACGGCAGCTACCGATTCAGTGTATCAGACCATGGCTGGCAGGCAGGGGATGTTGTGCACTTTTATGCGTTCGCACGCGCAGCGGTTGCAACGGATGCAAAGCTGCGCATGGAATGTCGCAACGCAGCCGGTTCGACAGTCAAGAAGGACAACGTTGCACTGTGCAGCACGTCCAACATCGCCTCCATTACATACACCATTGCGGACGACGTAGTGGACATGACGTTCATGCTGTTTTGTTCAACGGCTGGCATGGAAATCAACAATACCTTCACGCTGGGTCTGTTTGTCACGCCCAACGCACCGGCCATCATTCCCCTGGGCGAGGATGCGACCACAAGTGGCGGAACGGTAACGACCATGCCGCTGATGTCCTGTGTGCTGGAGAACATGGACATCATTGACTATATCGGCACACACGGAAGCTCGGATGTATCGCTGAGCTTTCTCACGCCGGAAGATTTTGGTGCGCGTGGTGATGGCACGGGCGATGATACGGAGGCTGTCAATGCCTGCCTGGTGCAGGCGGCGGCGAACAAAGTATCCGTACGCGGATACGGGCGGTACAAATGCGCTGGCACTGTGGCGATTTCAGGAAGCGATATGGACATATTCCTCAACCGCATTGAATCGGCTGCGACGGACGTATGTGCCGTAGAAATTCGCGACCTGAAGGACAGTCAGCTGCGATTCGCACAAATCAGGTACAGCGGTACGGTGGCCGCTGTCGTATTTGCGGGGAGCAGCGTTCGCTATACACTATCCGCCCTGGGCATTGCATCCACCAAGGGCCATGCGATACTTGTCAGCGATGATTGCACGGCGATGGGAAGAAGCCATATAACCTGCCACCGCATCTATGCGGAAAAAACCGCGTTGATGGGTATCGCAGGCAGTCCGACGTGGTATACGGATATCAGCATTGATGACATGACATCCGTAAGCGGCGACTGTGTGTCTGGCTTTGCAGAGTGCAACTTCCATGGTGTCCATTGGACATGCCCGAACGGGTTCCTCGCCAATGATTGCGACTGTTGCAAGTTCTACCACATCTGCGTCGAGCATGAGGTTGCCGGGGGATATCAAAATATCAGGCTGTGCACCATTTTCTACGGGCGTACGATTGAGTTTATGGACAGAACGAGTCAGGAATCGTACTTCGGTGCACTCATCAAGCTGGTCGGTGCCAACTATGGCAACCACATATACTATACGCACGTTGCCCTGCCCAACATTGACGTGAGCGAGATGTTCAACAGAGAACAGCTCATTGCCTATCGCAACAGCGAGGAAGTAATTGCCGACACAGGCAGGAGGAGTCGAATCCATCACCCCAATGTGATTCATGCCCGCATTGAGAACTGCACCTATTGGCAATGGTATGTGAGTGACAGACCCCAGACGCAGCCGAACCATGGCAGCACGACCATGGGGTATCAGTGCCTGGTGCATCTGGGGAGGAAGATTGTAACGCCTGCGAGCTACTATGTGCAGGACGTAACCGGGGACTTGGATATGCGCGACTATACTTACCCGTTTATTCCGCAGGAGCTGGTCATCAACGGGAGCGGGGTCGTCACGCTGGGGGACAGCTACTGCTCCATGGGTGTCCATATGCTGACGGTGCGGCAGGAGGATACCGGCGTTGTGACGCTGCGCGACAGAGATGAGACAGTTATCTTTGACGGCGGCGAGGCCGGGCCTGGGGTGTACAGAATCACCTGGGTGGCGCAGCCGGAAATCCTCAATGAGGAGTCTACTGTCATGTGCAACATGCTCAATGACCTTGTGCGGGTGGAGAAAATCAGCTAAAGATGACGTTAGCGGACGAATCAAAGCGGGGTAACATCATGGCACAAAAGACAAGTCTGACGGCCTTCCTGGCTGCGGTGGAAGACATCCGTGCCGAGGGGCCGAGCTACCGCCTGGGCGGCAGCGGGGATGACGGGACATGCGACTGCATCGGGCTCATCATGGGTGCGCTGGCCCGGTGTGGGGTCAGCTGGCCGGGGATTCATGGGAGCAACTGGGCGGCGAGGAACGCCATGGACTGGCTGATGCAGGTGTCCGCGGCGGATGACCTGGCGGTGGGTGACATTGTTTACAAGGCGAGGAAGCCGGGGGTGAGCGGGTACAGCCTGCCATCCCGGTATGCCGGTGACCCGGACAGGACGGACTACTACCATGTGGGGGTGGTGCGCTCTGTTCAGCCGCTGGAGATTGTTCACTGCACCTCGCCGGGGGTGGTGGTGGACAGGAAGCTGGGGAAGTGGACGTACCATGGGCGGCTGTCGATGGTACAGGATGAGGGGAGTGGGGAGACCATGGAGGAAGCCATGGAGATGACCACGGTGGTGGCGAGCTCGGGGAAGAGCGTCAATCTGCGGAGCAAGCCGGAGAAGGGAGCCGCGCTGGTGGAGCGGGTGCCGGTGGGGGCGCAGGTCGAGGTGCTGGCACGGGGGTCGGGCTGGTGCCGGGTGAGGTATGGACGGTATGAGGGGTACATGATGGCGGAGTTCCTGACGGGCTGCGAGGAAGCTCAGGGCGGCGAAAGCGTAACACTGGAGCGTGCATGGGCGGCTGTCAGGGACTTGCAGGAACGGGTAGCTGCTCTGGAAGGGGGTGCAGGCTGATGAGCACGTTCTGGAAAACGCTCAACGGAGCTGGTGCCACGCTTCTGACGTGGCTGAGCTGGCTGGTGGGCGGCTGGGATGCGGTGCTTGGCGTGATGTTCGTGGCCATGGGGCTGGACTACATCACAGGTGTAGCCACGGCAGCACTGGGCCGGTCGGGCAAGACAGCGGACGGGAAATTCGCGTCCTCGGCTGCGTTTGCGGGGCTGACCAAGAAGCTGCTGATGCTGGTCATTGTAGCCCTGGCGGTACTGGTGGACAGGCTGCTGGGAACGCAGGGCATTTGCCGGATGGCAGCCATTGGTTTCTATGCGGCCAATGAAGGGCTGAGCATCATTGAGAATTGCAGCAGGATCGGCGTGCCGTTCCCGCAGGGGCTGATGCGTGCCCTGGAGCGGCTCAGACAGCAGCATGATGATACGGACATAGAAGGGTAACAGGTAGGACAAACCCCGGCTTGCGTGGATGGCGCAGGCCGGGGTTTTTTCATGTGCGGAGAAATTGGGGAGCTGGGCTGCCGCCCAGACCTGCGCAGGGGGGTTCATCCCTGCTACCGAACAAGGGGCATCGCCCCTTGACCCCTTCGACGCTGGCGCGGTCCCTTGGAGGAGACGCAGCATTGACGGGAAAGGTGGTTTGTGGTAGACTGCGGCTGGATTCATCCTGCACGGAGGGCATTATGCGGTATCTGATTCTCGCGGATATTCATGGGAATTTGCCTGCACTGGAAGCGGTGCTGGCTTCCCCGGAGGCATCTGGATGCGATGGCATCATTTCTTTGGGCGACCAGGTCAATTATGGGCCGCAGTCCCGGGAGGTCATGCAGCGGTTGACCGGGCTGCACGCATCCATGCTGCTGGGCAATCACGAAGAACGCCTGCACCGGCTGGATGATCCTGCGCTGGCGGGGTACAACTGGTCGCTGCTGCACTGGACGGCCCGTCAGCTGTCAGGCATCAACTTCGCCTTCCCGATTGATATGCGTCTTGGCCCTGTGCTGTTCACCCACGGCATGCCGGGCGCGCCTTATCGGCTGGTCGGGCCTCAGGAGCTGCCTGAACAGCTTGACGCCCTGCCGGAGGGCGTGCAGCTCCTGATGAGCGGGCATCATCACATCCGCTGGGATGTGACCCATGGTGGCAAGCGGGCCGTTAATCCCGGCTCAGTGGGTGTGCCGGAGGACGGCATCGGCAGCGTGGCTTCCTTCGCGGTGTTGACCATGGCAGAGGATACCGTGCACGTCACCCTCCACCGGGCCGCCTACGATGTGCATGAAGTTGCCCGGGCCTATCTGACCAGCGGAGCTGCGCAGGCTGCCCCGGAAATGACCCGGCTCATCCTGCAAAACATGCGCACCGGCTCCTACAGTCTGCTGCTGGACGCGATTGCCCGCATCAATGCACTGGCCCAGCCCCTTGGTCTGACCCTGGCTGACCGGGAAGCGTGGCTCCGGGCCGACAGCCTTTTGCCTTGGACAGAGCCGCTGTCCACTCCGCAATTCTGGCGTATGATGGAGGAAAAACTGCTGTGAATCAGGATACCATGGCTGCCATTGCCACCGCACCGGGGCAGGGCGGTGTGAGCATTGTCCGCATGAGCGGCCCGGACGCAGAGCGCGTCCTGATGGCACTGTTTCGCCCTGCGAAGCGTTCCCTGACCCGGCTGGACAGTCACCTGCTCACCTACGGCCATGTGCTGGATGGCGGCGAAACGGTGGACGAGTGCATGGCCGTCATCATGCGCGCACCCCGCAGCTACACCCGGGAGGATGTGTGCGAGCTGCACCTGCACGGCGGCGGCTACACAGCCCAGCGGGTGCTGTCGCTGTGCCTGCGCCATGGTGCGCGTCTGGCCCAGCCGGGGGAATTCACGCGCCGCGCCTTCCTCAACGGGCGCATTGACCTCAGCCAGGCTGAAGCGGTCATGGGGATGATTGCCGCGCAGGGGGAGCAGGCGCATCAGGCAGCCATGCGGCAGCTGGCGGGCGGCGCGTCCGCGTTCATCCGGCAGGCGGCGGATGAGCTGTATGCCATTCAGGCCGGGGCTGCTGCCTGCATTGACTATCCGGAGGAAATCAGCGAGGAGGAAGCTGCCGGCGACCTGGCCCCCCGCATTCGCCGTTTGGCTGACAGCCTTGAGCGTGCCTGTGATGAGCGGGCGGCGCGGCTGATACGTTCCGGCTTGAACGCGGTGCTGTGCGGCAGGCCCAACGCAGGCAAGAGCAGTCTGCTCAACGCGCTCCTTGGGGAGGAACGGGCCATTGTCACCGACATTCCCGGCACCACCCGGGACGCTGTGCAGGGCGAGCTGATGCTGGATGGCGCGGTCATTCACCTGACGGACACGGCAGGCTTGCGGGAGACCGGCGATGTGGTGGAGCAGCTGGGGGTAGCCCGTGCGCGCAAGGCTCTTGCCGAAGCGGATGCCGCACTGCTGGTGCTGGATGCCAGCCAGCCCCTGTCCCCGGAGGATCGGGAACCGCTGTC
>JBJEUL010000060.1:0-6445 GCA_051883835.1 Aristaeellaceae bacterium
CCGGCGCACCTGCAGCAGCTGGACATGGAATCCAACGGCAAGTCCGTCAACCGCTTCGGCGAGCCGGTTGACTATGTGACCGGCCCGGTCATCTTCGGCGAGCCCGGCACCAACGGCCAGCACTCCTTCTATCAGCTGCTGCACCAGGGCACGGACATCGTGCCGCTGCAGTTCGTCGGCTTCAGGAACAGCCAGATGGATACCGACGTCGTCATCCAGGGCAGCACCAGCCAGCAGAAGCTGTGCGCGAACGTCGCCGCGCAGATCGTCGCCTTCGCCTGCGGCAAGGCCGACGACAACCGCAACAAGTACTTCGCCGGCGGCCGTCCCTCCAGCATCATCATCGGCGACAAGCTGACCCCGGAGGCCCTCGGCGCGCTGCTGGCGCACTTTGAGAACAAGGTCATGTTCCAGGGCTTCGCGTGGAACCTGAACAGCTTTGACCAGGAGGGCGTGCAGCTGGGCAAGGTGCTGGCCAAGCGCGTGCTGGCGCATGATACCGACGGCGCACTCAAGGTGTACAGCGAGCTGCTGAACATTTGATGCCGCAAGGCGAGAACGACGGGAGACAACACAAAGGAGCTGCCTGACGAATAGGCAGCTCCTTTTGAATGTTCAAGGCATGAAAAACCAGCCTGGCAGGATTGGCACAGGCTGGCTCGGGGGAGCTGGGCTGCTGCCCAGACCTGCGCAGGGGTTTCACCCCTGCTACCGAACAAGGGGCATCGCCCCTTGACCCCTTCGACGCTGGCGCGTTCCCTTGGAGGTTAGCGGTATTGCGATAGAAGGGGGAGAAGCTGGGCGGCGTCGCGGGCGAACTGATCGGGGGTGTCGTCGCGAACGAATTCCAGCAGGGCGCAATGGGTGCCGCCGCAGGTTACGGCGTTGAGGTAGTAGGCCCATTCGGCGGTATTGAGAGGGGTGCGCTCGCCATCGGGCCAGGAATAGACATGGCAGTTGACCAGCCTGTCGCCCAGCAGACGAATGCCCTCGATGCGCTGGGCAGGGGTCAGGGCCACGGTGGGCTGCCACAGGCAATAGAGGTTCGGGTGGGCGGCATCGGCCAGCAGGCGCATGGCAGATTCGTTGGTGTCGGTCAGGGTGTCCCGGTGCCACTCAAAGGCTACCTTGATGCCTTCTGCCGCTGCCATGCCGGCCACCAGGGCAGCCTCCCGGGCCAGTCGGGCGCGGTAAGCATCGTCCGCTTCGGCGGAGGGCTTCACCCCGGCCCAGATGCGCAGTGTGGGCGCGCCAAGGGCTACAGCGGAGGTCAGACTCCTGCGGAAAACCTCCTCCGGGCAGTCGTATTCGCCCAAACGGTAGTAGGAGCCATAGGCTGCGACCGTCAATCCGGCGGCTTCCGTGTCCCGGCGAAGCTGGGCTGCACCCTGCGCATCATCGGGCATGACGTGGGCATGCTCCGACCATTCGACAGCCTGCAAATGATTCTCCGCGGCCAGACGGATGACCTCCCCGGCAGGCCGTCCCCGGAAGGTGACGGATACCACGCCGGGAACCCAGGTGGTTTTCATGGCGGATTCCCTCCTTCCCATGCGGGGGTCAGGCGTTCTCCAGCAGATTCGTCAGCACGCGGATAGACGCGGGCGCATCGGCGGCGAAATCCGACGTGCCGCCCTCCACGCTGACCCGGCCATCATACGCCGTGGCCTTCAGGGCGCGGAAGAACGCCGTGAAGCCATCCTCCATCACGGCAGGATAGAAGCGACCTTCCTTGGTGGCGATGTGCGCATGGGCAATGCCGCCCACCCGCACAATGTCACTGCAAGGCTCGCCGTCCACGGCCATGTGATAGTAGTCGGCTAGCAGCTTCACGTTGGGATGATGGGCAGCTGCCACCAGGCAGGCACCCTCGGCCACAGAATTGATGATATTGCACTCCTTGCGGCACAGCGGCTCCACAACGATGGTCAGGTCATGCTTTGCTGCCGCATCGCCAATGACCCGGGTGACCTCCACCAGACGGCGGAAGCCCTCGGCATAGGTCATGTCCTCCGGGACACGGCGGCTCCGGCCACTGCCGAATACCACCACTTGACCGCCCAGAGCCTTCACCCGGGCAAGAGCCTTGTCCAGATAGGCGGCAATGGCTTCGTCCGTGGTGGCCTTGTCCAGCAGGAGCATCGTGCCGGGAAACAGCACATTGAAGGCAGGCGTGGGAATGCCTGCGCGGCGGGCATCGGCCAGCTTCAGGGCGAATTCTTCATCGGTCAGGGTCGCTACGCTGGTCACGGACGGCTCCAGATAGGCAAAGCCTGCCGCTTCGGCCTCGTGAATGCGCTCCAGGGGGCCGCAAAGTCCAAAGGTTATCATCAGAGGTTCCTCCTTTATTCCTGTGCATGGGTCATACAGCCTTGGTTCGCGCCGCAGATGGGAATATCCTGCCTGTAGCCGTGCATCAGGCTCAATTTCGGTGCGTGTCAGGCTTGACCGCGATATTGATGCCATACCCGTTCGAACCACAGGTCGCGCTCGGGCAGGGGACGGGCCGGGCAACGCTGGCTGACACCGTTTCGCGTAATGAGCACGCCCTGTTCCGTATCATCATCGAGGGCCGTCAGCATGGCACTGAGCACCTGACGCTGGGTCAGCATCATGTCCCGCAGGCGGATGCGCAGGATGAGCTGAGCATCCGCGGCATCAGCGGGAACCGTGTCCGCCATGCACCGGTCAATGTCGGTCAGCAGGGCTAGCATGCCTGCCCTGTCCCGCTGGAAGGCCGCAAAGCGCGTCATGGCGGTTTGCAGGTGCAGGATGGTCTGTGCGGCATCGCCCGCAGGCAGCAGGGGAACATCCGTCTGTGCGGCTCCGCCGGGCTGACGGCGGCTTGTCCGGGCGATATGCTCTGCCGCCCGCATGGAGCCGACCTGTGTGCTGTTCAGCGCAGTGCCGCCGGGGCGGTAGCGGCCAAAGGTGCCTGCCGCCTCACCACAGGCGTACAGCCCGGGGACGCTGGTCTGCCAATGGGCATCCACGGCCAGACCGCCGTTGTGATGCTGGGCGCACACGCGAACCTCCAGCATTTCCCGCGTCAGGTCGATGTGATGGCTCTGGTACAGCGCAATCGCCGGGGCATTGATGGCCTTCAAACGCTCAATGGGCGTGGCCTTGTCCGCGCCGCAGTTGATGAGATAGTCCCGGGCTTCCCCGGAGAGCAGGGACAGGTCGTAGCCTGCCGGGTTGTGCAGGTAATCCATATAGACACGGCGGCCCTTGTCCTCCTCGGCCTTGACGAGGATATCCACCCGGGAGGAGCCGTCCGTCTTGCGGGGGTCAAAGGGCCACTGATAGCCCTTGAGGAACACCCGATTCATGGCTTCTACAGGCCCCAGGGCCTCGGCCAGGAACTCCCGCTCCACGCCCTGCTCGTCCACCGACACATACCGGGGCAATGCCTGCTGATAGCTGCCGGACACATTCCAGCGGAATTTCACCGAGGCCAACCCATACTGCCAGCAGTCCAGATTCGCGCCCTCCGCACCGGCTTCAAAGGCCATGCCGCTCATGCCGAACTGGCTCACCGGATACACACTGTTGCGATAAATCATGGCGGGGCCGCCGGTGCACAGCACCACATGGGCGCAGCGCAGCAGCAGCCATTCCCGGCTTTCCGTTTCCAGACACAGCACGCCGGTCACGCCTGCTTCATCCGTCAGGATGCGGCAGGCCAGCGTGTGGTCGAGGATGTCCACCTTCCGGGTGCGGACGGAGGCTTCGAGGACCTCGGTCATGTAGCGGCTGGTCAGCGGCCCGGCGGAGGTAGCACGCTTGCGCACGTCATGGTCGGTTTGATAGCCCACATATTCGCCGTATTCATTCATGGGGAAGGGAACACCCAACGCCGCCAGCTTGAAGAAGCACCGGGCCGAGCCTGCGGCCTCGCACAGGGCGGTGTCGCCGTTCACGTCATCGCGCTTGAGGGTGCGGGCCATGTCGCCCACGCTGTCGCCGTCATCCCCGGCAAGGGATAATTTGTAATAGGTCTGCTTGTCGCTGCCCGTGTTGCGGGACGCGCCGCTGAGCAGGTTTTCCGTCACCAGCACGAAATCCCGCTCGCCCAGTGCGGCCAGCGTGTCGGCAGCGTTCAGCCCCGCGCAGCCGGAACCGATGATGACCGTGCGTACGGTACGTTCCTTCATCGCTCACAGCCTCCTGAGGGCAAAGCCGCCGTCCGCGTCCAGCACCTGACCTGCCGCATAATCCAGCAGGCCGGATGCGCAGGCCAGCACCATCTTTGCCACGTCCTCCGGCTTGCCAAAGCGGCGGATGGGCAAAAGGCCATCCTGAATCAGCCGCTCGTACTTCTCATGCACCACCTTGGTCATATCCGTATCAATGATGCCGGGGCGCACCTCGAACACCGGGATGCCCTCTGCCGCCAGACGGTCTGCAAAGAGCTTCGTTACCATGCCCAGTCCGGCCTTGCTGATGCAGTATTCCCCCCGGGACGTGCTGGAGGTGTAGGCGGACATGCTGCCGATGTTGACGATGCGGGGCTGATAGTCCTCCAACCCCTGCTGCTGGCCCGCCAGCATCGCTCGGGCTGCCAATTGGCACATGAACATGGTTCCCTTGAGGTTGATGCCCAGCACCCGGTCAAAGCTCTCCTCGTCCATCTCCAGCAGGTCGCGGCGCACCAGCGGGGCCACACCGGCGTTGTTCACCAGCAGGTCAAGGCGGCCGCAGGTGTCCAGGACACGGGCAATGGCCGCTTCCCGCTGTGCGGAGGAGGAAATATCGCAGGGAACATAGTACCGCGCCGGAGACAGGTCGTCCGGACGCTGGAGCCGGGTGCCGGAATAAAAGACGGTATAGCCGTAATCATGGAGCAAATCGGCAATGCCCCTGCCGATGCCCCGGCTGGAGCCTGTCACGAGGGCGGTTTTCATGGCGTATGACCTCCTGTCGCATGTTCATGGTATGCGTTTCTACCATCCCCATCATAAAGGATTCCCGCCTGTGAAAATGTGTCGTTTGACGCTGAAAATATGGTAAATAGATTTCCCGGCACCGTTTGCGTCCTTCGACAAAACAAGTGTCTTTTCATCAAAGGAGCGGCGGTGCCGGGCATCGAATTTCTCACAGATACGTCATAAGGAGGGAGAAATGTGCTGTCATGTCTGGCCGTGGCGGACGGAACGGAAAAGGCCGAAGCGTGGCAGATGCTGGTGGAGGATTTCGGCCCTGACTGGGTATGCCGCCCCTGCGGCAGTGGGGAGGAAGCTCTTGTGCTGCTGCGGGCGCAGTCCTGGCAGGTGGCGGTATGCTGCGGGCAGGAGGGGGCCATGGTGCGCGCACAGCTCCGGGAGCGTCCTCCGCTGGCTCCGCCGTGGCTGCTGACCGACAGGCCCTGTCCCTGGGCGGATGCACTTGTCTACCAGCCGGAAGCCTTGCCCGACAGCCTGACACGCTGGGAGGATGAAGGCCGGCTGCCCCAGCTGGCCCTGCTGCGGCACGCGCAGCTGACCTGCCTGGCCCGGGGGCTGCTGCACGCGATGACCATGCCGGAGCGGCTGAAGGCGTGGCGGTTCCTGCCGGACATGGCAGCGATGATGACCGTGCATCCGTCCCTGATGGAGGACTTGCAGGGGCGGCTGTACGCCTTGACGGCGCGGCGGCATGGCATGAGCGCGTCTGCCGTGGAGCGCAGCCTGCGCCTGGCGATTGAATCCACCTGGAGCGGAGCCAGCCTGAACGCGCTGGAGCGTTTTTTCGGCCACAGCGTTGACCCGGAGCGCGGCAAGCCCACCAACCGTGAATTTCTCTACCGCGTACAGGAGCGGCTCATGCTGGCAGGCATGCGCCTGTTATAGCCCCTCCAAGGGAACGCGCAGCGGAAAAGGGTCAAGGGGCGATGCCCCTTGTGGGGTGCAGGGGCAAGGCCCCTGCGCAGGTCTGGGCGGCAGCCCAGCGCAACACGTTTCAATGCCCCAAAGGGAAAGGAAAAGAACAGAGTTTCCAAGCAGACGACGAAGTTCGTCCGCGTCGGAAACGGCAGGTTCCGTGGAGTGCTCAAGGAACGACCTTCCACCTGGCATGCTCCCCCGGTGAAGCACGCAACCGATTTCACCACTTTGGGGACAACATACAGCGGCCTGCCCGTGCATCCACGAGCAGGCCGTCAGGCTGTTATGATAGGGGCATGTTCCAGCGCAGCAAGGGGATAAGATCGTTCCTCATGCAGTCCCCGGAATCTGCCGTTTCCGGCGCGGACGGGCTGCGCCGTCTGCTTGGAAACTCACGCTTTTCTTTTCCCTTTTTGTTGTTTGGGTGTGCTGCGCTGGGCTGCCGCCCAGACCTGCGCAGGGGTTTCACCCCTGCACCCCACAAGGGGCATCGCCCCTTGACCCCTTTCCGCTGGCGCGGTCCCTTGCGGTGGACAGCATCAGCTTGATGCGGTTGAGCTGGTTCACCTCGCTGGCACCGG
>JBJEUL010000061.1:0-6416 GCA_051883835.1 Aristaeellaceae bacterium
GGCGGCGCAGTAGCCCCAGTTGTTGTTCATGGTGGCGCAGCACTCCCACGGCACCTTCCGGCCCGAGGGCGTGTGCAGGCCGCTGGCGGGGATGATTTGCTCCGGGCAGGTGAAGTCGCCGGAGATTTCCGAAGGCTCATCGGTCATCAGCGTGCCGTAGTGGCCGCCGCTGGATTCCAGGCGGCTGTTGAGCAGGATGCCAGGTTGCAGCTGACGCGCCATGCGGGTCAGCTCCGTAGCCCGCCAAGCCTCCCCGGTCTTGTCACCGTAGGAGAAATCCAGCCACATCAGGTCGATTTTGCCGTAGTTGGTCAGCAGCTCCCGCACCTGCGCGTGCATGTAATCCAGGTAGCGGCTGAAATCCGCGCCGTCCCGGGCATGGGGATGGTTGCGCATGGGATGGTTGACATCCAGCGTGAAGTCCGGATGATGCCAGTCCAGCAGGGAGTAGTACAGGCCCACCTTCAGCCCCTCGGCCCGGAAGGCTTCCACATACTCCCGCACCAAATCGCGCCCGCAGGGGGTGTTGGTGGACTTGAAGTCCGTCCACTGGCTGTCGAACAGGCAGAAGCCATCGTGATGCTTGGCGGTGAGTACAGCATACTTCATGCCTGCCTGGCGGCACAGCTTCGCCCACTGTGCCGGGTGATAGTCGATGGGATTGAACTCGTGCAGCAGCGGCTCATAGTCCGCCTCGGGAATCTGTTCCTGCTGGCGCACCCATTCGCCCCGGGCAGGGATGGCATACAGGCCCCAGTGGATGAACATGCCGAAGCGGGCTTCCCGGAACCATTGGACGCGGGCTTCTCTGGCGGTCAGGTCATTCATGGATAGGTCGCTCCATTCGCTTTTGTTGGCCGCGTGCGCGGCTTGTTTCTTCCATTATAATGCCTTTGCGCTGCCTGCGCAACCCCATTTCACGGTGCCCGGACGCAGGGAGCCGCGTCCGGGCATGCTTCTGTTCAATCAGGTGTCACTGGTGCAGCAGGCAAAGTCATAATCCACATAGTTGGCGATGAAGCGCGCCCGCAATTGCCGGATGCCGCACAGGTTGCCCGTTGAGGTGGCGGTTACATCCAGACTCTGGGGCAGGACGAACTTGATGCACCGCACGGTCACATTGGCGCAGGAGGGCTGCGTGTGGGCAGGCACCGTCACCATTTTCAGGCCCCGCTGATGCTCCACGCCTGCGCTGTCCACCTCCGTGAGAATCACAGCCAGGGCCACCCGCCTGTTGGGGCAGACCCTTAGCAGCGTCACACTGAGTTGCAGGATGCGTCCCAGCGATTCCATCATCAGCGTCCCTGCGTCAAACTCCACCGTGTCCGTGCAGCCGCCGATGGTCACGTTCACCGGCGTGGGGCAGCTTTCCGGCAGGACGCTGATGCCGCAGTTCACCGTCAGCTCCGGTGAGGGGAAGGTCACGGTGCTGTCCTCGTCATCGCTGTAGTCAATGCTCTCGTTGACCTCCAGGGTGCCGGAGCAGTTTCCCGTGTGCTGCACGGTGAAGTTCAGCGTGGCACCTTCGCTGCCGCTCACGCCCAGCTCCGTCATGCGCCAGCGCACGGTGGTGCTGTCCAGCAGGCTGGCCGTGCCCTTGGTGGGCGCGTCCACGGAGGTGATGCGGAAGCAGGGGTTGATATAGTCCGTGATTTCAATATTGGTCGCACCCGGCTTGGTGATATTCTCCGCCAGGTTCTCGAACAGATCCTTGAGCTCCTCGTCATTGGGGGTGATGGCCACATAGGCCGACGCAGGCTTGGAGGCCCAGTCCTCCAGCGCATCCTCGTCCACGCCGCCGTTGCCGCTCAGGCCAATGGCATAGATGGTCACGCCCTGCGCCCGGGCCGCTGCCGCAATGGGGCTGGCATCTCCGCCGACGGTGGTGTTGCCATCGGTGAACATGACCATGACCTTCCGATTCAGGGAGGTCGCGCTGAAGAGCTGCATGGCCTTGGTGAAGGCATCCGCGTGGTTGGTCAGTCCCCCGGCAGTCAGGGCATCCACCGCATTTTGGAGGGTGTCCACCGAGGTGATGAGAGCCGTGTCCTGCGTGGCTTCATCCGAGAAGCTGACCACGCCGATGCGGCTGCCCGAGCCAATCTGTCCCGCCGGGCCGCCGGTGGAGGCCGCAATAATGTCGATGAAGGCCTTCGCGCCGGCCTTCAGGTTCGACAGCGGACTGCCCGCCATGCTGCGGGAACGGTCGAGAATCAGCACAATGTCAACAGGGTTGGTCACGATATTGGGTTCAGCCGTCAGGGCGAGCGTCACCTGAAAGGATTCGCCGCAGGCAATGGCGGAAGTGCTTAGGACTTTGCTGGCAATGGTTACGCCCATGTTGATTCCTTCCCTTCCGGCCCCTGGTGGGGCCTGAAGCATCCTATGCCGCGCAGGGTCGGCCGGTGCGCTGCGCCGCCCGGGAGGATGGGGAGATATTTTGCGCCTGCGCCCTTGCACATGGAGGACAAAACGTGTAGAATCATGCTGGATGTCTTTCATCCGCATGCCCCAGGATGATGGAATGAAAGGATGATTTCATTGCTGCCTCTTGCCGTGGATTCCTCCCGCCTGACCCCCGGTGTCCGCATGGACGGTGACACCCTGCTGCTCCCTGCCGCTGGCGGCGGCGTGCTGCTGCCGGAGCTGCCCGCCACCCTCCAGCGTTATGTCACCTTCACCCTGACGGTGATGGAGGAACACTCCCTTGCCTTTGAGCTGCGCGTCTATGGGGAGGAAGCGCAGGCCCGGGTCATCATCCGCTTCGGCCTGATGCCCCGCTATGCCACCCCCATCACCCTCGACTTGAACTGGCTGGACGGGCATATCCTGTTCCCCGGGCACACCCCCGGCGAATTGAAGGTGGTCTGCCATGGCTCCCGCATCGCCCGGGAGGACATCCGCCGTGCAGAGCTGGTGAGCGTCCACGCCTTCCATGATGTGCGGGTGCGCCTGACCGGCCTTGCCCTGTCGGACGCGCCGCTGCCGCCGATGGAGGCCCCTGTCACGCCCCTGATTGACGAGATGGGCCAGTACATGCCCAAGACCTGGCCCGGCAAGTCTGCCAGCACGGCGGAGCTGTCGGCCTTCCTGCGCACGCAGGCCGCATTGCCCAGTGCGTATCCCTTCCCGGCATGGACGGTCTGGGGCGGCTGTGCTGATATGCCCCTGCAGGCAGGAACGGGCTATTTCAGCCGCTGCTTCCGGGATGGCCGGTGGTATCTGACCGACCCGGAGGGCTGCGCGTTTTTCAGCATGGGGCCGGACTGCGTGGTGGTGCGCTGCGATGCCCGGATTGACGGGCTGGAGCCGCTCTTGAACTGGCTGCCCGGGCAGGACGACCCCCAATGGCAGCCCATGTTCGCGCCCATGCGCCAGGGCTGGGGCGAAATCCAGCGGGGCGAGGGCAAGCTGTTCTCCTTCGAGCGGGCGAACCTGTACCGGGCCTTTGGCGAGGGCTGGGAGGAAACCTGGCGGGGCATGATTGTCAGCCAGCTCAAGCAAGCCGGCATGAACACCCTGGGCAACTGGTCGGATGAGACCCTCTTTGGCCGCATGCCCTACGTGACCAGCCTGCCCCGCTTCCCGGAAACGGCACACACCATTTTCCGCGACTTCCCGGACGTGCTGTCCTCCGAATACGCCGAGGATGCCCGCCGCTGTGCGCAGGCCCTTGCGACCCGCCGGGATGACCCCTGGATGATTGGCTACTTCCTGCGCAACGAGCCGGGCTGGGCCTTCGTGGACAACCTCATCATTGCCGACGAGGTGCTGCGCGACCCAGCGGACACCTGCTGCAAGCGGGCGTTGCTGGCATGGCTGACGGAGCGTTACGGCAGCGTGGACGCGCTGAATCAGGCGTGGGGCGTGACCCTGACCGCCTTTGACGATTTGATGCAGCCCATGGAGAAGGCCTCCTCCTGCTCCGATGCCGCCCGGGCTGACCTGCGCGCCTTCTCCGAGAAGCTCATCCGAGCCTATGTGGAGATTCCCGCCGCAGCCTGCCGGGAGGTTGACCCCAACCACATGATTCTGGGCATGCGCTGGGCCTGGATTTCCGACCCGGTGCTGGCAGCCGGATGGGAGTGCTTCGATGTGTTCTCCATCAACTGTTACGCGGTGGACCCCACCGAGGCCATCGAGCATGTGCGCCAATTGGGGGTGAATCTGCCGGTGATGATTGGCGAGTTCCACTTCGGTGCACTGGATGCCGGTCTGACCGCTACAGGGCTGGAAGCGGTTGCGTCTCAGGAGGAGCGCGGAGTGGCTTACCGCTACTACTGCGAGCATGCGGCGGCACATCCCTATGGCGTGGGTTGCCACTACTTCCAGTGCTACGACCAGTTCGCGCTGGGCCGCTTTGACGGCGAAAACTACAACATCGGTCTGTTCGACATCTGCCTGAAGCCCTACGCCGCCATGATGGACGCTGTGAAGGCATGCAGCCGGAGCATCTACGCCGTGAAGGTCGGACAGCAGGAACCGGTCACACACAAGCCTGTCAGCCTGCCCATGATTGCCTACTGATGCCGGTTTTGACACGTAACAGACCAAAGTCTGTCTATTTCTCCCACAAAACAGACTGTATTCTTGCCTGTAACAGGTTGCTGTGCCTAACTTGACAAAGCCGCAAGATTGGTGTACCATGCTGTAAGCACTGCTCGTTTGGCGCGTTGATAGCATGCGGAAGGAGGCACGGCCTCATGCCCCGGAAAAATGTGACCATATACGATATTGCCAGGGAGGCCGGCGTTTCCCCGGCTACGGTCTCGCGCATCCTGACGGACAGCACCTCCGTGAGCAAGGACAAGCGTGACCGCGTCAACGCGCTGATTCAGAAATACAACTACCGCCCCAATGCCATGGCCCGCGCCCTGACGGAAACTCGCAGCCGGGTCATCGGCATGGTGCTTGCCGACATCAGCAATCCCTACTACAACAGCATCTTTACCGCCTGCACCAATGAGGCCTTCGCCCGGGGCTACATGACGATGCTGTTCAACACCATGTCCCGCTCGGACATGGAGCAGTCCGCGCTGACCAGGCTGCTGGAGCAGCGGGTGGATGCCATCATCATCTGCGGCGGGCGTATCGACCTGACCGAGCCTGACCCGGACTTCCTCCAGCTGCTGGAGACCACCCTGTCCACCACGCCTGTGGTGGTGGGCTCCCGCAGCCTGGATGAGCGCATCTGCGGCGTGGCGGTGGATCATGAGAGCAGCGTGGACCTGGCGATGGACTATCTCATCGGGCTGGGCCACCGGGACATCGGGTTTATCTACACAGGGCAGCAGTATTACGGCACGCAGCAGCGGCTGGCGCATTTCCGCCAGAAAATGATGCAGGCGGGCCTGCCCGTGCGCGAGGAATGGCTCATCCCCGTGCGCTGGTATGACTTCGAGTCCGGCAAGCAGGGCATCCGGCGGCTGATGCAGCTGGAGAAGCTGCCCACCGCGCTGCTGGGCATGAACGATCTGGTTTCCGTGGGCATGCTGCAAGAGCTCCTGGCGCAGGGCGTGCGCGTGCCGGAGGATATCTCCCTTGTGGGCTTTGACAACACCTTCATCACCGCCATCACCACGCCCAAGCTGACCACCATCCATTACGATTACGGGGAATACGCCCGCTTGCTGGTGGATGCGGCCATTGCATCCATCGAAGGGCGACGGCTTCCCCGCAATCAGCTCCTGCGCTCCGAGCTGGCGATTCAGGGCTCCTGTATGCCGCCGGTTTGATAGCGTTGGGTGCTTGTTTCATCAGGCATTGCAGATTCATGGCATCTGCAATGCTTTTTTTGACGATTAACCAAAAAGGACATTGACACAGCCCCACCTCTGTATGGTATACTCACCACATGAAATGGGTTTCAAACTGGCAGTTTGCACAGACAGTAAGGTTTTCTTCCGTCTTGGGTTTCCTGTGACGCTGTTTGTGCTTGTCTGCCGTTTGGAGATTCGTTTTCAACAGTTCTGTCAGAAAGGTGGCGGGGTATTTTGGTCAAGTCTCAGCAAAAGGCAGCCCCTAATCTGGTCGAGTACAAGAAGCCCAGCATCTGGCGTGTGATTTCGCAGAATCGCACCCTGATCCTGATGTGTGTGCCGGCCATCGTGTTCTTCTTCGTGTTCTCCTATATGCCCATGCCGGGTGCGTACATCGCCTTCACCAACTTCCAGTACAACAAGGGCATCTGGGGCAGCCCCTTTGTGGGTCTGAAGAACTTTGCCTTCCTGTTCTCCTCCGGCCAGCTGACGCTGCTGCTGCGCAACACCATTTTGTACAATCTGGCCTTCATCATTCTGGGCAATGTGCTGCAGCTGCTCTTCGCCATCCTGCTCAATGAGGTCCGTTCCGCCTGGTTCAAGAAGACCTCCCAGTCCCTGATGTTCCTGCCCTACTTCATCTCGGACGTTCTGGTC
>JBJEUL010000062.1:0-6402 GCA_051883835.1 Aristaeellaceae bacterium
AGGGCTTGTAGCGCAGGAGCTTGCGCAGGCGGCTGCGGCGGGTTTCCGGCAGGGACAGCAGCTGATCCAGCGCGGAGAGCGTTTCCTCGGTGGGGGTATGGGTATAGGGGAACTCCACCAGCTCCCCGCCCCACTCCTTCAGCACCTCAATAACCCGGCTGCGGATATCCGCCTGATAGCCGGTATGCCAGTCATCCCCATGCACCACGATGTCCGGCCTGAGCCGGCGCAGGATATCCGTATAGTCCAGGGATTCCTGCACCACGACCCGGTTCACGCCCTTCAGGCTTTCGAACATCTGGATCCGCTCCTCCAGCGGAATCAGCGGATAATGCTTGTAGGAAGCCACAGCTTCATCGGTCAGCAGGCCCACCGTCACCTCGCCCAGCGCGGCAGCCTTTTTCAGGATAGCCAGATGCCCGTTATGGATGATGTCCGTGGAAAAGCAGATATAGACTTGCTTCATGTCTGACTCCTTACCGTCGCGAGGAAGGCTGCGCACACCCGCGCCTGATCCTCGGGATTGTCGATTTCCGCGCACAGGCGGCCCCCCACATCCAGCGGGTACAGGGGGATATCCACCCATGCGGCGTTGAAGGCTTCTTCCGCATAGCACGTCCGATGGCCCTGCTGCACAAAGCGGCGGATTTCCTCCATCCAGCGGCCAAAGTCCCTGCGCAGGAACTTGTACGCCGGCTGGGAAGCCACGCAGCCCGCCCCGAACACGTTCACGCCGATAGCCCTGACCTGGCCGTTGACCACATGTGCCTTGAAGTCCTTCTCCGGCAGGGGCAGGGACGCATCCACCGCCACACTGCTCACGGGGGCAGCGGCCAGCATGTCCATGACCTGCGGGTGCAGCACCAAATCGCCGTGCAGGGAGATGACATCATCCCCCATCAGCAGCTCCCGGGCGTTGTCCATGCTGACGATGTAGTTGGTGGTCATGTAATCGGGATTGGGTACATAATGGAAGGTGATGCCGGAGTCCAGCGAGGCCAGATGTTCCCGCAGCATATCCGCGAAGGGGCCGGTTGTGACCACGGCCTCCTTCACGCCGATGCGCTTGAGCAGCTTCACCTGCCATGAAATGATGGTGTCCTCCCCGTCCAGGCGGCACATGCACTTGGGGTGTTCCTGGGTTTCCGCGCCCATGCGCGTGCCGCGGCCCGAGTTCAGCAGCAATGCAATCATGCTCAGCCCTCCCGAATGAAGCGCATCAGTGCGTCGCGGTTTTCCTGCGGGGTGGTGGTGGGGCGGCCCAGGTCGGCTCTGGCCCCATTGGCGCACATGACCTCCACCAGGGCAAGGCTGCCGCAGTTCTGTGCCGTATGCAGCGCGTCCGCCAGCGTTTCCGGCGTATCGGCCCGGAGGATGACCGGGTATCCTGCCGCCTTAGCCGCTGCGGATATATTCAAGCTGCCCTCGCACACGGGCATGCCGCCCACCGTTTCATGGGCCGCGTTGTTGATGACCACATGCAGGAGGTTGGCGGGCCTGCGCTGACCCAGCACCTGCATGGCACCCAAATGCATCAGGGCTGCGCCGTCCCCGTCCAGGCACCAGACCCGGCGGTCAGGCTTGGCCAGTGCGATGGCCAGCGCGATGCTGCTGGCATGGCCCATGCTGCCCACGGTGAGGAAGTCCCGCTCATGTCCCTGTCCCAGCCGCTCGCGAATCTCGAACAGCTCCCGGCTCAGCTTGCCCGTGGTGGACACGAGGATATCCCGCGCCCCGGCTTCCCGGACGATGGTCTCCGCCGCCGTTTCCCGGGTCATGCTGCGGCCATTGCGGTAGTCCGGCTTGGCCGAGCAGGTCAGCGCGCCCTTGCGCACCACGATGGCCGTCACGCGGCCCTGTGCCATGGCCTGCGTCAGCGTGGCGAACTGCGTCCGGAAGGCTGCTTCGTCCATGGTCTTGTCCAGAATGACATAGGGAATATCCAGCAGCTCCAGCTGCTCCAGCGTGATTGCCCCCTGCTTGACATGCTGGGGTTCGTCATGCACGCCGGGCTCGCCGCGCCAGCCAATGACCAGCAGGCAGGGCAGGCCATAGACCTTGCTGTCCATCAGGGAAGCCAGCGGATTGACGGCATTGCCCAGGCCGCTGTTCTGCATGTAGCACAGGGCAGGCTTGCCCGTGGCCAGATAATGCCCGGCGCACAGGCCGATGGCGTTGCCCTCATTGGCCGCCACGATATGCTCCGCCCCCGCCGCGCCATAGCGTGCATACAGCGTATCGCACAGCCCCTTGAGCTGCGAATCCGGCACGCCCGTGAAAAAGTCGATTCCCGCCTCCCGGCAGGCTTCCAGCAACATGGCCGCGTCCATCAGGTATCCTCCTTGCAAGCATCTGTGCTTCATTATAGCACGCTTTCCCCCGTGGGACAAGGCGGCAATCCCGTCAGCGCAAAAAACCGCCTGACCAATGATGGCCAGACGGTTGCAGCATGTCGAGTGGAAGGTGGCCGAACGAAGCGAGGTTGGATGAGGTCGTTCCCCGTGCAGGCACAGGAACCTGCCGTTTCCAACGCGGACGAACTTCGTCGTCTGCTTGGAAACTCACGTTTTTTCCGATTCCTTTTTACAATGCCAACGTGTTGCGCTGGGCTGCCGCCCAGACCTGCGCAGGGGTTTCACCCCTGCACCCCACAAGGGGCATCGCCCCTTGACCCCTTCGACGCTGGCGCGTTCCCTTGGAGTTGATTACCATTCAAGGGGATAATCGCTCACGGCGTATTCCAGCTTGCGGCCGTTTTCCTTGAGCGTGGACAGTACGCTGTCAATGGCGGTAGCCTTGGTCAGGGGCGTGGGGGTGAAATCGTTGTAGTCCGTGCGGGAGGAGATGCGAATCGGGATGATTCGGAAGCCCTCGTTGCTCACCTCGCCGTCCTTGACCCGGAAACGGGTCTGGAACAGGAAGCTGCTCATGTCGCTGGGCTTGGAGTTGCCCGCAAAGCAGAAGTTGCCCAGCGAATAGCAGATGTACACGCCCTTGTACTGCTCAATGGGGTTCATGCGGTGGCTGTGGTGTCCCAGCACCAAGTCGGCCCCGGCATCCACCGCCAGACGGCCCATTTTGATTTGGTTGTTCGTGGGGGTGTAGTCCTTTTCATTGCCCCAGTGGAAGTTGCAGATGACAATGGGGTATTGCGCCTTCGCCGCCTGAATATCCGCAGGCACCTTGTCCCACAGGGATTCATAGCGGTCTATGCACAGGTAGCTGAGCATGGCGATTTGCACGCCCTTGACCTCAATCACGCCCACCTCAGTGGAATTGGAGTAAACAATGCCTGCCTCGGTCAGGGTGTTTTTGGTGTCCTCATAGGCGTCCTCGCCGTGATCCATGATGTGGTTGTTCTCCAGCGCGGCGGCTTCCACGCCGTTGTCGGAGAGCATGGTCACATAGGAGGGCGGTGCGCTGAACAGGAACTGGTTCTCCTGCTTATTGCTGGGCACATAGGTGCTCTCCGTCAGCGTACCCTCGAAGTTGACGATGGTCAGGTCATCCGCCAGCAGGATATCCCGGATGTTGCGCATGGTGAAGTTGATATTCCCGCCCTGCTTTTGCAGCTCATCGTCGAAGATGTCGGTGCGCTTGCGGCTGTCACCGCCGATGGTGAAATCGCCTGTGCCGGTGATGGTGATGAGCACCGAGCCATCGCTCTCATAGATGCTCTCCACCTCCTCCAGCACAGTAACCGTCCCATCCTCCTCCGTTTCGGTGCCGGTGATGGTCTGGTTGACCACCGCGGGGTCGGCGTTGACCAGAATTTCCTCCAGCGACCAGTCATCCTCCGCCAGAGCGGTCAGGGACAGCGAGAACAGCATCATCAGGAACAGGGCTGTGAATTTGCGCATGGTTTACCTCCGTGGTGCAGTGATACTCATCCAACGCGGACGGGCAGGGTTTTCATTCGTGATTTACAGGCTGCGGACAAACTCGCCCATCTTGTCCAGGGCGATGTTCAGCTTGTCGATGCTGGTGGCGTAGGAGCAGCGGATATGCCCCTCGCCGCACGCGCCGAAGGCCGTGCCGGGCACGCAGGCTACCTTCTTGTCATTGAGCAGCTTGGTGCAGAATTCCTCGCTGGTCAGCCCTGTGCTTGCAATGGACGGGAACACATAGAACGCGCCCAGCGGCTCGAAGCAGTCCAGCCCCATGCTGCGCAAGCCCTCCACCATCAGGCGGCGGCGACGGTCGTAGCTTTCGCGCATTTTAATAACGTCCTCATAGCCGTTTTCGCGCCCAGTTTGCAGGGCTTCAGCAGCGGCCACCTGACCGGCACGAGGTGCGCAGAGGATGGAATACTGGTGAATCTTGAGCATCACGCTCAGCAGCGGTGCCGGGCCGCACAGATAGCCCACGCGCCAGCCGGTCATGGCGAACGCCTTGGAAAAGCCGTTGATGGTCAGCGTATAGTCCCACATGCCCGGCAGGGACGCAAAGGACGTATGCTGCAAGCCGCCATAGGTCAGCTCGGAATAGATTTCATCACTGATGACCAGAATCTGCTTCTCCCGCACCACCTCGGCCAGCTTTTCCAGGTCCTCACGGGTCATCACGCCGCCGGTGGGGTTGTTGGGATAGGGCAGAATCAGGGCCTTGGTGCGGGGAGTGATGGCCTTGCGCACGTTCTCCGCGGTCAGGCGGAATTCCGTCGCGGCAGTGGTCTCCACGCCCACGGGCCTGCCCCCGGCAAAAATGACGCTGGGGCTGTAGCTGACGTAGCTGGGTTCAGGCACAAGCACCTCGTCCCCGGGGCTGACAATGGCGCGCAGCGCGATGTCGATGGCCTCAGACGCACCCACCGTCACCATGATTTCATGGTCGGGGTCGTAGCGGGTGCCGTAGCGGCTCTCCAGGTAGAAGGAGATTTCCCGCAGCAGCCCCGGCAGGCCACGGTTGCCGGTATACTGCGTCTCGCCGTCCAGAATGCTGTTGATGGCAGCATCGCGGATGTGGTAGGGTGTCACGAAGTCCGGCTCGCCCACGCCCAGGGAAATCGCATCCTTCATGGTCGCCGCGATGTCAAAGAAGCGACGGATACCGCTGGGCGGCACGGCAGCAATATCGCGGTTGAGATAGCTTTCGTACGTCACGGCGTAATCACCAGCCTGTTGTCAGTTTTTTCCGTTTCGAAAATCACGCCTTCCTCCTTGTACCGCTTCAGCACGAAGCTGGTGGAGGTGCCGGTAACGGTCTCCAGCGTGGACAGCTTGGAGGATACGAAGTGCGCCAGCTCCTTGAGGGTGCGGGCCTCCACCAGCACCAGCAGGTCATAGCTGCCGCTCATCAGGTAGACGCTCTTGACCTCCTCAAAGCGATAAATGCGCTTGGCCACCGCGTCAAAGCCGGTATCCCGCTGGGGGGAGGTGTTCACCTGAATCATGGCTTCCACGCGCTCGCGGTCGGTCAAATCCCAATTGATGGTGGGGGCATAGCGCAGGATCACCCGGCTCTGCTCCAGCCGGTCAATGGTCGATGCGACCTCCTCCACGCTTGCGCCGGTCATGATCGCCAGCTTTTCCAGCGGCAGGCGGCAGTCCTCCCGCAGCAGATCCAGCAGATCGGTTTCCAGCTTGGTCATATCAGCAGCTCCTTTCGTATCATCAGCGGCATGCCGTATCAGGACGGACAAAGCCGCAGGCATGCCGGAAAGCATGGTATTCTTTTATTTTACCTTATCTTCATGGGATGTGCAAGCAGAGGGAATTGGTTGGAATCCGCACCGAATCAGCAAATCTGCCACCAAAACGCAGCATGCCGCCTCCCTATGAAGCGGCAGCATGCTTGCCAGCCTTACCCGCGCCCCTTGCCCAGGAAGAATACGGCCACCGTACCCGGCCCGGAGTGCGCACCGATAATCGGCCCGATGTAGCTCAGGCGCACCTCCGCCACAGGCAGCTCCGCCCGAATCATCTCCGCCAGGCTCTGCGCGTCGGCCTCGCAGTCACCATGGGAAATCAGCACCAGCTGTCCCTCGGGGTGAACGATGTTCTGCTTCACCTTGTCGGCCAGTGCGCGCAGGCTCTTGCGGCGGCCCTGCACCTTCTCCCGGGGAATCAGCTTCCCCTCGGCATTGACGTGCATGACAGGCTTGATTTTCACCAGCGTGCCGATGTACGCGCTCACCGAGCCCACGCGCCCGCCCCGCATCAGGAACATCAGGTCATCCACCGTGAACCAGTGGACAATGTTCTGCACGTTCTCCTGTACCCACGCGGCATTTTGCTCCAGGGTCATGCCCTTGTCACGGTTGCGCAGGGCATAGTCCACCAGCAGGCCCTCGCCCGCGCTGGCACACAGGCTGTCGATGACCGTCAATTGCCGGTCAGGGTACTGCCCGCGCAGCTCCTCAGCCGCAGCAAAGGCTGCCTGACAGGTGCCGGACAGACCGCT
>JBJEUL010000063.1:0-6344 GCA_051883835.1 Aristaeellaceae bacterium
AGAGGATGTACTTCTCCACCTTCACGCCGATGTGCTGGCTGATGACCTTGCACAGAGCCTCGGGGCCATAGTTCTTGGCAATGTAGTTGATGCGGCCAATCTTGCCGTCGGGCCGTTCCACCAGCGCGTCGCGGATGAAGGAGGTCAGCATGACGCGGTGGGCGCGAGTATCCACCGTCACCAGCACAATGCCGTCCGTGTTGCCCAGATTCCCGGGCTTGCCGTACCACTGGTCAACGCACAGCAGCAGGTAGTGATGCTGCCCGTCAAAGGGCTCGGGCAGCTCCTCATAGGGGATGGTTTCAATCGGCTGGGGCTGGTCTGCCACGGCGGGGATGGCCAGCATCAGCAGCATGCAGGCCAGCAGCAGGGAGAACAGACGCTTCATCATCGCAGTATCGCTCCTTTGTATGGACATTGGGGTACCATCATGATAACGGATGATGCGCCCCGATTCGTCCAGGGTAAAGCTCAACAGCTATCATTATAGCATTGCACGCAGCAAATGGAAAGGGGAAAGTTACGGGGGCTGGGCTGCCGCCCAGACCTGCGCAGGGGCCCTGCCCCGGCACCCCGCAAGGGGCATCGCCCCTTGACCCCTTCGACGCTGGCGCGGTCCCTTGGAGAAGTAGGGAGATGCAAAAAAGCCTGAGTCCTGCCAAGGGGCAGGATTCAGGCGGGGGATGGCAGGTGTGGGGGCTATGTGCCCACCCCAGCACTTGCCGGGAAGATTAGAAGGCCTTGCGGATCATATCGTCCAGGGCGTTTTTGGGCTGATAGCCGATGCGCTTGTCCACGATTTGACCGTCCTTGAACAGAATCAGCGTGGGAATGCTCATCACGCCAAACTTCATCGCCAAATCGGGGCAGTCGTCCACGTTCACCTTGCCCACCGCCAGCTTGTCGGCGTTCTCCTCGGACACCTGCTCCACCACGGGTGCCAGCATGCGGCACGGGCCGCACCACGTTGCCCAGAAGTCCACCAAAACAGGCTTGTCGGACTGGGCGATAAAGCTGTCAAATGTATCCTGCCTGATTTCCGTTGCCATGGATGTTATTCTCCTTCCAGCTTGATTTTGCCTTCCGTCTGCGGGATGATGCGGGTCAGCTGCGGCTGCCACTTGGGATTGGCCCGGCGACGCTTCTCCGTGATGAACAGCGTCAGGCCGGAAACACCCAGACCAAGGGCGGCACCAATGCCCCCGGCAAGCTCTTTGGTCGCCGGGAAGAGTGCGGCACCCAGGAACAGACCGCCCAGCATGCACACCAGAGGCATGGTGTAGGCCATCAGGGAGGCCTGCATGAAGGTGTTCGTGGGCAGCTCCACCACCGCCGAATCACCGACCTTCGCCCGCCCCTTCAGGGTCAGTACGCTCTGCTTTTGCTGTCCGCCGCAGGCATTGCATTTCTCGCAGTCCTTGGGGCGACAGAAAGTGATTTCCAACCATTCGCCGCGCACAGCGGTGACTTCACCAATTCGTTCCATATTCATCCTCGCTTCCATGCAACGCAGTGAGTGATTGAGGATAGTATAGCATACTTGAACGGGAAATGAAAGCCCTGATGCAGGAAAGTATGCAAAATTCTGGCCGGTGCGGCGGGAAATCAGCCTATTATCATCCATTGTACCCACTTTCCCCTGCACTGAAACCTGTTATTTTGCATCCGCAGTAATGACCCGCACGCCGGATGGCTCCACGCCTGCATGGGACTGTGCCATGGTCAGCAGCAGCGCACGCTCTCCCTCGGTGAGCGTGGCCTTCTCCGTGACGATGGTCACGCTGCCCTGTGCCACCACCGCTGCACAGGGTGCAATGCCGCTGCTGCTCAGTGCGCCCTCCAGTGCGGTCTGCTTCTGCCGGGTGTCAATGAGCCGCTGCAATTGGGCCGCCGCATCGCTGCGGGTCTGCTCGTCCAGCTTTTCCTGCGCACACAGGGCTTCCAGGGCTGCCATGTCCCGCAGTGCGGCGGCATCCCGCTCCTGCCGGTACTGCTCCAGCGGCGTCAGCTCCGGGGCAGCTACCTCCTGCACGGGGATGGTCACGGTGGAGGCTTCCTCCGCCATTTGACGCTGATTGGCCATGTAGCTGACGGCCATGGTGACAAGCAGCAGGGTCAGCAAAAGCATGTTGCGGTACTTATGGAGCCAGTTGACCATGGGATGTCCCTCCTTTTCGCTCGAAAACCTCGACCCGGCTGGCTTGCAGGCCTGTCAGCGCGGTGACAGCCCGGGTGAGCCGCAGCCGGACGCCGATATCCGCCGCGCCGTCGGCCACCAGCACCGCGCCGCTGGGGACGGCGGCTGTCTGCCCATCGGCTGTCGCTTCATAATACAGGACGACTTCCACCGTGCCCGCGCCCTCCATGGCGGACAGCACCTGCTCCAGCCGCGCTTCCTCCCGGCTGCGGGTGGTGGTTTGCTCCACGCCGCTGAGCCACAGGCACAGGATGACAACCCCTGCCAGCGCAGCCAGCAGCCAGCCATCCTTGTGCCATCGCTCGCGTATCCGCTGCCAGAGCATGCCCTCACCTCGCTCCGTCCTGGGCGTTGGCGGCTTCCGCCTGCCGGGTGTACACAGCGATGGCCGCCGACAGGTCATCGGGCTGCACGGAGGTTTCCGTGAATACCGTAGATGGCGTATCCGTGCCATGGGGCAGGGAGAAGAAGGCCTGCGCACACTCCAGCAGGCACACGGCGGTCAGCAGGGAGGCCGACAGCAGCGCGGTGCGGCGCAGGGAGCCTTCCGGCAGCAGCCAGGACAGCACGCCCGTGATGACGGTCAGGGCGGCAAAGGGGTGCAGCAGGGTCAGCATGGCGAAGCCTCCTTCAGCGCAGCATCATGGTCATTCCGCTGATGCCCACCAATTGCGCCATGAGCATCAGGAACATGGCGGCACTGCACAGCTGGATGATGAACAGCAGCATCAGGATGCCGGAAAAATCATCCAGGCAGCGGACAAGCTCCCCGTCCGCCATGGGCTGGAGCAGCGCGGCGGTCAGCTTGTAGAGCATGGCGGCAGCCAGCGTCTGACACAGAGGTGTCAGGCACCAGGCGCACAGCAGCAGCAGCCCGGTGACCCCCAGCGCACTTTGCACCAGCATGCCCGAGCCCACCAGGGTGTCCACCGTATCTGCAAACAGTCCGCCCACCACCGGCACGAAGTTGTCCAGCGCGTACTTGGCCGTGCGCAGGGTCACGCCGTCCACCGCCGCGGCTGTCACCCCGCGGGTCATGATGACCCCGATGAACACCGTGAACCCAATGCCCAGCGTCCAGTTCGCGGCCTGCCGGACGAGGACCGCCAGACGGTCCAGATGGATGCCGCTGCCCAGACGGCACAGCATGGTCAGGGCCGCGCCGCACACGGCCAGCGGCAGGGTCACGTGCTGAATCAGCGCGGTCATGGCCCCGGCAGAGGCCACCACCGCGGGCTGCATCAGCGCGGAACCGGCTGAGCCGCCCACGGCAGCCATCACCGTCAGCAGCACCGGGAACAGCCCCTGCATGCCGCTGGACATCCGCTCCACGGATTGCAGGCACAGGGCCGTGTGGTCGCTCAGGTCACTGGTGAGGAACACGCAAATCATCAGCATGCACACCACCTGTCCCGCCTCGCTCCGCTGGCCCAGCAGGCGGCACAGCAGGCTCCAAATCAGCGCGGGAGCCGCCAGGCGGGTCAGCCGCCACAGGCTCCCGGTGATGGCTGCGCCGAAGCGGCTGGCAAGCAGCTGCATCACCTGCTCAAAGTCGAGGGTCAGCTGGCCCATGGCGATGCTTTGCAGCGTTTGCCGGAAGCCTCCCGTGGCGGCGAAGGGGTCATCGGCTTCCAGCAGCCCCTCCACGGGGGAAAGGTCAAGCCCGTCCAGCACCTGACTGACCCCATCGGTCAGGGATTGGGCATCGGCGGGGCAGGGAAGGAGCGTGAGCAGCAGCACAAGGGCCAGCCACTTCATGGCGCAAGGGCCAGCAACTGCGTGAGCAGCGTGCGCATGGCGGGCAGAGCCAGGCTGATGAGCATCACGCGCCCTGCCAGCTCCGTTTTCATGGCCAGCCCGTCCTCCCCGGCATCGCGGCAGGTTTGGGCCGCAAACTCGGTCAGCAAGCTGATGCCTGCCACCTTCATCAGCTGCTGCAAATACCCGTTGCCCACGCCACCCTGCTGCGCCAGCTGCGTCAGGCCGCTGACCACCTCCGTGAGCAGGGGAGCCGCCAGCGTCAGCAGCATGATGCCTGCCGCCATCGAGACTGCCATGCCCATCTCGGGCCGCATCTGCCGCAGGATGACTGCCGCCACCGCCGCCAGAACCGCCAGCCCGGCCACCTTCATTACGTCCATGCCCTGCCGCTCCCGTCAGTAGAGTTGAAAGATGGTGCGAACCTGTGTCAGCAAATCCGCCACAAGGCTCACTACCATCAACAGCACAATGGCCAGCCCCGCCACCGTCGAAAGTGTGGCCAGCTCCTCCCGGCCTGCCCGCTTCAGGATGGCCGCCACCACCGTGGTCATCACCCCGATGCCCGCAATCTGGAACAGCGTATCCAGCTGCATCCTTCCGCCTCCTTCACAGCAGCAGCAGCGTCAGGCACAGCCCGCCCAGCAGGCCCAGCTGCCGCCACATTTTGGCCTCCGTCTCCGCCTTGGCCTGATGGGCACGAACCAGCAGCTCCATTTCCTCCCCGCACAGCGCGGCGGCCTGACTGCGGCTCTCCCGGCTGCCATGGGCCACACGGCGCATCAGCCGCAGCAGAATGTCCTGCTCTTGCATGGGCAGCCCGGACAGGGGCAGCATCTGCTCCGGCGTGGACAGCGGATGGTCGCGCAGCCCCTGCGCAAGCTGCCGAAGCAGCTGGTCGGGCAGGGTGTCCTCCCGGGCAGCCATGTCCAGCACCTCCGGCAGAGAGCCTGCACCCTCCCGCAGCAGCAGGGTCAAATGCTGCATCAGCGCGGCCCACCGGCTCTGCCGCTGACAGGCTGTGCGCATCTCCTGCCCGCGCCGCCAGCCGGCCAGCGCAACCAGCAGCCCGGCCATGATGGCCAGCAAGGTGCGAATCATGCGGATTTCACCGGCGTGCCGCTGCGGTCATACACGGCGGCGATGCGCCCTCCGCCCATGGGTGACAGCACGGCATAGTAGCGGAAGCACCGCTGGGCCAGCAGCGAGGCCATGGCAGGGCGCGCTGCCAGCTCATGCAGCCCCGCGCCATGGACGCTGGCCATCACGGCCACGCCGCAGGACATGGCATCCATAACGGCGGCAACGTCTCCGGCATGGGCCAGCTCATCCGTGACGATGACCTGCGGGGCCATGGAGCGCAGCAGCCATGACATCGCCTCGGGCTTGGGACAGCCGTCCAGCACATCCGTCGAAAGGCCCACATCCAGCTGCGGCACACCCTTCACGCAGGCGGCCAACTCGCCCCGCTCGTCAATGATGGCTGTTTGAACCGCCTGGCTACCGCTGGCCAGCAGCCGCGCCAGGTCACGCAGGAGGGTGGTCTTGCCGGAGCCGGGAGGGCCGATGAGCAGCAGGCTCCGCAGTCCCTCCGGGGGACGGCACAGGGGCAGGAGCGGCTGTGCCACACCGGGCCACTGCCCTGCAATGCGGATGCACACTGACCCGATGTCCCGCAGTGCCAGGTTGCCGTCCTGCTCCTGCACATGGCCGCACAGCCCCATCCGATGCCCGCCGGGCAGTGTGGCATACCCCTGTCCTGTTTCGTCCGTACGGGCATACAGGCTGTGGCCGCTCAGGGCTTCCGCCAGCTGCTCCACCTGCTGCGCTGGCGGATACCATGGCACGGCAATGACGGTATCGGCGGTACAAAGCAGTGTGGACTGACCGGCCCGGACGCGGATTTCCCGCAGCTCGCCGGGGGAAAGCAGGGACAATTGGGCGTGCACTTCCTCGGGAAAGCAGGGGTGCAGGAATGCGCAGGTTTCCTCCCAGGTCATGGGGACACCTCCCTTCATTCAAACAGCGACAGGCCGATGGCCTGATAGAAGCTCCAGTCCACCCCAGTGCCGGCAGGCAGGCCCAGAGCCTTGCGGGCCTTGGCAACAGCCTGCTCGGTGGCGGGGCCGTAGACACCGTCGGGCCAGCCGGTATAGTAGCCCAGTGCGCGGAGCTTGCGCTGTACGGCGGTGACGGCACTGGAGCGGTCACCGCTTTTCAGGGGGCGGAGCGTTCCGCCCAGCTCGCCGTAGGGGCCGCACTCGATGACCACCTTTGTACCGTTGGGTACCAGTGCGTACAGCTCCTCGGCATCGCTGCAGCGCATGCGGATGCAGCCGTGGCTGGCGTTGTAGCCGATGGATTCCGGCTTGTTGGTGCCGTGGATGCC
>JBJEUL010000064.1:0-6342 GCA_051883835.1 Aristaeellaceae bacterium
GCGATCTGCTCCATGGTCATGTTGGGGTTGATGTAGCCTGACAGGCCCATCTCCTCCTTGAACTTCTGCAGATCCAGGTTGAAGTAGGTGGACATGTTGCCGTACTTGTAGTTGAGGCTGACCTCCTCCTCCGGGGGAATCCACAGGTGCAGCTGGGTGCTGTCCTTGGTGGACACGAAGGATCGGACAAAGAGGAAGTAGAACGGGATCAGGGTGATCACCACATAGATGATCAGGAACAGCGTAATGCACACGCGGATGACCTTTTTCTTGGTCTTGCTGGACTTCATGCTGCTGTCCGGGCTTTGCGTCCGCGGCTTGGTGATGGTCGTCATGGCTGCGCTTCTCCTTCCATGGATCGTCGGATGCATCGGGATGCCTTGTCAGACCTGCTTGGACCGCTGCCAGCGGATCAGCAGGAAGGCAATGCAGATCAGCGGCACAAAGACCGTCAGCGACATGGCCACGGACTGGGACAATCCGCCCATGAAGCCCTTGCGGTACACCAGCACGGAGAGGAACACAGCGCTGGCATTGCCGTACATGGCGCCCATGCCGAACAGCTCGTCAATCAGGTTGAAGGAGCCGATCAGGCAGGTCACCGTGGCCATCACGATGGAGGGAATAATCTGCGGGATATAGATGTACCGCAGCTTCTGGAAGTAGTTGGCGCCGTCGACCACGGAGGCCTCGATGCTGTCCGTGGGAATGGACAGAAGGCCCCCCAGGAAGAACGCCATATTCATACCGGCGTAGCGCCAGCCGGTGGTCAGCGGCAGCAGCCAGGTGACGGCTGCCTCCGTCTTGATGTCAATGGGAGAGGTGATCAGCCCCATGTGCTGCAAAAGCAGGTTCAGCGAGCCCGTGTCCCGGGAGAACAGCAGCGTCAGCAGCATGCCGGTGCCCAGGCCGGAAATCATGTAGGGCATGTAGATCACGGTGAAGAAGGGCTTCTTCAGTTTGGACTTGTACTCGAACATCAGCAGCGCCAGCGTCAGGCCGAAGACATAGATGCTGGCGTAGTTCAGCACGGTGAAGCGGATGGTGCGCTTGAGCGCGGGGATGAACTCGGAAATGAAGGGCTCCTGGAAGATGGTCACGAAGTTTTTCAGGCCGACGTAATTCACCTCATTGTCCAGGAAGCTGACCCGGTCCGTCAGCACAAGAGGGATGGCCACGAAGAACGGGACAATGGTGAACAGCACAAACAGCAGCAGCTGTGGCGCCACAAAAAGAATTTCCTGCAGGGTGTCGGCCCGCTTGCGCAGATTTTTGTTTTTCACGGCTGTCGGTTGCATGGTATACCTCCCGTTCATCAGGCGGACGCGGCTTTCGCCCGCAGGGACGATGGCAAGGCAGCCATCCAGGGTGGGTGACTGCCTTGCCAGGATTGATACGTCAGGAACGCTTACTCAAAGGTGTAATACTGCTCGAAGCGGCTCTGGCAGATGTCCATCAGCTGCTCGATGGTGATCTTGCCCTCGAAGTAGTCGCCGTAGTTGGTGGCCATGTCGTCGGCGGCGGTCACGTCCTGGCCGTCCTTGTTGCGGTAGGCGGCAGCCAGGTCACGGGGCCAGGGAGAGCCGTCAAACTCGACGTTCTCGCCGAAGAAGCCTTCCTGGATGGGACGGATCACGCTGTTGTACTGGCTGCCCACCAGATCGGGAGAGCCCACGGAGGACATATCCATGGTGGTCACTTCGCCGAAGGCCTCGGCGCGGATCTTCACGATTTCGGGGCTGTTCCACCAGTTGAAGGCCTTCACGGCTTCCTCCTGGTTTTCGCCGTCCTTGTTGCAGGCGAAGAGCACGGTGCCCTTGGTGGCGGCGGCAGCGCCGTTGAGGATCACGCCGTCCTCATTGGCGGGGAAGCAGAAGCCGGCCAGCTGGGCGGTGGGGTCGATGGTCTCAACCTTGGTCCACAGCCAGGGGCCATGATAGGCCAGGATGGAGCGCTTGGCGGCGAAGCCGGCCTCGTAGTCGTTCTCCCAGGCGCGGGTCCACCACTTCTCAGGCAGGTAGCCCAGGTCGTACCACTCCTTCAGCTTCTCGAAGGCGGGCACGTAGGGGTTGTTCTCCAGGTCGTTCCAGGCGATCTTCTGGTTCAGCCACAGGTCGGCCAGGTCGTCCCGGGAGGCGCCCATGGCGATGGCCAGGTCGTCCAGCTCCTGGGAGAACACGCACCACAGATGCCAGCCGGCATCCAGCGTGCAGGCGTAGCCGTTGGCGTCAGCGTACACCTTCAGGTCGGCCAGGAACTTGTCCAGGTCTTCCATGGAGCGCACGGTCTCGCGGGGGTTCAGGCCGGCATCGTTCATGATGTCCTCATGATAGATGAAGCTGAAGGTCACGCCCGCGTAGGGGTACAGGCAGGGCATGAAGGAAGGATCGGTGCCGCAGGTGGTGGCGAAGTCGGTCTTGATGGACTCCGGCAGCAGATCCCAGTAGGCGTACTCGATGTCGTTGAGGTTCTGGTAGATTTCGTAGTTGTTCTTGTCAACGGTGGTGTACAGCTGCAGGTCGGGGGCGTCGCCGGCGGCCACGCGGGTGTTGAAGGCAGCCTCGGTGTCCTCATTGACGGTGATCATGTTGATGGTCACGTTGGGATGCTCTTCGGTGTACAGCGCCCAGATTTCCTGCTCCTGCGCCAGATATTCCGGCTGGGAGGCAACGATCTCCAGCGTCACGGGCTTGCTCTCCGCCAGGGCCGGAACGGCCAGCATGGACAGAAGCAGCGCGCAGGAGAGCAGGGCACACAACAGTTTCTTGGTCATGGAATTCCCTCCTTTTTTATACCATTCATGGCGATGCTGCCATGATCGGATTCACAGAGCATGAAAATACGGTTCAACAGCAAACAGCCCGGTTGCACTCCGGTCAGTCTTGTCTATATCATCCTTCATCCGCTGGAGCGGCATCCTGTGAACGCATCGGTGTATCCCAGTGGTTCATCACGCGCTAACAAGCCTACATTCATTGTACCATAGTCTCCCGGTTTGTCAAGAATATTTCATAACTAAATTCAGCTAAATCCAGCTGAACTGTACTAAACAGTGTTTGTTTTGGTCGATAGAAGCATAAATCCGACATGCTTACTTCGGTTTGCTGGTAAATCCAGATGAATTCTATCTAAAATGGATATAAATATTTATCTGATATTTAGCTGCATAAAATTCAGCAAATCATTTGACGTTGCGGCGCGGGTCAGCTATAATGCAGGGTAGAAGGAAGAACCGTTGAGCCCGCGGCATGAAAACGCAAAGGAGACCTGTCCATGCAGATCCGCAACCCCATCCTGCCGGGCTTCCACCCCGATCCCTGCGCGCTGCGCGTGGACGGAGCCTGGTACGTGGCCACCTCCACCTTCGAGTGGTACCCCGGGGTGGAAATCCACCGCTCCACCGACCTGGTCAACTGGACGCTGGTGGCCCGCCCCCTGACCGAGCCCCTGGTGGACATGGCCGGTGTGCCCAACTCCGGCGGCGTGTGGGCCCCCTGCCTGACGTATGACCGGGGCGTGTGGTATCTGGTGTATTCCATCACCCGCGCCTTTGACGAAACCACCCAGGATACGGAGAACTACGTCACCTGGGCGCGGGATTTGCAGGGGCCCTGGGCGCCCCGGGTGCGCATCCACAGCGGGGGCTTCGACGCGTCCATGTTCCACGCGCCGGACGGCACCCACTGGATTGTGGGCATGCGCTGGAACAGCCGCGTGGAGCAGGATCACTTCGCGGGCATCTGGCTGCAGCAGTACGATCCGGACAGGCCCGGCCTGGTGGGCGACGCGAAGCGCATCTTCCGCGGCACGTCCCTGGGGCTGACGGAGGGCCCGCACCTGTATTTCATCGACGGCTGGTATTACCTGATGGTGGCCGAGGGCGGCACCAGCACGGGTCACGCGGTGACCGTGGCCCGCTCCCGGCATCTCGATCACGGGTATGAGGCGGATCCCTTCGGCCCCATGCTGACCGCCCGGGACCGGCCGGACTGGCCCATCCAGTACGCGGGCCACGGCTCCCTGGTGCAGGATGAGGACGGACAGTGGTACCTGTTCCATCTGGGGGCGCGCAAGGCCCTCTTCGGCGGATGGAGCGTCATGGGCCGGGAGACCTTCGTGCAGAACGTCATCTGGCAGGAGGGCTGGCCCAGGCTGAAGCAGGACGGCCATCTGCCCGCCGAGGCCTTCGAGGCTCCCGGCGACACGCAAGCCAGACCGCAGGAGCCGGTGACCATCACCTTCCCCGACCCGCCGCTGCGCTTCGCCTCCCTGCGGGGGCCGCTGCAGGGCTCCATGACCGCCCGGCCCGGCTGGCTGCGGCTGTACGGGCAGGAATCCATGCTGTCGCTGCACCGGCAGGCCATGGCGGGCACGCAGATCGACCGGGTGCCCTGCGTGTGCGAAACCCTGCTGGACTGCCGCCCCAGCCATTTTCTCCACGCGGCGGGGCTGAGCCTGTGGTACCACACCGCCAACTACTACGCCATGCTCGTCACCTGGGACGAGGCGCTGGGCCGGTGCCTGCGCCTTGTTGCGCGGGACTGCCGCCGCACCCGGCTTCTGCATCCCATGATTCCCCTGCCGGAGGGGGAAATCACCCTGCGCATGACGCTCCTGCCCGACCGAGTAGCCTTCGCCTGGGCTGTGAACGGCGCGTGGCATGAGCTTCCCGTGGCGGACGCGCCCAGCCGCATCCTGTCCGACGAATACGCCAACCGCAGCGGCGATCAGGGCTTCACCGGGTGCTTCGCCACATTGTGCTGCCAGGATCAGACCGGCGAGGGCTGGCCTGCCGATTTCCGCTATCTGACACTGATATGAAACGGAGGAATTCACCATGACCCGTCAGGATTGCCGCCTGCTGGAAACCTACATTCAGGAGCATGTGGAGACGCTGCTCAAGCAGCCCCGCAGCTTCATCCATTATCCCTTCATTGATCCCGGCTCCGTTTACGACGGCAACGTCTGGGACTGGGACACCTTCTGGTCGGTGTACGGGCTGTTCAGCGTGTCGGAGCTGTTCCCGGAGGAGCTGAACCGGCGGATTCTCGTCCATGCCGAGGGCAACGTGCGCAACTTCTTCGACCATCAGCAGCCCGACGGCTACATCCCCATGATGATCGAGGTGGCCGAGTGGCCCGAGCCCTACCTGGTGATGAAGCACAAGGAGGGCGTGCGCATGAACATGCACAAGCCCTTCCTGGCCAGCCAGATCGCGCTGATCTCCCGCAAGAAGCAGGACTGGGCATGGGCCCGGGAATTCGTCGAGCCCCTGGAGCGGTACTTCGCCTGCTACCAGACCTACTTCAACGAAAACTGCGGTCTGTACGTCTGGCATGACGACATCATGATCGGCATGGACAACGACCCCGCCACCTTCGGCCGTCCCCACGATGCCACCGCCAACATTTTCCTCAACAGCTTCATGGTCATGGAGCTGCAGGCCATGGCGGATCTGCTGACGGCCCTGGGCCTCCCCTGCGACAGCTACGTAGCCCGCAGGCAGGCGCTGATCGAGGCCATCCAGCGGGAATGCTGGGATCCCCGGGATCAGTTCTTCTACTCCGTGGACGTGGACATCAAGACCCGGAAGTACGACTGGTTCCACCAGGGCCTGGGGGTCTTCTGGAAAACGCTGCCCATCAAGGTTCGGGTATGGTCGGGCTTCCTGCCCATGCTGGCGGGCTTCGCCACCCCGGAGCAGGCCGCGGCCCTCGCCCGCCACGCCTTTGACGAGGGCACCTTCGCCAGCCCCTTCGGCGTGTGCACCCTGGCCAAGGACGAGCGCATGTTCAACCTGTCCGCCACCATCAACCCCTCCAACTGGCTGGGGCCCATCTGGCTGGTGGCGAACTACGCGGTGTTCAAGGGGCTGATGAACTACGGCTACCGGGCGGAGGCGGAGAAGATCGCGGAGGGCTCCCTGCGCCTGCTGACCGACGACCTGAAGGCAACCGGCAGCATGCACGAATTCTACAACCCCTTCGACGGCAAGCCCGTGATGAACGGCGGCTTCATCAACTGGAACCTGCTGGCCCTGACCATGGCAAGGGAGCTGGAACAATAAACGACTACCCCCAAGGGAACGCGCCAGCGGAAAAGGGTCAAGGGGCGATGCCCCTTGCGCGGGTGCAGGGGCGGCGTTAGCCCCTGCGCAGGGATGTCGCGGCAGCCCAGGCGCAACATAAAGGAACATCAAAAAAGGAAAAGAAAAAACGAGAGTTCCCGAGCAGCTGCGTAGCAGCCTGCAATGGGAACGGCAGGTTCGCACAACCCCAAGGGAAGAAGCCAGAGTTTCCGAGCAGGCGACGAAGTCCGCCCGCGTTGGAAACGGCAGGTTCG
>JBJEUL010000065.1:0-6327 GCA_051883835.1 Aristaeellaceae bacterium
TGCACCACGTGGCAGCGGTATCCGATTCATCAGCCGGTGTCATGTGGATAACCTGGCACTGAACTGGCAGCGGCTGATTGAGACCCATGTCCTGGAAAAGGTGCACAAGGGTGTGCTGACCGGTGCACCGCTGACGGATGTGACTGTAGAGCTGCTGTCCGGGCGTGCGCATCTCAAGCATACGGAGGGCGGTGACTTCCGTCAAAGTACCTACCGGGCTATTCGCAACGCGCTGATGTATGCGGAGAACCTGCTGCTGGAGCCATGGTGCGGGTTTTCTCTGCGTGCGCCATCGGAACTGTATGGAACACTGGCGGGCGCACTGTCGGCTATGCAGGCTGAAGTGAAGGCACCCGTATATGACGGTGAGGATGTACAGCTCACTGGTGAAGCAGCTTATGCACAGTTCGCGCCCTGGCAGGAAGGTTTCATGGCTTTGACTCGGGGACGCGGTGCCTTGCGGGTATGGATGAGCCGCTATGTTCCCTGCCATGACCAGGAAACCATCGTTGCTGCCAGTGGCTACAATCCATTGGCAGATGACACACCGGATTCCGTATTCTGCTCGCATGGCGCAGGCTATACCGTTGCCTGGCATCTGGTACGTGAACATGCCCATCTGCCAGTGGAAAACACGTAATTACATACCGACTTCGGTTTTTATGCTATGCATTGCGCGGGGCAAATTGGCTCTTTTGCGTTCACAGCAGCTACAGATCATCGTAATATAGCTCGGAAATGGCCGTTTTTCTTTCTGCGCATCACAAAGCCCCGATAGCCTGTTGCGGCATCTCGGGGCTTCATTGATGGATGAATCAACGTGTCCGAAGGATCAGCGGAGAATCTGACCCCATGAATTTCTTTGCATTGGCCAACGCACGTTCCATGGATTCCTGTTGGTCTGCACTCATCCCGTCGGGTGCAGGCAGGTCGCTGGCAACGACCCTGTAGCAATACTGCCCATCCTGCTTATACCGCCAAATATAGGTCGGCGTATAAGCCGTCTGCCCAAAAATGATCCGCCCTGTGCCATCCACAGCCATGCGCAGATTCATCAGGGCCGCCGCTACGCCGCCGTTGGTGCGGGATTCACTCACCAGTGTACCCAGCGAATAGGCGCATAGTGTTTTGCGTCCAGACTGACCAGTCAGCCATGTGACCGGCTGCAAAATGCCTGTACCCGTGCCGACAATCACATCTGCACCAGCATCGGCAATCTGCTGAGCCAGCTTGACTTGCGCATCGGAGGGTGTTGATTTGCTCCCATTCCAGTGAACAGACACGATAACCACCTGTGCGCCAGCGGTGCGGGCTTTGACAATATCGCCCTGAATCTTCTCTGCCTCTGCCAAAGGAACGGCATAGGCCGCATCGGCGGACTTGACCGCCTTGGCACTCTTGGTCGACAGCGACTGCGTATAGTGCAGGAAGGCAACCTTCACATTATTCAGCGTGACCAAGCGCAGGTTGTCTGCGTCCTCTTGACTGGTGTATGCGCCGAGCGTTGTCAAACCAGCATCTCTGGCGGCCTTCACGGTACTGGCCAGCGCATTCGCGCCTTGGTCATACGCCTGCGTGAACCCCAACGCCACCATGCTGACACCAGCGGAGGACAGCATGGTCATCACGGCTTCCGGTGCATTCAGGCTGGATACCTTGCTGTCGGGAATCACGAGATTTTCCAGCGAAAGCATGACCAGATCGGACTGCATATCTCCCTTGAGCTGCGACAGAAGCTCCGTGAAGTCATACTTCTGCGATTCGCTGTAATAGCAGGATTTCCGCACAGCGTCATCCATACAGATGCTGCCGCCAAGGGTCAGGGTGAAGCTGCCTCCGGCATAGGGCGTGACCGTCGGCACTGGCGTGCTGGCCAACGGCGTAGGCGTGGCAGCAGCTTGGACTTGCTCCTGCGTTGCAGGATTGGCCGTAGCTGTTGGCTGGGTGGCAACAATACTGATGGGAATGTCACTCAGGGACAATTCCGGCAAGCCATCGCTCATGGAGAAAACATCCAGCATCGCGCTGGCATCCATCTCAATTCGCGTATCGCCCATGAGCTTGGGCAGGAGCGAAAGCATACCGACGGTCACAACAATCGTCAGCGTCAGCATGACAACCGTGCCCAGGGAAATGCCCCTGCGCTTTCTCTTTCGGCTCATGCGGCACCTTCCTTCATGACAGTACGATGCTTCATCAGAACACCTGGGACAGCACAGCTGCCAGCACCACTGTGCCAATCATGACCACAGCCAGCGTCATGCAAATCACACGGGTCATCATTAGCTTTCTTTCCTGTCGATTCTTCTTTGCCATGGGAAAGACCTCCTTCTTCACTCATGCTTCGGCGGATTGGGCCGAGGACGGGTTGTTCTTCCAGACGCGCAGCTGCGTGACGCGCCGCTTGTCCATCTGCGTGACCAGTCCCCGCAATTCATCCGTTTCAAAGGCCGCTCCCACAAAGGGAATGCAGCCCAGCACCTCTGCCGCCCAGCCGCCAGCCGTATCGGCCTCGTAAATATCTTCAACCTCCAGATGCTCCATCAGCTCAGACAGCTGCATGCCGCCTTCCACCAGCAGAGAACCATCCTCCAGGGTGATGATATCGCTGCTCACGTCGTCATGCTCATCGTAGATTTCACCGACCAGCTCCTCCAGCACATCCTCCATGGTGACGATGCCTTCCGTGCCGCCAAACTCATCCACCACAACCACCATGTGGGTCTTGGTGCTTTGAAACAGCTTGAGCAGCTTGCTGATTTTCAGCGTGGAAGGTGCCCAGACGGGATTGGTCATAATCTGCCTGATGTCGGTGCAGCCCTCATGACTGCGGGCGTAATAATCCTTCTCGTGCAGGATGCCCACCACATGGTCCATATCCTCATGGTATACAGGGAGCCGGGAATAGCCTGTTTCCCGGAACAGGTTTGCGGCTTCCTCCATGGTCGCGGTGTCCTCCAGAGCCGTCACGTCCACCCGGGGGGTCAGGATGCTCAGCACATCCTGATCGTTGAACTCGATGGCGGAACGAATCAGCTCGCCCTCGTGAGCATCCATGTCGCCTTCGCTCTGTGCCTCGTCCACCATGGTCATCAGCTCAGCCTCGATATAGCTTTCGCTCTCCGCAGGCTTGAAAATGCGGTTCAGCAGCTTCCGCCACAGGATGAATACCCCATTCATCGGCCCAAGCACTGCTTCCAGCAGGCGAAGCGGCCCAGCCACGGCCATAGCGATATTCTCCGGTGACTCCTTGGCCAGAGCCTTGGGGGAAACCTCGCCAAAAATCAACACCAGCACAGTCATGACCACGGTGGAGACGGTGGCCCCCAGATTACCCAGCCACATGGTAAACAACACCGTGGCAATGGACGTACCAGCGATATTGACCACGTTGTTGCCCACAAGGATGGTGGTCAGCAGGCGGTCATAATCCTCCGCCAACGCCAGCGCACGCTGGGCACGGCTGTTTCCGCTCTGACTCATGGCCTTTAGGCGCACCTTGTTCACAGCAGAAAATGCCGTTTCCGACGAAGAGAAGAAAGCGGACAGGGCCACGCAGACAACCAGCGCGGCCAACAATAGACCAGAAGTGGGACTCATGGACGACAAATCCTTTCCACATCATCGGGGGCGAGTGTCCCGACAGTACTGTCATGGGCGCATCGGCTCCATGACGCTCCGCTGCCCGAAAGCGGCGGACGCTGCATACTTCGGCCATCGCTCGAGGGAGGTTGATCCACGGTCCGCCACTCCTTTCATTGGAATAAAAACGATTATAGCACGAATGCTGTGAAATTGCAAATCAGACCCGCGCCGTCAGCGATGGACGGCCACTCATTCAAAGACCATGTTGGCGTAAATGCGTTCCATGCGTTCATCCGGGAAGCGTTCATCCAGTATGCGCTGCATGGTCGTTACAGCAGGAACATCCTTGTGCCGTTCCGACCAGCGAAGCACGGCCACCCCGGACACCAGGCAGTTGACCGCAAGGAAAATCATCAGCACCCAGGTGATCATCCGTCCCGCTTGATTGGGTAGCTTGAGAATCCACTTGGCCATGCGCGGATAAATATCCTTGATCCATACCACGCCCAGGCATCCCCAGAAAATCGAATACAGCAGGCAGATGCGCCCATTGAGGTTGAAGGCGAAAGCACTGTAATCCCATGATTTGGAACCAAACACCGTCTCCATCACCCAGGAGCAGCCATACTCCACCACGCTGCCGATAGCCATGCTGCCCAGGAAGGACAGCCACCGTCCCCTGTTGCGGAAGCGATACAGCACAATGGACAACGCTGCCGCACCGACACCATAGAGCATGTTGAACGGCCCATACACCAGCCCGGAGCGGCTCTCCAGATAGCCATGGGTGACAAAGCACCATAGCAGCTCCACCACCACGCCCAGAAAGCTGCCCAGAAAGAGAATCAGCATAATTTTATAGCCATTCATACCCCGGGCGAAATGCTGGCTCTCCTGCTCCTTCAGATCAATGGATGCGTTGGACGGCGGATTGGGCAGGTACCACTTGCGGTTGACGCTCTTGCCCTCATCCCGTAGCCGGGCGGATAGTTCGTCCTCCAGGTCAGCTGCCTTCTGCTGGGCGGCCTTGAGGTTGGCTGATGCCCGCTTCAGCGAATCAATCTCCCCGCATACCCGTTCCTCCAGCGCAGGCGGTATGGACGTGGTGCAGCAGGCCAGCTCGTGATAGATGGGCTGAAGCTGCGTCTCCTGCGTCCGTGCTTCCTTCAACACGGCTTCGCTGATATCCTCCAGCGGTGTGCGGAGGCTTGAAACCGCTTTTCGGTTTTTGTCCTTGGTACGAATGCCCACTGTGTTACTCCCCTCTCCATGGCTCTGATGAGCCTGACCAGAGCATAGCACATCATGTTCAACTCTTTGTCAACGGCATGCTATGTCACAGTATCGCGACCAGCTGCTCCATAGGCTTGAACTGGCTGTGGCCCGGATAGGGCGCGGCATCCGATGCGGGATAGCCCAAGGGCAGGATGGCCACAGGTTCCAGATTGTCCGGCAAAGCAAACGCTTCCCGTACCGCCGCGGGATTGAAGCTCATCACCCAGCAACAGCCAACCCCCAGCGCAGCGGCTTCCAGCATCATGTGCGTGGTGACGATGGCCGCGTCAATGTCACCGCTGGGCTTGCCGTCGTACTTGCGCACCCAGCAATCAGTTCTGGACTGGCAGATGAGCAGTGCTGTACGGCAGTCGAAATGCCAGCGGGTGCAGCGGCGCAGCTTCTCCAGTGCTTCGGAACTTTGCAGCACAAAAACCCGCTGGGGCTGCAGGTTGCAGGCCGTTGGCGCGACATACCCGGCCTGCAGGATTTTCTCCAAATCCTCCGGACAAACCGGTTCGTCCATATACTTTCGGACAGAATACCGCTCCTGTGCCAGCTTCAGGAAATCAGAACTGTTCATGGCAGTACCTCCTAGTTATCAGATTCATCCCCAAGGCAAAAAGGCCCGCGACAGCCATCGGGACAGCGCGGGCCTGAGAGAATGGTATGCGATTAGTCGAGGAAGTCCTCGCGCAGCTGCACCTTGAAGTCACGGGCGATGGCACGCAGCTCATCGTCCTTGATGGTCTGCAGCTCGGGCAAGCCGGTGGAGTGCTGGAGCACCCAAATCTGCGCGGCCTTCTCGATGGTGTGCATCAGGCCAAAGGTGATGTCGAAGTCGGGGCCGGAAGCGAACAGACCATGGTGCGCCCACACTGCCGCGTCGTACTCCTTCATCTTCTCGCAGGTAGCCAGCGCGATGTCGGCACCGCCGGGAACCATCCACGGCACCACGCCCACGCCGCCGGGGAACACCACAGGGCATTCGGTGGCAGCCTTCCACAGCGCACGGGAGAACTCACGATCCGTCAGCGGCAGCACGAAGGTCATGGCGATGATGTTGGCCGGATGCGCATGATAGATCACGCGGCAGGCACCCTCCGTAGCAGCCACGCGGACAGAGTGGTTCATGAAGTGGCTGGGAAACTCGCTGGTGGGACGGCCGCCATTGACCAGACCCCACACAATGCGGTAGCTGTCGCCCTTGTCGTTGATTTCCACCACGCAGATGCTGTCCTCGGGGTCGAGAATCACATTGCGGAAGAACTTGCCGCTGCCGGTGGACAGGAAGTACTCACCCGCCAGATTCGCGCCGGTTACGCCCATGTTGACCCAGGGACGGGGCGTTTCATCGAAGAAGGGCTTCATCTCCGCCACTTCCTCGGCGGTCAGGCGATAGGTCAGGTTGCCGCCGTTGCGCTCATGCCAGCCCTGGAGCCAGCCGTCGTTGCACATGCGGATATA
>JBJEUL010000066.1:0-6320 GCA_051883835.1 Aristaeellaceae bacterium
ACAGGCTGCGGAAGCCGTCCGCCTTCAGGTTCAGCCCCAGGCCGCAGAAGCCCGGAATGCTGAAGGACATCTCAGGCTGCATGGCCGTCAGCGCGGCCAGCGCGAAAACGAGCAGGCCGGTCACGGCCACCAGCGTATCCCGCAGGGGCTTCGAAAACCGCCCGGCAATGTAGCAGCCCAGAGCCGCGAGCATCGGCAGGAAGCACAACAGGGGAAGCAGCGCGTTCATGGCTTGAGCCTCCTTTCACTTCACTCAGAAGATTGCGCCGGATGCCACGCCCCGCAGGAACGTGACCAGCGGCTGCGCGTACACGCCCAGCACCACCAGGATGATGCACAGCACGCTCAGGGGCAGCTTCATCATCCAGCCGGGATCCCGGTTCTGCCCCGCAAGGGCTGCCTGATCCTCATTGAGCGGACGGAAGTACATGGGAATGATAACCGTGAACAGGTACGCTGCCGTCAGCACGGCGGAGATAATCAGCGTGGCGATGGCCACATAGCCCATGCATGTGCCGGTGGCCGAAGCGGCAGTGAGCAGGTTCCACTTGCTCACAAAGCCGCACAGCGGCGGAATGCCCACCAGCGCAATGCCCGCCAGCGTGAACACCGCGCAGGTAAAGGGCATGATTTGGCCGTAGCCGCGCAGGTCTTGCACATACTCCTGCCCGGTGCGCACCAGCACCGCACCCGCACAGTAGAACAGGGTGATTTTCATCAGGCCGTGCAGCACCAGATGACTCAGGCTGCCCACCATACCAGCGGGGGTCATCAGGGCCGCACCCATGAGCATGTAGCTCAGGTTGGAAATGGTGGAGTAGGCCAGCCGCCGCTTGAAGTGCTGCGTTTTCAGGGCCATGGTGGAGCCGAACAGGATGGTGAAGCAGCTCAGGGCCAGCACAATGACCTGCACCGTGCTGCCAGCGAGAAACGACGTGCCAAAGACATAGTAGATGGTGCGCAGCACGGCATAGGCACCGGCGTTGACCACCGCCACGGCATGCAGCAGGGCCGTCACCGGCGTGGGTGCCACCGAGGCCGAGGGCAGCCAGGCATACATGGGGAACACCGCTGCCTTGGTGCCAAAGCCGATGAACGCCAGCAGGAACACGCCCCGCAGCAGCCGCTCCTGCCCGGCAATCTTCTCCGGGTCAAGGATGCCGCCCAGCGTGAAATCCGCGCCCGTGCCGTACATCAGCGAAAACACCAACGCCACAAAGGCCATCGCCGCACCGCTGATGGAGAAATACAGGTACTTGCGGCCTGCACGGATGGAGGCCGCGTCCTGCTTGTGGGTCACAAGGGGCAGCGTGATGAGGGTCAGGCACTCGTAGAACACATAGAGGGTAAACAGGTTTGCCGCCATAGCGATGGCCAGCGTGATGCCGTAGGTCATGGTATAGAAGGCGAAGAAGGCATTGGGCCGCTCCTCGTGCTTCATGTACTCAAAGCCGTAGAGGGAAGCCAGGGGCCACAGCAGGGCCACCAGCCCCACGAACACGCAGCTCATGCCGTCCAGACGGAACACCAGATTCAGCTGCGTGCCAACGCCAAGGCTCATGAGCGTGTAGAGCCTGTCCGTGCGCCCGAGCAGCAGCGTCAAAACCAGCAGGGACGTGGCCATGACCACCGCCTCCACATAGATGCCCCGGCTTTTCACCGTGCGGAAGTGGAACAGCGGCAGCAGCGCACCGCCCAGCAGCGGCAAGAACAATGTCAGATAAATCAGCATCGCGGTTCCTCCTTGCTCACATCAGGGCAGCGAGCAGTGCTTCGATGGGCGCGGTCAGCACCTGCGGGAACATGCCCAGCACCACCGACAGGGCGGTCAGCATGACCAGCGGCACCAGCATCCGCCAGCTCGGCTCGCACTTGTCGAAGAAGCGGGGCTTGCCTGTTTCATCCGCGCCGGGGAAGAAGGCGCGAATCACAATCGGGAACAGATACCCCGCCGTCAGCAGCGCGGAAAGTAGCAGCACCACCGGGCCAAGGTAGCACAGGAAGGCCGGAACGCCCGTCATGCTCAAGGCACCCTGCGCCAGATACCACTTGCTCACAAAGCCCAGACACGGCGGAATGCCCACCAGACCCACGCTGGCCAGCGCAAAGCACCACATGACCACCGGCATCTGACGGCCAATGCCGTCCAGCTCGTCCACACGGGTCTTGTGGGTTTTCAGGATGATGGCACCGGCGGACATGAACAGCGTGTCCTTCACCAGCGCGTGACAGGCCACATGCAGCAGTGCGCCCATCGCGCCCAGCGGATGCAGCGTGGACAGACCGAAGAGCACATAGCTCACCTGACTGACGGAGGAATAGGCCAGCCGCTTTTTCAGCAGCCCCTCCTGATACGCCAGCAGGGAACCCATGAACACCGTGAAGAGCGTCAGACCCATGAAAACGGTCTGTACCCAGCTTCCGCGCAGGAAGTCCGCGCCCAGGAAGCAGAACATCAGCCGCGCCACACCCAGCACGCCCGCCTTGGTGATGACGCCGGACAGCACCGCACTGGCCGGGGAGGGGGCAGCGGGGTGTGCCGTGGGCAGCCAGCCATGGAGCGGGAACAGACCGGCCTTTGCGCCAAAGCCCATGAGCATCACCAGCGCGGTGGTCAGCACAAGGCCCTCATGCCCCGCGACTTTGTCCATGTCCAGCACGCCGCCGGGCATGAAGGAGAAGCTGCTCACATACCCGCTGAGCACAAACACGCCCAGCAGCACCAGCGATGCACCCAGCACCGAGTAAATCAGGTACTTCAGGCCAGCGGCCACCGCGTCCTTGTGCCCGGTGTGCAGCACCATGGGGAAGGTCAGCAGGGTCATGGCCTCGTAGAACATGTAATAGGTGATGATGCTGCCCGCAAAGCACAGGGCCATCAAAATGCCCTGCGTGATGAGGTAGAAGGCATAGTAGCGTTGGCCATGGCCCTCGTGCTCCATGTAGTCAAAGGAGTATGCGCCAGCCATCACCCACACAAGGCACATCACCGCGGCAAAAAACTTGCCCAGCGCATCCGAGCGCAGGAAAACAGGCAGGCTGTCGGAGAGCACAAACAGCGGCAGGAGCATGTCCGGGGCGATGAGCACCGGGAGCAGCGACAGGCAGCCCAGCAGCATCGCGCCCAGGGTGAAGCGGCGGCGTGCCGTGACAGGGGACAGCATGGGCAGAAAGCCCACGGCCAGACCGGCGAGCAGCGGCAGCAGCACGGGCAAGAGCAGATACCAGGGTTGAATCATGGTGTATCCCTCCAGCGGTATGGATGGCAGGTATCAGCCGAAAATGGCCAGTCCCCGGGTGATGGCGTCCGTAATCACATGGGCGAACAGGCCCAGCGCGATATTGGCCGCCGTGAAGCACAGCATCGACATGTTGAAGCAGAAGCCGCGCTGTCCCTTCTCCACGGGATAGTGGATATCGGTGCGGGGCTGACGGTAGATGGTGATGACGGTTTTCATGAAGTAGACGGTATTGAGCCAGGTAGAGACCACCAGAGCAATCAGCACCAGCATCATCCGGGGGCCGCCGGCCTGCACAGCCGCCATGGTAAAGTACAGCTTGCTGTTGAAGCCGCCGATGAACGGGAAGCCAATCATGGACAGCGCACCCACCGTGAAGGCCACCCCCGCAATGGGACTGCGGTAGGCCGAGCCCTGCAGGTCGTGGAACTTCTTGCTGTTGCCGGAAGCATCCGCCAGTCCGCCTGCGGCCAGGAAAAGCATGCTCTTGCACATGGCATGGCTGAAAATGTGGAATACGGCAGCTGTCATGCCCGCTTCCGTGCCAAGGCCGATGCCCATGTACACATAGCCAATCTGGGCCACGGAGGAGTAGGCAATCATGCGGCGGATATCCGTCTGCCGGATGGCGGAGATGGAACCCAGAATCATGCCCAGCAGCGCAAAGACGAACAGCACATCCGGCAGGCGGGTGGACACAATCACGTCCAGACCAATGACCCGGTACATGATTTTCATCAGCAGGAAGATGTAGCCCTTGCTCACCAGCGAGGACAGCACCGCCGAGGACGTGGGCGTGGTGTAGCCGTAGGCATCCGGGACCCAGGTGTGGAAGGGGAACAGCGCGCTCTTGATGCCCAGACCCATCGACATGAGCGCGACCACCACTGTCAGGGGCATTTGGTATTCCCGGGTGGCGTGGAGACGGGCCACGGCTTCCTTGATGTTGCTCATCAGCAGATGGCCGGTCAGGTCATAGAGCAGGATGATGCCCAGCAGGAACAGGCCCGAGCCCAGCAGGTTCATGATCATGTACCGGGTAGCGGCCACCAGCGTCCGGCCCTTGGTGCGGGCGGCAATCAGCGAGCAGGCCGAGATGGTCATGATTTCCACAAACACATAGGCGGTGAAAATATCGTTGGTGTAGACCTGCGCCATCAGTGCAGCGGTGAGCAGCAGCAGCATGACGTAGTACAGGCTCTGCTTGTCGTGGGCGATGTGGTCGTCCACCTTTTTCAGGCCGCCCATGAGGGATAGGAGCATGATGATGTTGAACATCAGCGCGGTCAGGCCCTCCAGCAGGCCGGCGCGAATCTCATTGCCCCAGGGGGCCGGATAGTGGCCCATCATGAAGGTGTAGCTCTCCCCGTAGCGATAGAGCAGGCCTGTCAGCAGCGCGGAAAGGGCCGTGAGCAGGCACAGCACCAGCAGCGTCCAGCGTCGGGCCAGATGGGGCTTGAGGACGCTGGTCATGGCGGCGGAGCCCAGGGGCAGCAGGATACAGAAGAAGGGGATATTCTGCCACAGTGCCATCAGCCTTCCTCCTCCCTGCGCATCTGCGCCGTGATTTCGTCAATGTCCAGCGTGTGGTACCGCCGGTAGAGCCGCACGGTCAGGGCCAGCATCAGCGCGGTAACGGACACGCTGACCACAATGCCCGTCAGCACCAGACCGGCCGGAATGGGGTTGATGTAGGCTTCCATGCTCTGCACGCCGTTCACCACAATGGGGGCCACCCGGCCGTTGATGTAGCCCTTGGCCGCCAGAAAGAGGTAAATCGCGCTGTCCATGATGGAAAAGCCGATGACCTTTTTAATCATGTTCTTGTGCAGCAGCAGCGTCGTGAAGCCGATGCCGAAGAGAATCATGGCCGCCATTTCTTCATAATTCGTCAGGGCGTTCATGTCACATATCTCCCTTCCGGAACAGGGTGTAGAAAGCGTACATCGTGCAGCAGACCACCAGACCCACGGCAATGTTCAGGTAGGGAATCAGCCCTGCGGAGAAGAGCTTGCCGGGCGTACCGGGGGTGATGATGGAGTGCAGGTGATTCGCGCCGGTGAAGAAGGAATAGGCCTTGCTCAGCGCGTAGAAGGACAGGGCACACAGGCTGACCGTCCTGAAGGTCTTGAAGGTGAAGAACCGCTCGGTTTTCTTGAAGCCGAAGGCGTTGAGGTAGAGAATCAGGCCTGCGCCCATGACGGCACCGCCGGAGAAGCCGCCGCCGGGGGAGATGTGGCCGTTGAGAATGACGTAAATGCCAAAGAGCAGAATCACCGGCACCAGAAAGGACGCGGCATGCTGCAAAATCATGTCGTTCTTGGGCTCGTACATGCGGTCGTCCGCCTCGGACTCCAGCTGCTCCCGGGTGGGCTTGCCGTCCCTGCTGCCGGAGATGCGCAGCAGGATAATCACCGAGCAGGCTGCCACAAACAGCACGTTGCTCTCGCCCAGCGTATCGAAGGCGCGGTAGTCCAGAATCATGCCGGCCACGATGTTCACCGCGCCGGTCTCCTGCATGCCCTGCTCAATGTATCGCTGGCTGACCTCGTTGTTGACGGGGTTGTCCGGGTGTCCGAAGGGCGGCAGGTAGGAGGCGGTGGTCAGCAGCACCCAGATGATGGATACGCAAATCAGCACCGCCAGGATGCGGTAGCTCCATGTGACCAGCTTGGCACCCTTGGTCTGGCTCCACTGCCGCACATGCTCGTACATGGACTGTTCATGCTCCAGCTGCTGCTGGAGACGCTGCTGGGTGCGGTTCTCCTGCTCCTGCACAAGGGCTTCGATATGCTCCCGGGTGTAGCCACGGGTCTGGTCAACCAGCTCCTTTTGCAGCTGCTCATCCAGACGGGTGCTGCCGCCCTTCAGCCAGCGTTGCAGGCGCGGGAACCAGCTGTTTTCATAATCATTCCTGATGCGGGCCATGGTGCGCGCCTCCCTTCTGCTGGTCGATGGCATGAATCTTTTTCAGTGTCACAAACAGCAGCAGGCTGGTAATGCCCGCGCCCACCGCAGCCTCAGTGATGGCCAGGTCGGGGGATTCCAGCAGAATCCAGATGATGGACATGGCCAGACTCT
>JBJEUL010000067.1:0-6299 GCA_051883835.1 Aristaeellaceae bacterium
ACAAGGGGCATCGCCCCTTGACCCCTTCGACGCTGGCGCGGTCCCTTGGAGGGGTCAGTCCTCGAAGGGCATACTGGTGCGCTCGGCGGTCATCAGCTCCTCGTCCGGGTCGGGCAGCGTGCCATGCTCGGCAAGATAGCGGGCTTGCTTTTCCTCCATCTGTAACCGCTTGGTGTGGACATAGGCCCGATTGGCGGCGGTAGCCTTCGAAATCGCGATGGTCATGGAACGCTTGCCGTCATCCGTGGGCCGGAAACGCAGGCGAATCAGCAGCGGGCCATGGTGCGGGCATTCGGACAGGCCAATGTACTTGTCCCCGCTCTGCTTCACATAGCCTTCTGCCTCTACCTGCGTGCGCTTGCCGCACACAGGGCAGCGGGGCTGACAGGCTGCTTCGCTCTCCAGCGCGGCGGACAGGCTGTCGTAATTTTCGCCCTTTTCCCGGCTCCGCGCATGCTTGCCCTGATGAATCAGCTGCTTGGGCTGCTGGGGGTATTCCAGCACCTTTTCCGGGTTGGGCAGGGTGGCAAACACCAGCGCGGTGTAGTAGGCATCATGGAGGGCGTTGTGGAAGGCACGGTTCTCGTCCGGCTCAATGCCCAGCATGTCCATGGCGGCCTTCAGGCCCTTGCGCTCCTTGGTGCCATGCACATCCCCGAACAGCCGCTGGATATCGCACAGCGGGGCCAGCTTCACCTGACAGCCGAAGAAGTCCATGTTCTGCTTGAGCACGCTCACGTCATCGCAGCCCCAGGTCAGCAGGGCATAGTCCTCCCCGCACCAGGCCGCGAACTGCTCCATCGCCTCCAGAAACTCGGGCGCGTCCGCCAGCTCCTCCGGGCCCAGCTGCGTCATGCGCCGGATGCGCGGATGAATCTTCACATAGTGCACCGGCCTGATGGGAATGGAAATACTGTCCATCACCTGATAATGCTCGTCCAGCTTTACCGCGCCAATCTGAATCATCTCAAAGATCAGCCGGTCGCCCACCTGCCGGTATACGCTGCTGTCGTAGGACAGCGGCTGGTTCCATTCCAGATCGATTACGATAAAGTGCAAAGGTATCGACTCCTTTGAGTAATCCGTCCTGGGCTGCCGCCCAGACCTGCGCAGGGGCTCTGCCCCTGCACCCCGCAAGGGGCATCGCCCCTTGACCCCTTCGACGCTGGCGCGTTCCCTTGGGGTTAGGGGGAGGTGGTGCTGTGACCGGCGAGGGCTCCGGTGGCCCAGGCGATTTGCAGGTTGTAGCCGCCGGTGTGGGCATCTACGTCCATGACTTCACCGGCGAAGTAGAGACCGGGCAGGAGCTTGCTCTCCATGGTGGCCGGGTTGATTTCCTTCACCGACACGCCGCCCCGGGTCACGATGGCCTCGTCCAGGGGGGCCAGCTTCTTCAGGTGCAGGGGCAGGCCCTTCAATGCGGCGCAGAGGTTCTCACGCTCCTGCCGCGTGATTTGGCAGCACTGCTTGGCCCCGTCCACCCCGCAGATACGCGGGAACAGCTCTGCCAGCTTGCCGGGCAGGAGCGTGGGCAGCACGTTGATGAGCTGCTTGCGGGGCTGGGCCTCCAGTTCCCGCTGGAGCCGGGCATCCAGCTGCTGCAGCGTCAAACCCGGCTTCAGGTCAAGGGTCACGGCTGCGTCCGCCAGCTTCTCCGGCAGGTGGCAGCTCATGGTCAGCGTCAGCGGGCCGGATATGCCGAAATGCGTGAACAGCATTTCGCCCAGCTCGCTGTACAGGGTTTTTTTACCCTTTTTCAGTGTCAGGGTTACATTGCGCAGGGACAGGCCCTGCAATTCCTTGGGCCAGTCGTCCTCCGTTTCGATGGCGGAGAGCACGGGGGACAGGGCTGTCACCGTATGGCCCGCGCTCTGGGCAAAGGTATAGCCGTCGCCGGTGCAGCCGGTCATGGGATAGCTGCGTCCGCCGGTGGCCAGTACCACCGCATCGGCAGTCAACTCCTCGCCGTCCATGAGCGTCACGCCGCTGACCCGGCCGTCCTGCTGATTCACGGCCTTGACCCGGGTATTCAGCCGCACCTCCACCCCGCTTTGCTGCAACAGCCGCGTCAGGGTGCGGATGACATCGCTGGCCTTTTCCGTGGCGGGGAACACACGCCTGCCGCGCTGCACCGTCACCGGGCAGCCGGCATCCTCCAGCAGGGCCATCATGTCCTGCGGGGAAAAGAAGCTCAGCGCGCTGTACAGGAAGCGTGGGTTGCGGGGCGTTTCCAGCAGAAACTCGTCCAGGGTACAGTCATTGGTGACGTTGCAGCGGCCCTTGCCGGTGATGTACACCTTCTTGCCCAGCTTCTCGTTGCGCTCCAGCAGCGTGACCTGCGCACCGGCTCGTGCGGCGAAAATCGCCGCCATCATGCCGCCTGCGCCCCCGCCAATGACCAGCACCTTACCCATGATGCCCTTCTTCCTCCAAATAGACCTCGTAGGTTGTCCAGATGGCCTCCAGCTGCCTGAAGTGCTGGCTGAGGGCCTCCTTGCGGTGCAGGCCCAGTGCCACCAGCAGCGCGTTGATGACCGACAGGGGCGCGGCCAGCGAGTCCACAAAGGACGCCATGTCCGTGCGGGCGGTCAGGGTCGCGTCCGCGATATCCCCCAGGGGCGACATGGGGCCATCGGTAATGGCCACCACCTGCGCGCCGCACCGCTTGGCAAAGCGCATGGCCTCCAGCGTGCGGGTGGAATACCGCGGAAAGGAAATGCCCACCAGCACATCCCCCCCGTGGAGCTTGGAGATTTCCTCAAACACGTCCGTCGCGCCGGAGGACACCAGATGCACATCATCAAAAATATAGTTGAGATAATAGCCCATGAACTGGGCCAGCGGCGCGGCAGAGCGCAGCCCCATCACATAGATGGCCTTGGCATTGAGCAGCCGCTGCACCACGTCCTCAAAAACCTCATTATCCATGCTCTCAAGGGTGTTGCGCAGGTTCTGCATGTCGCTCTTGAGGACGAAGCCCAACGCCGCGTGGGGATCGATCTCCGTGGACATCTCGAACCGTTGATTGGCCGTCAGCCGGTGGCTGACCAGCTCCTGCAGGGAGCGTTGCAGCTGCGGATAGCCCTCATAGCCCATGGCGGAGGCAAAGCGCACCACGGTGGACTCGCTCACGCCTACGCTCTCGCCCAGGCGGCTGGCTGTCATGAACACGGCCTTGTCATAATGCTCCACAATATACTGTGCGATCTTGCGGTGACCCTTGCTCAGCCGCTTGCCGGACTGATTCAGTCGCTCGATCATATCCTGCATTTCCTGCATGATTCATCCTTCCTTGGCCTGCACAACCGTCATATTGAGTGGAAACCCGCCCCTATTATACGGTATAGCCGGTCAATTTGCAAGTCTGAAACCATGCCGCTGCATTTTTTTGCAGTTTCAGAACATAAAAAATCCAGTTTTCGCCTGCCCGTCACACATCCGCCGCCATGAAGAGCAGCGAATCATCGCCCTTGAAGCCGTTGGCCTCGTAGAACTTCACGCTGGGATAGCCCCGCTCGGTATTCAGGACGATGTAGGAAATTTTCTCCGGCTCCTGCCGCAGCTGCTCCCGGACAAAGGCCATCATCCGACTGCCCACGCCCTGCCGCTGGAAGTCCGGATGCACGCTGAACTCGTCCACCCACAGCTCCTTGAAGCCCAAATAGGTCATGATGCGCCCGCTGAGCATGGAAACGACCGTATTCCCTTCCACCGCCACATAGCCGCGGGACACCCGGCCGGACATGATTTCGTCAATGCGCGTGAAGGCCTGCTCGTAGGTCCAATGCTCGTTCCAGGGCGCAGGGGCAAAGGCAGCCATCAGCGTTCGGGCGCAGGCGGGGATATCCTCGGGGGTCATGATGCGAAATTCCATACATTTCTCCTGTTACAGCTGACCCAGCAGCGCGGCCAGCGTCAGCAGCACCGCCAGACCCATCAGGTTCGCCAGTGTGAATACCATGAAATACTGTCCCTTGCGTGCCGTGGCGGATGCACCGTAGAGCTTGAAGGAAATCAGGCTCGCCAGACTGGCCACCAGCGTGCCCAGACCGCCCAGATTCACGCCCAGCATCAGTGCGCCTGTTTCCTGCGTGAAGGGCGAGAGCAACAAACAGGCCGGTACATTGCTGATGACCTGACTGGCCAGCAGCGGCACCATCAAGGGCGATACGGCCATCAGGCTCTCCAGCCACTGCCGCACCGGGACGCATGCCTTCACCGAGGCCACGAACACGAAGAAGCACACGAACGTGCCCAGCAGCGCGTAATCCACCTGCCGCAGCACGGCCCTGTCCAGCAGGAGCGTTCCGGCCAGCACCAGGGCCGCAGCAGCCCACGCAGGCAGCACCTTCGCCACCGCCAGCAGCGCAACCGCGCCCAGCACGGCATACAGGCCCCATGGGCCGTGGATTCCCGCATCCTTGCCGCCCGATGCCGCCACCGTGTCGAAGGAAATCAGCCGACAGGCGGCCAGCAGCCCCAGCAGGCTGACCAGCGCGTAGGGCCATGTCAGCCGTGGGAAGTCCGCCAGGGTCAGCAGTCCGGCGGAATACAGGTACAGGTTTTGCGGATTGCCGATGGGCGTGACCATACTGCCCAGATTGGCCGCCAGCGTTTCCAGCACGATGGTCAGGATGATATCCCGCTCCCGCGCCCCAGCCATCAGCAGCAGCGTGAAGGGTACCAGCGTAATCAGGGCCACATCGTTGGTGGCCGCCATAGCCAGGAAGAAGCACACCGCCGTCAAAGCAGCGGCCAGCCCCCGCTGGGTATGGATGCGCCGGGCTACGGCACGGCCCAGCACATCAAACACGCCGCAGCGGCGAAGCCCCGCCACCACGGTCATCAGGGTAAAGAGCATCAGCAGGGTCACGGTATCAATGCCTGCCAGCGTATGCGGCCCGGGCGATGCCATCAGGAAGGACAGCAGCGCAGCCGTCAACGATACGCTGAAAACGACCTCCCGACGCAGGAAGCGCAGTACACGGTTCATGCGGGCCGCCTCTTTCCCGTCAGGCTGTGCAGGGTGATGCGCCACACGCTGGTATGGTTCATGGCCTGTTCATCGCAGGCATAGCCCTCGTAGCCGCAATGGCGCAGCAGGCAATCCAGGCCATGCCGGGCTTCCTCGCCGGTGACGCACTCGGCCACGCCCTCCCCCATCATGCTCTCATACACGCAGGAGATACCGCCCGGCCCCTCCACATACCGCTGGAAGCAGTCAGCCTCCACGGCCACGCGGTTATTCCGGGCCAGCAGTGCATGCCGCTTGCCTGCCATGGCACCATGGACATACAGGATGACCTGTCCATCCCGCTGTTCCCAGCCGAAGGACAGCGGCACCACATAGGGATATTCCTCGCCCTGCATGCCCAGTCGGATGACTGCGCTGCGCTCCAAAATAGCCAGGATATCCGTCCGTTCGCTGATTTCCCGATCCTTGCGTCGCAAGCTCTCCGCCTCCTGTGATGGCGGTCGCGCCGCCCTGCCTACGATTATACCGCAACCTGCATCCGATTCCAACCCTTTATGAAAAGAATCTCCTCCATGGCCCGCCGGTCTTTCCGACAGCACAAGAGCCGGGAGCGCAACGCCCCCGGCCCATACCAGGATGGATTCAGCTGTCCTTTCTGAGCTGTCTTGTCATGTGCACAACGACCAACGCTGCCAGCAGCGTTGCGCCACCCAGAGCCAGATACAGTCCCCTGACCAGATTGCTCAGGGCGGCATCGGACGTGGTTTCCGCCGTGACGGAGGATAACGCCGCGCTGGCTGTTTCCGGCAGGGTGTTGCTGGCCGTCAGGACAGCTTGCGCGGCGGCGTTCTCCGTCTGCTCGGCAGCTGCTGCGCAGGTACACAGGTTCAGAATCAGGACAAGGAGCAGGCTTACGGTCACGATACGTTGCATGCGCTGCAAACCTCCTTTCGCATCCGGGCACACAGGTAGTATATGCCCGACCGGGGGATACGATGAGACCCCATGGAAAACAGCCTCGGGGGGGCCTTGTCAAGAGATGGGGTCTGTGGTATAATACATCCTGGTTGTGAGCAACATGTGTGCAACCGTTGAACATAGGCTTGCATGACGTGCTGTTGAGGCCTGCACCCGTAGCTCAGCAGGATAGAGCGACCGCCTCCTAAGGTTACGTTACAACGGCCACCGGAGAAAAATTGAATATGGGATTGCAGTTCGACTTTTGTCGGGCTATAATCATAGATGGTCATACGTCGCTATAGCTCAGTTGGATAGAGCGACCGCCTCCTAAGAAAGCGCTCGCCCGAATCCAATGCGCGGTTTG
>JBJEUL010000068.1:0-6281 GCA_051883835.1 Aristaeellaceae bacterium
AGTTCGAGCTGGTGCAGTATTACGCCGAGGAAATCAAGAAAATCCGGCTGTAAGCTGAGCAGGCAACACACAGACACGGACGGCCACAGGTCTGCTCTGCGCCGCCTGTCCATCAAAAAGTGAAGGCGAACTGGCTTGAACATGGGCTGATTCGCCTTCGTTCGTGTATCGGAAAGCTCCGGGCGGCGTTCAAGGGCGTGATGACGCGCTGGCTGCCTCGAACATGGCGCGAATGTTCGCCGGGGGGATATCGGGCAGAACGGCCTCGTGGCTGGGGGAGACAATCAAGCCCGTGGGGAAGAGCGTCCGCAATTGGCGTACGCGTTCCCGCACCTCCTGCGGCGTGCCGTTGACCAGCAGCTGCTGGGTATCCACGCCGCCGCAGAAGGACACCTGTCTGCCAAAGCGTGCCTGGAGGGATTCCGCGTCCATCCCTGCTGCCAGGGCCTGAATCGGATGGATGGCATCCACCCCCGCATCAATCAGGTCGGGGATAATCGCGTCAATCGACCCGCAGGAATGGTAGATGACCTTCAAGCCATGGGCGTGCGCCTGCGCCGTCAGCTCCCGGCAGCCGGGAATCACAAACCTGCGCACCAGCTCCGGGGAGAGCATCAGTCCGCGCTGACTGCCCATGTCGTTGCCGATGAGCACCGCGTGGATTTTGCCCGCTACGGCCTGATAGAACAGCTCGTTGGCTTCCAGATAGAAGTCAAGAATCTTGCGGTTGACCGCCTCGACAAGCTCCGGATTGATCAGCATGTTCATCAGTGCTGTTTCCATACCAAAGGCCGCGCAGGTATCCTGAAAATGCGCCGACCACATGACACCGATGACCGCGCTTCCCTCGGGAATGTCGTCAAACATGTGCGCGCACTCCTCCAGGTGCATGCCCTCCTTCGGGTCGGGCCACTGGAAGAAGTCAAGGTCCTCCAGCTCCTCCGCATCCTTGAAGCAGCCATCCGCCGTCAGGGTACGGTTGTGCGCATCCACCTCGCCCTTGCCATACCAGTCAAAGGCGGCGTAAATCGCCTTGGCTTGCGGGGTGTGGTAGGGCGGTTCCACAGCGTAGATGTCCTCTCCCACCGCATGCTTGAGCGCATGCAGGCTGCTGACGCCGTATTCCCTGAACAGGCCCGGCAGCGACGCGGGATCCGGCATCCCCAGCCAGGTGGCGGGATGGTCAACCGCCCGTCGCTCAATCGTGGCATAAAAACGTTCCAGACTATTCATGATGCGCACTCCTTTTCCTGATGTGATGACAGACCATGACAGGGCATAGCGAACCCTGCCTGGGGCAACAGCACTTGCGATTTCTCTGTACGCTTCTGTCCCATCGGATGGCAGGAGCGTACATGGATGAATATAATAGATAGCATACCATAAAGCACAGGAAAATGCAATCACGTCCTGCCGAGCCAATCGTCCTGATGAGCCGGGGGATGATGGAACGGCTACCCCATCGTCATCCAGCTGATTGCGGGAAGCAGAGGGCCTTCCAGAACCTCCATCGACAGCCTGACGCTGCAATGGGGCGATGACATCGAGCTGCCCCTGTCATACGAAGCTGCATCAAAAATAGCGTCATCGAGCACTGCGGATTTTGCGTTCCGGCAAAGCTGTGCGGGGCGTACTGAACGTACGCCCCGCGCAGCGAAGCACAGCAGAACGGAAAAGCCACTGCTCGAATGACGCATTTTGTATAGGAGGATTTTTTCTTTGAATCACCCTTCCGGCGCGATTTGCCCCCGCATCCTGCTGAACAAAGCAGAACGCCTGGCACCTCACTCGTGCTTCACATCCAGTGCGGGCAGCACAAAGTCGAATGCTTCGTCCCGGACGGCGGTCAATTTTCCATCGGCCACCCGCAGCTCTGCCACCTGCACGCTGGAACGCCGCTGCGACAGGTCATTGGGGCCCATGCTGTAGGTATACGCCTGCTGACCGGGATGCACAAAGTAGAACATGTAGGCGTGATCGTCCACCACCAGCACATCCGCGTGATGGGCGCGGTTGCCGTCCTCGCAGCGAGTCCCCGCGCCCGCCATGATGGAGCCCTCCTGCCGCTGCCAGTTGAGCAAATCATCGCTGACATACACGGCCTGGCCGTCCCAGATATCGGCAATCATCCAGTGCCTGCCTTGCAGGGTGAACACGTTGGGCCCCTCCTGCGACTGATCCTGCGTGGCCACGCCGCGATGCTCCCAGCTGTAAAGGTCGGGGCTGTCGGCAAAGTGGGTATGGCTGTCGTCGTTTTCATCCTTGTACCACATGCGCCAGCCGTTTTCGGTGGGATGCACGCAGGCATCAATCACCCGGCTGCTGGGCAGGGGCACAGCATGCTCGTATGTCCAGTCCCACAGGTTGTCGCTGACATAGTGCAGGATGGTGCGGTCACCCCGCCAGGTATCGGGCACGCCGGTAATGTAGCTGACGAACATGTGATACCGGCCGTTGGCCCACAGCACCTCCGGGGCCCAGAAGGTGTTGCGGCCCGGTTCGATGGCTTCCAGGTTCAGCGTGCCGCGGTAGAGCCAGGTTTGACCGTTGTCGTCCGAGGAAGCCACACCCAAATCCGTGCCATGCACCCAGCTGACGTTGTGGCAGGGAACGTTGGCACGGCGGGCGGTGTAGATGATCCACCAGGTTTTCTCCTGGCGGTTGAAGATCACGGTCGGGTCGGTGGGGCCATCGAAGATGGGGTCCCGGAACAGCGGTGCAGGTGCCACAGGCATGATGCTTCCTCCTTTACGGATGCAGGCGCAGGATGGTCACGGAATAGCCGGGGAAGGTGAAGGTCAGTTCGCCGTCCACGGCAGCCTGACGGGTCGCAGGTGCAACGGCATCCGGTTCATCAAGGGTGTTGACAGTCTCCGGCGGCGCGCAGAGGGTTTCCACCGTCATGCTCCGGCAGGGCAGGTCGATGGTAGCCGTGACGGCATCCGCCTGCACGTTCACCGCTTTGAGCAGCACATCGCCGGTGGCATCCTCCACGCTGGCCGCCAGATACAGGGGCCGCAGCCGGAGGGGCTGCTCGGTGACCCGGTTGAGCTCCTCGCCGTTCACATGGGTGATGATTTCCCGGCCCCGCACCTCCAGCATCAGGCGGTAGGCCTGACCGTCCTGCATGTAGAGGTTGCTCTGGGTCAGGCAGGTGTTGCGGTCACGCTGCATATGCTCCAGCGCAGAATCGGAATTCTGCCAGCCGCCCACCGTCCAATGGTAGTAGTTCTCCTCGTCCTCATAGCCGAAGCGGATGGACACGCCGTTGCTCCCATCGAACCGCTCCAGCGTCAGCTCCAGCCGGAAGTTATCCCCGTGCATAGCGGTGATGGGCAGCTCGTCGCCGTCGCTGATATCCGCGCCCGGCAGGCTGGTCACGCCATCAGGAGTGGTCAGACGGATGTCGGAAATGCGCACGCCGGTTTCATCGTCGGCAAGGATGAACATCCGGCCCGCCATGCGCCGGGACAGATCCGGGCCCAGCTCATTGTCCGTGGCCTCCACGGGAACGGCCCAGTCCCCCTGATGGTGCATGAACATGCGCTGCACATAATAATTGGGGGTTTTCATCAGGCGGCTGTTGTCGAACCAGAGCATGTCCGGCTTCCAGTTGACGTAGTTGACATGGCACAGCATGGGTGCATAGCAGGCCAGGGCCACGCTCGGCGCACGCTGCAGGCCGGTCATGTAAGCCGCTTCGGCCAGGGCGTTTTCCATGGTATTGCCCCAGGAGGCGTACTCGCCCAGGAACACCTTCGGCCCGTCGGCGGGAGCATCGGCGTAATGGTCGCTGTTGGACAGGAACCATTCCGGGGCCAGATAGTAATGCTCATCCACCAGCTCCAGGCCCTGCTCCCGGGCATACTGCCAGCCCATATCGTAGGGCTTGCCATGGACGAAGGGGCCGGAGCTGCCAATCAGGCGGATGGTCGGGTCCTTCGCCCGGATGGCCTGCGCAAACAGCGTCATGTGCTGATGGAACTGCTCGTGGATTTCCTCGTTGCCCACGGCCAGATAGTTCAGGCGGAAGGGCGCGGGATGGCCCATCTGCGCACGGACGCTGCCCCAGGGGGTATCCGGTGCACCCTTGGCAAACTCAATCAAATCCACGGCATCCTGAATGTACTGCTCCAGCAGCTCCCCCTCGGCAAAGCGCAGGTGATGCGGGTCGATGCCGCCGTTGATGACCGGCAGCGGCTCACAGCCGAGATCCTCGCAGAACAGGAAATACTCGTAGAAGCCCAGCCCCATGGTTTGATGGTAGCCCCAGTTGTTGCGGCGGGACGGACGGTTTTCCACCGGGCCGAGGGTGCGCTTCCAGTTGTAGATGCCGTTGCGGGCATCGGGGTCGAGTGCGCCGTCATGGGTCAGGCAGCCGCCGGGGAAGCGCAGGAAGCGGGGCTTCATGTCCGCCAGAGCCTGGGCGATGTCCCGGCGCAGCATGTTCGCCTGACCCTGCCAGGTATCGGCAGGCATCAGGGAGACAAAGGCCAGCGCAAATTTGCCGGGTTTCTGCTTGATGATGGACAGCCTCGCGCCGGGGTCGGTCTGCGCGGGGACAAGCGTGGCCTCGTGGCAGGCCCATTCGCTGCCCAGCGTGATGGTCGCTTGCGCACCGCAGAGCGTCACACGCAGGGTCATGGGCTTGTCGGCACGGGCCCACAGCCGCAGCTTGTAGACCCTGCCAGCCTGGGCAGGAATACCCTCGCCATAGCCCAGGTTGCAGATGCCCATGCCGGGGCGGCCCTTGATGATGGCGTAGTGGGGATTATGGGGGAAAGGCGGATTCTCCGTGCTGATGGACACCTCGGCATTGCCGATAGCAGCCCAGGCAGTCAGATGCGTGTAATCCTTCCGATCCACCTCGTCGAACTCGAAATCCCGGTTGCAAATCAGCTCGGCATACAATCCGCCGTCGGCAGCGTGGTTGAGATCCTCGAAGAACAGGCCGAACAGGTCGCCCAGCGGCTTGTACCTGTCATCCGGGCGAAGGGTGATGCGCATGGTATGGGTTCCTCCTTAGTCAGATTCATGGGGCAAACGGTGCTGTTCAGGGCTGTCCCGCAGCCCCGGCCAAGCGTCTGAGTGCTTCCTGAAGGGCTTGCTGAACTGGTCGTCGTCAACGCCGCACAGCTGGCTGCGGCGGGCGTTTGGAAGGATTATACCACCACCCCGTACTGCATGCAATCCCCGCGCGGCAAGTGTTGTAGGATGAAGCGTACAACTTGATTTGACAGACCGCGCCGGATGGATTACAATACCATAGAAGGCAGATTTGCGATGTGGGCGTTTCCGATTGCTCCTGCTGTCCGGCGGAACCGCCGCGCACCACCGGCAGCGCAGGGGACAGTGCTACCGTGCCGGACAGCGGAATCTGCTGGTTCATCAGCCCTGATGGAAGTTTTCACGGATGGAGGAGAAACAACATGGCTCTGAAGGATTACGAGTTTTGGTTTGTAGTAGGCTCCCAGTTCCTCTACGGCCCCGAGGTGCTGGAAACCGTGGCGCAGCGCGCCGCTGAAATGACGGAGAAGATGAACGCCTCCGGCCTTCTGCCCTGCCGTCTGGTCTACAAGGTGACCGCCAAGACCAACAAGGAAATCACCGAGGTGGTGCGCGAGGCCAACTATGCCGAAAACTGTGCCGGCATTGTGACCTGGTGCCACACCTTCTCCCCCAGCAAGATGTGGATCAACGGCTTTGCCGACCTGCGCAAGCCCTATCTGCACTTCGCCACCCAGTACAACCGTGAGATCCCCAACGAGGAGATCGACATGGACTTCATGAACCTGAACCAGGCTGCCCATGGTGACCGTGAGCATGGCTTCATCGCCGCCCGTCTGCGCATGCCCCGCAAGGTGATTGCCGGCTACTGGCAGGATGAGGATGTGCTGGGGCGCATGGGCGACTGGATGCGTGCAGCGGTGGGCGTGGCCTTCTCCAAGAGCCTGAAGGTGATGCGCTTTGGCGACAACATGCGCGAGGTAGCCGTGACCGAGGGCGACAAGGTGGAAGTGCAGACCAAGCTGGGCTGGCAGGTGAACACCTGGCCCGTGGGCAAGCTGGTGGAAACCATGGATGCCGTGACCGAGGCCGAGGTGGATGCCAAGATGGCCGAGTATGCGGCCCTGTACACCTTCGCCACCGACGACATGGAGACCGTGCGCTATCAGGCCCGCGAGGAAATCGCCATGAAGAAGATGCTGGATGCCGAGGGCTGCAAGGCCTTCGCCAACACCTTCCAGGATCTCTACGGCATGAAGCAGCTGCCCGGTCTG
>JBJEUL010000069.1:0-6276 GCA_051883835.1 Aristaeellaceae bacterium
CCACCACGATGGTGCCATAGGCCCCCAGGCTCTGCCGGATGACCTCCTGCCGGGGAAGCAGGGCCGTTTGACGGGCCAGTTCCGCGTCCACCGCAAGGGCCAGCGTCTCGCTGTCCGTAACGAGAATCGCCGCTGCCAGCGGGTCATGCTCCGCCTGCGAGAGCAGGTCAGCCGCCACATGCCGGGCATCGGCGGTGCTGTCGGCAATCACCAGCACCTCGCTGGGGCCAGCCACCATGTCAATGCCCACATGCCCGAACACCTCACGCTTGGCATTGGCCACGTAGATGTTGCCCGGGCCAGTGATTTTGTCCACCCGTGGGATGCTTGGCGTGCCGAAGGCCAGGGCCGCAATCGCCTGCGCACCGCCCACCTTGAAAATCTTGTCCACCCCGGCGATATCCGCCGCTGCCAGAGCCAGCGGATAGCTGACCCCGCCATCCCTGCCCGGCGGTGTGACCATGATGATTTCCTCCACCCCGGCCACCTTGGCAGGCAGCACGTTCATCAGCACGGAGGAAGGATAGGCCGCCGTGCCGCCGGGGACATACACGCCCACACGCTGGAGCGGCGTGATTTTCTGCCCCAGCGCAATGCCGGGCTGGAAGTCAATCCATGTGTTCTGCTTCTGCTTCTCATGAAAGGCGGTGATGCGCCGCGCGGCCTCCCGCATGGCCTCCAGCCACTCGGGGGATGCGGCGGCATAGGCGGCATCGATTTCCTCCCGCGTCACCTGCACCGTGTCGGCGGTGATGTCCGCATGGTCGAAGCGGCGGGTGTAGTCGAACAGGGCCGCGTCACCCTCCGTGCGCACACGGGCGACAATCTCCTTCACCTGCGCGGCGATTGCATCATTTTGCAGCTGGCTGCGCTCCATCACACGGGCGTTGAGGGCCTGCACATCGGATGCCTTCAAAATCGGAATCATGCTCTTTCCTCCATTACAGTTCCAGCTGGGCCACCTGCCGGGCCAGCCCGTCAATCATGGTGCGGATACGCTCCCGCTTGGTTTTCATGCTCACGCGGTTGCACACCAGCCGCGCCGATACATCGCACACGTCCTCCAGCACGGTCAGGCCATTGGCCCGCAGGGTGGATCCGCTTTCCACAATGTCCAGAATGACATCGCTCAGGCCGATGACCGGGCCCAGCTCCACCGAGCCATGCAGCTCGATGATTTCAATGGTTTGTCCCTTGCCGTCATAATAGCTGCGGGCAATGTGGGGGTACTTGGTCGCCACGCGGAAGGTAGCCCGGGTCACCAGGCTGTGGCTCTGGTCGGGATACCCCGCAATGCACAGCCGACACCGCCCGAAGGTCAAATCCAGCACCTCATAGAGCGGACGGCCCGATTCCAGCAGCGTATCCTTGCCCACCACGCCCAGGTCTGCCACGCCATGGTCCACATAGGTGGGTACATCGCTGGGCTTGACGAGGATAAAGCGCACGTTGTTCTTCCTGTCCCACAGCACCAGTTGGCGGCCCGGGTTGCGCGGCTCGGAGCAGTCAATGCCCATGCCTTCCAGCAGCCCGAAGGTCTGCTCCGCCAGACGGCCCTTGGCCAGCGCGAAGGTGATTACGTCCTGCATGCGTCCTCCTCCTCTCCCCAGCTTTGACAGCCCTCCCGGGTAATGTAGACCGCCCGTTTCGTCAGGCCCCGGCGCACCCTGTCCGCCAACTCCGCAGGCAGTGCGCTGTATTCAAGGGCCACGCTGACACCCTGCGCCCGCTGCTCCCTGGCATAGGCCACGGCTTGCGGCAGGCAGGGCGCATCAAAGCCCACCATGACCTGCGGTACCGGCGCGGTAAAGGACGCACCCTGCCGCTCCAAGGCCATCATCAACAGCTTCATTTTCACGGCAAAGCCTGTTGCGGGCATTTCCCGTCCGAACCGGGCAGGCAATCCGTCATAGCGTCCGCCGGAAAGCAGCGGCTGGCCCAAATCTGCTGTAATCCCCCGGAAGATGATGCCGGAGTAGTACCCCGCCTGATGCACCATGCCCAGGTCGATGGTGATGTAGCTGTCCAGCCCGTAGGCCTTGAGGATGCCCACTACCTGCCGCAGGTTGTCAATGGCGGCGCGGCACAGGGCGTGACGGGTCAGGCGGGCGGCTTCATCCAGCACGGACAGGTCGCCGTAGAGCCGTGGCAGGCACATCAGGCGTTCCCGCACATCCCGGCTGACGGAGAGCTTTTCCAGATACAGCTGCATTTCCAGTGCGTTCTTTTCCTCGGTCAGGCGGCGCATGACCTGGCACTGTTCCTCCGTCAGGCCTGCTTCCTGCATGAAACCCGTGAAGAACCCTGCCTGTCCCAGCTCGATTTGGAAATCCCGCAATCCGCAGAGCTTCAACGCTTCAATGGCCAGCGCGATAATTTCCGCATCCGCCTGCACGCCGCCCTCGCCCATCAGTTCGACCCCCGCCTGATACTCCACGCACAGCATGGACAGCGTATCCGACTGGAAGTGTGTGGCCGACTGCATATAGCACAGCCGCAGGGGCAGCTCCGCGTCCCGGAGCCGGCCAGCCGCCAGCCGCACCGCGGGAATGGTGGAATCCGGGCGGATGGCCAGCACCCGACCCCGGCTGTCGAAGGTTTTCCACACATGCTCGGGGCGATAGCCGTAGGTCTGGTCGTCCAGCACATCGTAGTATTCCAGAATGGGTGTTTCGATCTCCTGATAACCATGCAGGGTGAACAGACGGCGCAGCTCATCCTCCATGTGACGCTTGCGGGCGCATTCCCCGGGCAGCGTGTCCTGCATGCCGGTGGGTATTTGCGGCTTGCGATGCTCCATTGAATCGCCTCCCCGATGGACGCTTGATAGTTTAGCATGATAAAGTGTTAACGTGCTGAATTATACCACAAACCTCCGCTTTGTCAAGGGGGAAACGGGCTTCTTCCCCCTGATGATACCATGATATTTCGCGGCTTTCAATGCTTTTGGGGCTTTGTCGGCTGTCTTTTGCTTGTACCTGTGCCCAAGGCGTGGTATACTGCTGGGGTCAAGCTGTACATCTAAAGGAGGAACACCCGTCATGAAGCTCTGGGGCGGTCGCTTTTCCAAGTCCACCGATGGTTTGGTGGACGATTTCCATTCCAGTATTTCCTTCGACCAGCGTCTGGCCGAGCAGGATATTACCGGTTCCATAGCCCATGCCACCATGCTGGGTGAGCAGGGCATCATTCCCCAGGAGGACGCAGACAAGATTGTTGAAGGCCTGAAGGGCATTTTGCAGGACGTGAAGGCCGGGCAGATTCAGTGGATGGTGGATGCCGAGGACATCCACATGAACGTGGAGGCCATCCTGACCCAGCGCATCGGCGAGGCTGGCAAGCGGCTGCACACGGGCCGCAGCCGCAACGATCAGGTGGCCCTTGACTGCCGCATGTATGCCAAGCTGGCCTGCGAGGAAACCGTGGCCATGCTGGAGGATTTGCTCCACGCGCTGCTGGACATTGCGCAGGAGAACCTGCACACCATCATGCCCGGCTACACGCACCTGCAAAAGGCACAGCCCATCACGCTGGCGCATCACACCATGGCGTATTTCCAGATGTTCCTGCGGGATCGTGACCGCTTCCGCCATGCGTATCAGGCGGCGGATGTGATGCCCCTGGGCTCCGGCGCGCTGGCAGGCACCACCTATCCGCTCAACCGTGAGCGTGTGGCGGAGCTGCTGGGCTTCTCGCAAATCAGCATGAACAGTCTGGACGGCGTGAGTGACCGTGATTTCCTGCTGGAGTACATGTCCGCCGCGTCCATCTGCATGATGCACCTGAGCCGCTACTGCGAGGAGCTGATTCTCTGGAACAGCAACGAGTTCCGCTTTGTGGAGATGGACGATGCCTTCGCCACGGGCTCCAGCATCATGCCGCAGAAGAAGAATCCCGATGTCGCCGAGCTGATTCGCGGCAAGACGGGCCGGGTCTACGGCGATTTGATGGCCCTGCTCACGGTGATGAAGGGCCTGCCGCTGGCCTACAACAAGGACATGCAGGAGGACAAGGAAGCCTTCTTTGATGCGCGGGACACGCTGGTCAAGGGGCTGACGGTGTTCACCGCCATGCTTCGCACCGTGACCTTCCGCAAGGATGTGATGGAGCGGGGCGCGTCCGGCGGCTTCACCAATGCCACGGATTGCGCGGACTATCTGGTCAAGCACGGGGTACCCTTCCGGGATGCGCATGCCGTGGTGGGTCGGCTGGTGGCGCACTGCCTGAATGAGCACAAAGCACTGCTCGACCTGACGCTGGAGGAGCTTCAGCAGTTCCATCCGGCCTTTGAGGCGGATGTGTTCGACGACCTGAGCATGCTGGCCTGCGTGGAGAAGCGGCGGATTCCCGGCGCACCCGCGCCCGACATGGTGCAGCAGGCCATCGACTGGGGCCGCCGGCAGCTGGAGGTATAAGCCATGCTGCGTTTGATGCTCCCCGACCGCCGGGGCTGTGCCTTTCGGCAGGCCCTGATGGCCGACCCTGCTACCATGGCCTACAACGCGCCATGGTGCCCGCCGGATGGCACCATCCCCTTCCCGGAGGAGGAATGGGACGGCTTTCTGCAAGCGTGGCAGAACCGGGAGCCGGAAGCCTTCCTGGGCTTCCTGGAAAACGAGGACGGCGCATTGGTGGGCGAAGTCAACTGGCACGGCATGGGCCGGGGGATGGGCATCGTCATCAAGGCGGAGTACCGGGGTCGTGGTTATGGCCGGGAAGGGTTGGAGCTGCTGAAGGCCCAGGCCTTCTCACACCCAGAGATACCCTATCTGGAGAACAATTTCGAGTCCGAGCGGGATGCCGCGCTGGCCATGCATGTGCATGCCGGGTTTGTGCCGGTGGGCCGGGATGCGGATGGCTATCTGGTTTTGCGGTGCTACCCGAAGCGATAAGGCGGCACGTTTTTGGGGGGCGGTCATGGCGTGGGTGAGCGTATCATCCCCGCCATGGCCGCACGTCCCGGGCTTGACGGGTGGAGGGGTGGATGGTATAATCATTCATACCTGCTGATGTGGTGGAATGGCAGACACCGGGGACTTAAAATCCCCTGCCGCAAGGCGTGCGGGTTCGAGCCCCGCCATCAGCACGGTGATATGGCTCTGCGGCGATAGGCCGACAGGGCTTTTTTGATGCGTGGGCATTCATCACGGGCAAGAAAAGAGCCTGCTGCCTGCTACTTGCAGACAACAAGCTCTCCGTGTATTCAAAAGATTGAGAAACGCTTGGGGATTTTATAGCGCGGCGAGGTCGGATGAGGTTCTCGTTCCTCGTGCAGCTCCACGGAACCTGCCGTTTCCAACGCGGACGAACTGCGTCGTCTGCTTGGAAACTCAGTTTTATTCTTTTCCTTTTTTATCATATGAACGTGCTGCGCTGGGCTGCCGCCCAGACCTGCGCAGGGGCCTTGCCCCTGCACCCCACAAGGGGCATCGCCCCTTGACCCCTTTCCGCTGGCGCGTTCCCTTGGAGGGGGTCAGGCTTGCATCTGTTTTCCGGCAAGCAGGGGACGGGCAATGGTCACGTTGAAGAACTCAATCAGCGGGCCCATGAAGAACGCCGTGATAATCGTCCCCACCCCCGCAATGGTGGGAATCTCCGCAAAGCCGCCGCCACCCAGCAGGAAAATGCCCACACCGGCCAGCACACACACCAAATCCGTGCCGATGCGGCAATACTGGAATTTGGCCAGCTTCCACTTGCCGGAAAGCGCGATGGCCACCGCGTCATAGGTGGACACGCCCAAATCCGCCGTCATGTACAGCGCGGAGCCGAAGCACATCACCACAATGCCCACCGTCAGGCAGATGGCCCGTGTCAGCATGGAGGGCGCGACCAGCACCGTTTGCAGGCAAGCATAGGTATACTCGGTGATATAGCCCAGCAGGAACAGGTTGATGAAGGTCGCAATGCCAATCTTGCTGCGGTCAACCACCAGGCTGAAGGTGAGCAGCAGCAGGTTCACAATCACATACAGCGTACCGAAGGAAATGGGAATCAGCTTATCCAGGCCGCTCATCAGCGATTGGAAGGGGTCAACGCCCAGGGCTGCAATCTTGAATGCACCCACACTCACCGCGCAGATGATGACACCCGACAGCGACATGAGAATCCTTCTTGTTTTCATCCGTATCCCTCTTTTGCCATGCTTGATATGCCGTCCAGCCCCATGCTGGCGCAGTCGAGAAGATTATAGCATTCCCCTCTCCAAAGTGCAACCCCCTCCAACGGACCGCGCCAGCGGAAAGGGGTCAAGGGGCGATGCCCCTTGTGGGGTGC
>JBJEUL010000070.1:0-6203 GCA_051883835.1 Aristaeellaceae bacterium
CGAAGGTATTGGCATAGACAATGCGGCTCCCCGCGTCGATATACTGCCGGTGGATGTTCACCAGCAGCTCGGGTCGGGTGAGCGCGACCAGCTCGGGCAGCTCACCGGGGCGCAGGCCGCTTTGCTGGAGCATGGTACCCATGGCACCGTCCAGCAGGATAAGGGATTCCCGATTAAACACCACAGTGTTTTCCTCCTTTGCGCAGGGCGCAGGTTTGGTTCATGGCACAAGCGGCACAGCCGCGGATACGGGCCTGTTGGGGTCTGTCCGCAAGGCCGATGAGGGCGGTGACGGTTTTCTGCGGGTTCATGAGGCTGCTGTCCGTGAGCGTGACGCCCAGCCGACGGCCCACATCCAGTGCGGCGCACAGGGCGGGCTGGACGGTCAGGGGCAGGTCGCCGTAGCCGGGGCTGAAACGGTCTGTCAGGTGCAATCCGGGCAGACGGGCGGCGATTTCCTGCTCGGCGGCATCGCATCCGGCTTCCACCCATGCACTGCCGCAGGCGTCCAGCATGACGGCGCGGGCCATGTCACGGGCCTGTACAGTGCGCATCATGCGGTCGAAGGCGGTGCCGAGGGTGCAGGCCATGAGGACGATTTGCCGGCAGTCGGTCAGCATCTGGCGGGCAAGGTTGCCGGGCAGGGTGATGTCCGTGTCGGGCAGGGTCATGGTTGCCCTGTCCAGCGGGAACACCCGCCATGTCCAGCGGGGGGGGATGCGGGCGGTCAGCTCGTCCGCCACAGCCGCCACGGTTTGCCGGAGGTCGTTCTCGGCATGGCTGGCACCGAGATAGCGCAGGGCTTCTTCTACATTCAGCGTCACAGCATCACCTCCAGCAGGTACAGCACAATCAGGTGCGCCGGATAGAGGGCATATCCGGCCCACGCAGGCAGATGGATGCGCTCCTCCATGCGCAGGAGCATGAGCGGCAGGGCTGCCACGGCCCACGCTTGCAGCCGGAGCCACGGATTCAGGACGGGGGCCAGCACATCGGGCAGGCTGATGCGCCAGCCAAGGATACTGCTGATGAGCATGGAGCTGCTGCCCCAGTACAGGCAGAAGGCAACCATGACCGCCGCGATGCCGGGCCGTGAATCCCTGACGGCGTACAGCAGCCAGACCAGCAGCACGCCGCGCCAGCCGTAGTCGCAGTCCAGGACGCTGGCCAGCACCAGCAAAAGGGGCGGCATCCACCACTGGCAGAAGGCTTTCTTCTCGCGGATGGCCCACAGGCCGCACAGGGCAATCAACAGGGTCAGAAAGACATTCGGCTCCTGCCATGGATGATTCAGGGCAATCATGTACAGGGGCTGCGAAATCACGCCCACGGCAAGGATGCGCAGGAGGTACTTGGGCACGCTGCGGGTACAGCAGAAGCCCACGACCATGCACCAACAATACAGCGGGAAGGCCATTCTGCCCAGCATGCGCATTTCCGTGACCCCAGGCAGGAGCCTTTTCCCCGCATGGTCAGCGAACATGGCCAGCAGTGCGACGACCTTGAGCGTCCCCGTAGCCATATTCCCCGCAATAACTCTTTTCTCCTGCATATCCATCCCCCCAAGCATGATTCTGCATTATATCACAGCACTGCCCTTGGTGCAAATGGGGAGACGGGCAGGGGCTCTGCCCCTGCACCCCGCCAGAGGGGCATTGCCCCTCTGGACTCCCTTTCGGGTGTACCGTGGCTTGGTTTCTCCGATGAAGGGGTCACGCCGCGCGGAGGGCGCGGCGCGACGCGGAGCATGGGGCAAAAAAATACTCCCCGCTGTCCCGGTAGGGAGGGCGGGGAGTATGTGGCCGGTTTAGGCGGCGAGGATGAGGGTTACAATGTCCAGGACTGCGGAGACAATCATGGATACGCCAACGAACGTCCAGACCATCATCGCTGTGCCGAAGGGGTTGAGCAGGATGATGACCGCCAGCACGACGTACAGCAGGGCGGCAAGGCCCGGCATGTACCAGCGGGGATGCTTCATCCGCTTCAAATCGGTCATCCGCTGGAACTTGAAGATGCCTGCCACCAGCAGCAGAATGCCGTAGAGCATGAACAGCGCAGGCAGGATGGCCAGCAGCCACTGGCTGTTGCACACGCAGAACACGCCTGCCAGCGTCATCAGCAGACCGCGGCTCAAGGCCCAGTCTCCGCCCAGCACCTGCACCGGACGGCGGAAGTAGCGCACCATGTTGAAAATGCCCATCAGGCACAGCAGCACGCCCAGTGCCACCACAATACTCCGGGTAAAGCCTTCCGGATTGATGAGCAGCAGCACGCCAATAACAATCTCAATCGCGCTGGCAATCAGTCCGCCGGTGCGTCCGCCGAGCATCACCATCAGCTTCTTCAGCATCTCTTTCCGCTCCCTTCCTTACTGGTTCAGGATGGCCATGAACTCATCGCCGGTGATGGTCTCACGCTCGTAGAGGAACTTGGCCAGCTCGTCCAGCTTGGCACGGTTCTCCGTGAGGATGGCCATGGCCTTGTCGTACTGCGCCTTGACCGTGTCCACCACCATCTGGTCGATACGGCTCTGGGTTTCCGCGGAGCAGGCCAGCGACGCATCGCCGCCCAGATAGGCATTCTCCACCGTTTCCAGGGCCACCATGCCGAACTCGCTCATGCCGTAGCGGGTAATCATCGCCCGGGCCAGCTTGGTAGCCTGCTCAATGTCGTTGCTCGCGCCCGTGGTGATGGAGCCGAAGGCCACTTCCTCCGCCGCACGGCCGCCGGTCAGCGTGGCAATCTTATTCTCGATTTCTTCCTTGGTCATCAGGTAGTGGTTGCCTTCCTCCACCTGCATGGTGTAGCCCAGCGCGCCGGAGGTACGCGGCACGATGGTAATCTTCTGCACGGGGGCGGAGTTGGTCTGCTTGGCCGCCACCAGCGCGTGGCCGATTTCGTGATAGGCCACGACGCACTTCTCCTTGTCGGTGAGAATGGCGTTCTTCTTCTGATACCCGGCGATGACCACCTCAATGCTTTCCTCCAGGTCGGCTTGGGTGGCACAGTGACGGCCATCACGCACGGCCCGCAGGGCAGCCTCGTTGACGATGTTGGCCAGCTCCGCGCCGGACGCGCCGGAGGCCATGCGCGCAATGCGGCCAAAGTCCACATTGCCGTCCACCTTGATTTTCTTGGCATGCACCTTCAGGATGGCTTCACGGCCCTGCAGATCCGGCAGCTCCACCGGCACGCGGCGGTCAAAGCGGCCCGGACGGGTCAGCGCGGGGTCAAGGGAGTCAGGACGGTTGGTCGCCGCGAGGATGATGACGCCGTTGTTGCCCTCGAAGCCGTCCATTTCCGTCAGCAGCTGGTTCAGCGTCTGCTCGCGCTCATCGTTGCCGCCCATCTTGCCGCCGTCGCGCTTCTTGCCGATGGTATCAATCTCGTCAATGAACACGATGCAGGGGGCCTTTTCCTTGGCCTGCTTGAACAGGTCACGCACCTTGCTTGCGCCCATGCCCACGAACATTTCCACGAACTCGGAGCCGCTGATGGAGAAGAAGGGCACATTGGCCTCACCGGCCACAGCCTTGGCCAGCATGGTCTTGCCGGTGCCGGGAGGGCCCACCAGCAGAATGCCCTTGGGCATGGAGGCACCGATGTCCTTGTACTTGCTGGGATTGTGCAAGTAGTCCACGATTTCCGCGAGATTCTCCTTGGCCTCATCTTCACCGGCCACATCGGTAAACTTGATGCCCTGCGAGGATTTGACGTACACCTTGGCGTTGCTCTTGCCCAGGCCGCCCATGCCGCCGCCGAACATCATCGAGTCGCCGCCCATTTTCTTCATCATGCGGCGTGTGAGCCAGTTGCCCAGCAGAATCATGATGCCGATGGGCAGGATATAGCCCAGCAGGATGGACAAAAGCGGCGAGGCCTCCTGCTGAATCTCGCTGGCGAACACGGCACCGTGCTGATACAGGCGATCCACCAGGTTGTCATCCTGCACGATGCCCGTGCAGAACACCTGCGAGCTGTCCTTCTGGGTGAAGAGAATCTGATTGGGCTGGATTTGCACCATGCCGATCTGATCGGCGTAGGTCATCTGCATGAAGGTGCCATAGTCCACCTCAATGATCCTCTGCCTGCTGATGGAGGGCACCAGCAGCATATTGATCAGAAAGATGGCCAGAATCACAATCACATAGTAAAAGATCAATGGTTTCTTGGGGCTTTTCTGCTCTTCCATGCTTTTTCCTCCGTTTTCCTTGTTTTCTCCCTATGCGTGCCAAACAATTTGTTCAGCTTGTGGATAATTATACCGCAGATTTATGAACTGAGTATGTCATTTATTCTATGCTTTCATGAATAAATGGCCATGCCGTGCGCAGCGAGGTCGGATGAGGTCGTTTCTCGTGCAAGAACATGGAAGCTGCCGTTTCCAAGGCGGACGAACTGCGTCGTCTGCTTGGAAACTCTGGTTTTTTTCGATTCCTTTTTGCTGTTTGGGTATGTTGCGCTGGGCTGCCGCCCAGACCTGCGCAGGGGCTTTGCCCCTGCACCCCACAAGGGGCATCGCCCCTTGACCCTTTTCCGCTGGCGCGTTCCCTTGGTGAACAGCGAACATGCGGAAAAGCGCGGCTTGCGCCACGCTTTTCCGGAGGTCACGCCTTAGTGCTGTTCGTTTTGGACGGGAACCTCGCTGCCCTGCGATGTGCCCGTGATGGCAATGCGCCGTGCGGCCTTGGGCTGCTCGGGCTGCGCCTTGGGTAGGGTGATGGTCAGCACGCCATCCTGATAGGCGGCGGCAATGGCCTCCTGCCGGATGCCCTCCAGGCTGAAACGGCGTTCCATATGGCCGGTGCGCCGCTCGCTGTACAGGTAGCTCTGCCGCTGCTCCTTCTTCTGGGTGTTCACGTCAGCGGCGATGGTCAGCACATCGTCATCCACGGTCAGGGCGATGTCCTCCTGCTTCACGCCGGGCAGCTCCGCTTCCAGCGTGTAGGCATCCTGCTGCTCCTTCACGTCCACGCGGAAGCCCGCGGAGCCCACCATGTCGTTCATGTCGAAGAAGGAACGGAAGAACCGGTCATCAAAGGGGTTGGTCATTTCCCGGCGGGTGCGGAAAGGTACGATGGTATACATAACATCTGCCTCCTTCAAGGTCATCATTCACGCGTTATCTTGTTCATTTCTCTGGCGGCTCATTCCTGAACCGTGACTATACTATACTGCAAAGGTCAAAGAAAGTCAATAGTCAAAAGGTCAAATTTTGTGAACAATTTGTAAACGTGGGGATAATGGCCTGCAAAGGCAAGAAAATCAAGGATTTTCCGCACAAAAAAGCCGGGAAGCGCGTGAACGCTCCCCGGGAAAGGTCAGGAATCAGGTCAGGCCTTTTCGACCTTGCCGCTCTTGACGCCCTTCTTGCTGTTGACCAGGAACAGACTGCAGAGCATGGCAATGACATACAGCGTGATGGTGAAGTACAGCACCGCCTGATAGCCCACAGGATTCAGGCCGTGGTCATCGAAGGTGCCCACGTTGCTGACGATCATCGTGGCCACCTGATTGCCCGTCAGGCCGGCGAAGGCCCACGCGGACAGGGTGATGCCGTGGATGGCGGAGATGTTGCCCATGCCGTAGTGGTCAGACAGCAGGGTGGGCACGTTGGAGAAGCCGCCGCCGTAACCTGCATTGACCACGAACAGCAGAATCAGGCACAGCACCATCATCACGCTGTTGGTCGCGCCGTTGACGATGCCCTGCGTGCAGATGACCAGCGCGGTGGCCACGATGGACAGCGCGAAGATAATCTTGTACACGGTGTTGCGGTCCTTCATGTAGTCCGCCCAGGTGGAGAAGCCGAATCGGCCGCCCGCATTGAACACCGCCGTCACAGAGGACAGGATGCCCACGGAGGAAGCCAGGCCGATGCACTTGAAGATGGCCTTCTCCTGAGAAATCAGGGCCAGACCGCAGGTGATGTTCAGGTAGAACATCAGCCAGATGCCGATGAAGGTCACAGGCTTCGACTTGATGACATCAATGGCACGGGCACCCTTTTCCTGCTTGGCAGGCTCATGCCAGGAGGCGGGCTTGGCCAGCAGAATATGGCCCACGAACATCATCACAAAGTACACACAGCCCATGATGATGAACATCTTCCAGATGCCGTTGACGGGGTCGGCATCGAGGATGCCCTGCATGATGGGGCTGGCGATGGCCTTGGCCGCGCCGAAGCCCGCCACAGCCAG
>JBJEUL010000071.1:0-6203 GCA_051883835.1 Aristaeellaceae bacterium
TGCGCCATCATCCGCAACACCAACACCCGCAGCCAGGATTACGGCGAGGGCGTTGACCTGGTGCGCCCGGGACATGCGGATTATACCGGGCATGTGCGGTATTTCGGCTTTGAGGACTGGCGCGGCGGGGGCCACTTCTCCGGCAGACTGACTGCACCCATTACGCTGGCGGGTGCGCTGTGCAGCCAGTGGCTGGAGGAACGCGGGGTTCGGATTGCCTGTCACATTCAGCAGCTGGGCAGTGTGGTGGATGCGTCCTTCATGGATGCCGACCTGGATGCTGACTATGCCCGTTTGAAGGAGATGCATCTGCCCGTGCTCCGGGCGGAGCTTGCACAGGCCATGGAAGATGCAGTTCTTGCCGCCCGGGCAGACATGGACTCGGTGGGAGGTGTGCTGGAGTGCATGATCACCGGCCTGCCTGCCGGATTGGGTGCGCCCTTCTTTGACAGTGTGGAGAGCGTGCTGAGTCATTTGCTGTTCTCGGTGCCAGCGGTGAAGGCTGTGGCCTTCGGGGAGGGCTTCGGCTTTGCGTCCCTGCGGGGAAGTCAGGCCAATGACCCCTTCCGCATGGCTGGTGAGCGCGTGGTGACAACCAGCAATCATGCCGGCGGCGTGAACGGCGGCATTACCAACGGCATGCCGGTGATTTTCCGCTGTGCGGTGCGGGCAACACCCTCCATTGCCCAGGAGCAGCAGACGGTCTCCCTGCGCACTGGTGCGGATGCAACGCTGGCCGTTCGCGGACGGCATGACCCGTGCATTCTGCCCCGTGCGGTGCCCGTGATTGAGGCCATGGCAGCCATTGGCGTGATGGAGCTGTGGAAGGAGCGTGCAGCATGCGTCAGGTGATTGCCTACCCCGGCACGCAGGGGAGCTTCTCCGCCACAGCAGCGCAGGAGGCCTTCCCGCAGGGAACGTGCGTGGGCTATGCGACCTTCCCGGAAGCAGCGCAGGCGGTGCTGGACGGTGCGGCGGATTACGCCCTGCTGCCGGTAGAAAATTCCTTTGCCGGTGTGGTGCTGACCACCTATTCCCTGCTGGAAAAGCTGCCGCTGCACATCGTAGGTGAAACGATGAAGGCGGTGCGGCATCAGCTGCTGGCGGTTCCGGGTGCGACGCTGGCAGGCATCCGGCAGGTAGCCAGCCATCCGCAGGCCATTGCGCAGTGTGACGTGTTTCTGTCCGGTTTGAAGGGCGTTCAAATTGTGCCTTCCGTCAACACGGCCATCAGTGCGCGGGAGGTGGCGGAGAAGGGTGACCCGAGCTGTGCGGCTATTGCCAGTGTGGAAGCGGCGCAAGCCTTTGGCCTGGCCATCCTGAAGCGGGACATCCAGACCAGCGACCACAACACAACACGCTTTTTCATCCTCTCCCGGGAGGAAACACCCCTCGCTGAGCCGAGCAAGGCCACGGTGGTGTTCACGGTGAACAACGAGGTCGGCGCACTGGTGCGGGTGCTGGAGTCCTTTGCCCGCAGTGGCCTGAACATGTCGCGCATCGAGAGCCGTCCCATGCCGGAAAACAATTTTACCTATTTCTTTTCCGCGGATTTTGAGGGCGCGATGGATGCCGCACACCTCAACGCCGCCATGGCGGACGCTGCCCCCTACACGCAGGAGCTTCGTCTGCTGGGGGTGTATCCCAAGGCACGCAAGCCTGAACAGACCGCAGATACAAAAAAGTGAAGAAAATCTGAAAACGGGGTTGACAAATCGGGAAAAGAATGTTATCATGTACAAGCTGTCAGAGCGTGATGAACGTTCATGGCATGCGGCATGTGGGCCCGTAGCTCAGCTGGATAGAGTGTTTGACTACGAATCAAAAGGTCGTGGGTTCGAATCCCGCCGGGCTCACCAGACAATGCCGCATTCCCTGACAGCCATGGGCCCGTAGCTCAGCTGGATAGAGTGTTTGACTACGAATCAAAAGGTCGTGGGTTCGAATCCCGCCGGGCTCATTACGAAAGAAATCTCTTTTGTCTATTAAAACAAGAGAGGTTTCTTTTTTCATTGTTGAGACATTGACGGATTGGTGATACAATGAATATCACAAATCGGAATTTGCGTGAGGAGAATATAATGGAGATAAGGCAACTGACAAACCCGGAAGAAAAGCAAAAAGTGACAAAGCTCATCCTTGAAGCACTTCCGGAATGGTTTGGTATTCCGGAAGCAAGGGAAGCATACATCAAAGAATGTAGCAATAAGATATTCTTTTCTGCCTACGATAAGGATAGACCTGTGGGCTTTTTATATCTGAAGGAAACAGGAAATGCCACGATTGAGCTGTATGTTATGGGCATTTTGAAGGAATTTCATCGGCAGGGCATTGGACGAGCATTATTCCATCGCGCAAAGACAGCGGCAAGCGAAGCCAGCTATTCCTTTATGCAGGTAAAAACCGTGCAGATGGGAAAATACGAGGAATATGACAGAACAAACAAGTTTTATCTTTCTCTCGGCTTTCAGGAATTTGAGGTATTCCCAACCTTGTGGGATGACTGGAATCCCTGCCAAATCTATATAATGAGTTTGAGATAACTGCCAGTGTGTCTATTTCACGCACCGTTTGGTCATTCGTTGGGAAGGAAGCAGTGGATGAAGCTGCTTCTGTTTTGTTTCGCTGCCAAGCAGCAGCCTCCGGCAGGCATGGGAAAAGCCGCTGAATGGATACCATCATGCCACGCGATTGGGCATGATGGCACCCCTCCAGCGGCTCAGGAGCGGCTGTTTACAGCTTACGATAGCCGGTGGAGAAGTCCACCACGTTCTTCAACGGCTCACCGGCAAGGAAATGACGCAGGTTCTCCGCCGCAATGCGGATGATGCGTTCCCGGGTCTCCGGCAGGTGGTAGCCGCCGGAAACATGCGGTGTAATCAGCACATTCCGGGCCTGCCACAGCGGATGGCCCGCAGGCAGAGGCTCGGGGTCGGTGACATCCACAGCCGCGCCTGCCAGATGCCCCGCATTCAAGGCCTCTGCCAGCGCATCGGAATCCACGGCATTGCCGCGCCCGACGTTCAGGAAGAAGGCACCGGGCTTCATGGCGGCAAAGGTTTCGCGGCGGAAGATGTGCAGGGTGTCCTTCGTCCCCGGCAGACAGGAAGCCACAATGTCCGCATTCTTCAGGCAGTCCATGAGGTCGTCCATGGAATGCAGACTGTCCAGATAGGCAGGCACAGCCGTCCGATGCCGCCGGATGCCCGTGACGGTGCTGCCCAGCGCGTGCATGCGCTGCGCAAACTCGCCGCCGATATCGCCCAGACCAACGACCAGCGTCCGGGAGCCAAAGATGGAGGTCACGGGCCCATGGTCGCGCCAAAGCTGCTCCTGCTGATCTAGATGATACAGGTGCAGCTTTTTCATCAGCATCAGCAGGCAGCCCAGCATATGCTCGGAGATGGACAGGCCATAGGCACCGGTGGCATTGGTGAGCAGGGCATCCTCCGGCAGCACGCCCGGCGTGATGTAGCGTTCCGTACCCGCGCTGTTCAGCTGGAGCCACTTCAATTTTGCCGTGCCGCGAATCATATCAGCAGGCGCATTCCCGATAATAACATCCGCCCGCTGCACCAAATCAGGCGTCACTTCCTCCATCGGACAAAAAACAAAGTCCTCCCCCGTTGCCGCCGCGCAGAGCATCTCCCGCTGATGCGCCAGCACCGGCATAACCACCAAAATCATCATAAACCGTACCTTCCTTCCAATCAAACTCACTCCCAAAGGAACGCGCCAGCGGAAATGGGGTCAAGGGGGCGATGCCCCCTTGTTCGGTAGCAGGGGCAACGCCCCTGCGCAGGTCTGGGCGGCAGCCCAGCTTCCCCGCCCCATCACGCCTGTTCGCCGCTGAAATCACGGGTCAAATCCTTGACCCAACGGTATTTGCGGTAGTGAATCATCACCCACGGAATTTTGCCGACCTCATCCAGACAGGTGCAGGCATACACCAGCAGCACCGGCCAGTGGAAATAGAAGGTGCCCAGTGCCGCCAGCGGAACAGCCAGACACCACATGGAAACCGCCAGACTGTACATGTCGAACAGCGTATCGCCGCCAGCGGCAAAAATGCCGTTGATGATCACCGTGTTCACCGCACGGCCAATCATGTAGAAGCTCATGATGGCCATCATCCCGGAGAGGAAGTGGGATGCGCCATCCGTCAAGCGCACCATCTGCACCACAAGGGGCGTGCAGGCCAGCATCAGCAGCGCAGACACAGCACCGATGATGTAGGCCATCACCGTCAGCCGATCACCCCAGTCGCGGGCGCGCGTCAAATGACCGGCACCCAATTCCTGCCCCACCAGCACACCGCCGCCCCCGGCCAGACCATCGCACATGCAGCACACCAGATCGCGCACCACCGAGGCCACCGAGTTGGCCGCCACAGCATCCGTGCCCATGTGGCCCATAAAAGCACTGTAGCTCACAAAGCCAATGCCCCAGAACAGGCAGGCTCCCAGCAGCGGCAGCATGCACTTGCAGAAGTCCTTGGACAGCACCTTGTTGAAGCGTACCAGCAGACGCAGCCGCAGACCCACAAAATCCGGCTTCCGGGATACCGCAAAAATCCACACCAGCTCGATGATGCGGCAGATGAGCGTCGCCAGCGCGGCACCTTCCACCTCCATGGCAGGCAGGCCAAACCAGCCGAAAATCAGCGTACCGTTGAGCAGAATGTTCAGGGCCACGGTGCTGCTGCTGATGACGGCAACCTCCTTGGGATGGTCGATGGACTTGGTCACGGACATCAGCGGCTGACTGAGACCTGTGAGCAGATAGGACCAGCCCGCAATGCGCAGGTACTGCGCACCAAGGGTAATCAGCACGTCCTCGTTGGTGAAAATGCGCATCAACGTGTCCGGCATCAGGATGCACATCACCCCGAAGCACAGGGAAATCAGCCCGCAGGAACGGATGCCGATGGCCAGCACCTGCTCCACCGTCCGCCGGTCACCCTTGCCCCAGTACTGGGAGGCCAGCACAGCCACAGCCGAGGTCATGCCGCTCATGATGATGTTTTGAACAAACTGAATCTGCGTGGCCAGTGACACAGCGGACATCGAATCTTGTGCCACACTGCCCAGCATCAAGGCATCGCATACAGCCACGGAAGCCAGCATCAGGTGCTGAAGCACCATGGGCGTGGCCAGGTGCGTCAGTCGGCGCAGGAATACCTTGTCCGAAAAAGGGTTCAGTCGCTTGATGTGCATACAGGCGGCTCCTTATCATCGGTGATCCCCATCACTGTACAATAGGAAAGCACGCCTGTCAAGGGGCGATGGCAAGGAATCTTCGATTAGCTATTCTTCTGTCGGCATCCGGCAGCAGCCGGGAAAAGCACGCCATCCAGCGAAATATTTTTAACTTTTTTCGCAAAAACACTTGACAGAATGTTGCTTCATGACTATAATAATTATTGTTGCGGTTGACCCACCGTAAGCATGGAGAGTTGGCTGAGTGGTCTAAGGCGCACGACTGGAAATCGTGTGTGGGCTGATACCCCACCTAGGGTTCAAATCCCTAACTCTCCGCCAGGCCCGCTTCCCGGATTCCGGGGAGCGGGTTTTCTGTATGCCGAAAAATCACACCTCCATCGGATAGCAGGTGAGCTTCTTCTGGGCATCGCACACCGCGAGGAACACGTCCTGCGGGCCGGAGATGCCCTGTGCGTGCAGCTGCCTGCCCAGCCAGGTTTCGTCAAGCCCCATGCGCTGCAGGTTCTCGCCGAGGATGCGCCCGTCGAGGATCACCTCGACGCTCAGGCACTCCTGCTGCGGCGTGAGGCCCATGTCCTGCGGCGTGGCAGGGCGGCGCGCGCTGACGGGCAGGATGGTCAGCTTGCCGTTGTACTCGAAGATCGCGGTGTCGATGTCCGCGAGGTTAAAGAAGCCCTGCTCGCGGCACATGACCATGAATTCGCTCAGGTCGAGCTTCGCCTTGCGCATGTTCTCCCGGTAGAGCTTGCCGCCGCGCAGGATAATCGTCGGCGTGCCGTCGATGAACTTGCGGCTGCGCATGCGCCGCATGCCCAGCTGGGAGACAGCCCAGGTCGCCAGCGCGTAGACCGCCATGGCGATGAGCGGGCGCATGGGCGCTTCCAGCTCGGTCGCCAGCTCCGCGGCGATGGAGCCGATGGTGATGCCCGTGATGTAGTCGAGAAAGTTGAGCTGGGCGATCTGCTTGCGCCCGACGAGCTT
>JBJEUL010000072.1:0-6178 GCA_051883835.1 Aristaeellaceae bacterium
AGGCCTTCCGCGGGGCCAAGTATGTCATCAACTGCGTGCGCATCGGCATGCTGGAGGGCTTTGCCACGGATGTGGAAATCCCGCTCAAGTACGGCGTGGATCAGTGCGTGGGCGATACGCTGTGCATCGGCGGCATCATGTACGGTCAGCGCGGCATTGCGGCGATGCTGGCGTTTTGCAAGGACATCCGCGAGGTCGCGCTGCCCGGCTGCATCCTGCTCAACTACTCCAACCCCAACGCCATGGTAACCTGGGCCTGCAACAAGTATGGCGGCGTGCCGACCTACGGTTTGTGCCACGGCGTGCAGCACGGCCATTCCCAGATTGCGCAGGCCCTGGGCCGCGACAAGAAGGATGTGGATATCATCTGCGCGGGGCTCAATCATCAGACGTGGTACATCTCGGTCAAAACCGACGGCGTGGAGCGCACCGGTGAGCTGTATCCGAAGATGTGCGAGGCGGAGTTCGCCAAGGATGAAAACATCCGCCTGGATGTGATGAAGCACTTCGGCTATTACTCCACCGAGTCCAACGGCCACCTGTCCGAATACCTGATGTGGTACCGCAAGCGTCCTGAGGACATGGAGAAGTGGATTAACTATTCCAGCTGGATTCAGGGCGAAACCGTCGGCTACCTGCGCGTGTGCAAGGAAAGCCGCAACTGGTTTGAAACCGATTTCCCCAACTGGCTCAAGGAGCCGCCCATGACCTTTGTACCCGACAAGCGTTCGGAGGAGCACGGCAGCTACATCATTGAGGGTCTGGAGACAGGCCGCCGCTACCGTGGGCATTTCAACGTGATGAACAACGGCTGCATTACCAACCTGCCGGATGAATGCGTGGTGGAGGTGCCCTGCTATGTGGATGGCAACGGCATTTCCGTGCCGAAGGTGGGCGAGTTGCCGCTGGGCTGTGCCGCGATTTGCAGCCAGAGCGTGTGGGTGCAGAAGCTGGCGGTGGAAGCGGCTGTGCATGCCGACATTCAGCTGCTGCGTCAGGCCGCCATGATGGATCCGCTGACGGGCGCAGTATGCACGCCGGAGGAAATTATCCAGATGGTGGACGAAATGCTGGTAGCCGGTGCCCAGTGGCTGCCCCAGTACGCCGAGGAGATTGAGCGTGCCAAGCAGCGTTTGCAGCACAAAGCCGTACCCTACCGTCCCGTCAAGGGCTTTACCCTGCGGGAAAAAACGGTGGAGGAAATGGCGGCAGAAAAGCAGAAATACCGCGACATGGCTGCCGCTGCCGCCAAGGAAAACGTCAAATAAGCCGCGAGGCTTTCCCGTCCATGCGCCCATGCCCTGGATGGCTTGCCAGATGATGGACAAAGGCCGTGCTTCACGTTCAGGAAGCACGGCCTTTTGCGCGTCAAGGAAATGGCAGTAAGCAAAAAGAAGCAACGTTAGGGTGGAATAGACGCTGTACCCGGTGGCACGTTTTCGGCGCAGACGCGTATCAGGGGGCTGTTCCCGATCAGGTGCAGTCCCTGATGCCGTTACCTTGCCTTTCGTGCATGGTAGAAGATGACCACAAAGGCCACCGCCCCCACCAGGGATGTGACCACGCCGATGGACAGCTCCACCGGGCGCAGCAGCGTCCGGGCCACCAAATCGGCCAGCAGCAGAAAAACAGCACCGAACACCATGGCAGCAGGCAGCAGCCGCTTGTGGTTCGGGCCAATGAGCATGCGCGTCATATGCGGCACCACCAATCCCACAAAACCGATGGTACCGCCGATGGACACGCACACACCAATGGTCATGGACACCGCAATGAGGATGATGAGCTTGACGTGCCGCACATTCACACCGATGTGCCGGGCATTGTCCTCCCCGATGGCGAAGGCATTCAGCTCCCGGGCATAGTGAAGCATCACAGCACCGCACGCCAGCAGCGTCACCGTCAGCAGCCTGGCATGGTCAAAGGTTGTGCCGGACAGGGAACCCATGGTCCAGAAGGTAATGGAGCGCACCTGCTCCCCGGCCATGGAAATCAGCAGGGACATGACGCTGGATGCAAACATGGAGAAAATCACGCCAATGAGAATGATGCTGTTGGTGGCCAGCGAACGATCCAACGTGTAGGCCAGGGTCAAAATTAGCACCAGCGAGCCAAAGGCAAACAGCATGGCCATGAGCATGATGCTTCCGTATGCCATACCGGGGATGGAAATGCCTGTCACCATGGCAATCACCGCCCCCAGCGAGGCCCCGGAGGAAACGCCCAGGGTGGAGCCGTCCGCCAGCGGGTTGCGCAAAAGGCCCTGCATGCTTGCGCCGCACAGGGAAAGAGCCGCCCCCATCAGGGCCACGTTCAGCACCCGGGGCAGGCGCACATTGACAATGATATTGGCCGAAACACCCGTGGGCATCGGCAGCCGCCACAGGCTGTTCCACAGCACGGTGACTGTTTTGTCCAGGGGGATGGACACACTGCCCACGCAGACGCACAGCAGCATCACCGCCAGCAGTGTCAGCGCAAACAGGATGTAGGCCCGCAGGGTAAAATGCTCAGTTCTCGGTTTCATCGTTCCTCTTTGCTATGAAGCGGGGGAAGCCTTTCGCAGGCTTCCCCCTTGATGCAGGTGTTTCAGGCTGCGGGTTCTTCCTCGGCAGCGGTGTCGTTGATGAAGCTGTACAGGCTCTCGGCAGCGTCCTTCAGGCGGGGACCGGGACGGGAGAAGGCATCGGCATCGCCGTTCATCACATCACCGTTGACAACGGCGGTCACCTGATCCCAGCCTGCACGGCTCATGATTTCCACATCGGCCTCCGGCATGCCGGACACGCTCACGATGTAGTCCGGATTGCGCGCCAGCACCTGCTCCTCCGAGATGGCGGCCCAGCCATCAACGTCGGCAAAGGCATTGGTCAGGCCGCACATGCGGGCAATCTCATCCATGAAGGTGCCGCTGCCGGCAGTGTACAGGCCCCATTGCAGCGGAGACACCTCGAAGTACACCGTTTTGCCGGTATTGTCGGCATTGGCTGTGATGTCTGCAAAGGCATTCTTCATGGAAGCCACCAGGGCCTCGGCCTCGGCATCCTTGCCCAGGAGGGTGCCAATCATGGTGATGGCGTAGTAAGCACCCTCAATGTCGGTGTTCCGGGTCAAGACCACTTTCACACCGTTAGCTTCCAGCAGATTGACCACTTCCTCGCTCTGCGCCATATCGGTCATGATGACGACATCGGGCTCCAGCGCGAGGATTTCTTCGAGGTTGGTGTTCGCGCCGGACTGCACAGCAGGCACGGCAGCGATGGAATCGGGGTAATTGCAGTACTGACCGCGGCCCACCAGCATGGCTTCGCAGCCCAGTGCGCTAATGATTTCGCACTCAGCTGCTGACAGGGCCACAATGCGGGTGGCCGGTGCAGACAGTGTCACCTCACGGTCGTACATGTCGGTGATGGTGACGGCAGCATCCTCAGCCATCACGGTGGTCATGCTGAATACCATCAGCAGGGCCAGGAACAGGGAAACGAGCTTCTTGGACATGGTGATGTCCCTCCTTCATGAAATCAAATGAATGAGCGAGAAGAACGTTCCTTGTCAAACAAAAAGCGTCCCTCCCTGAGGAACACTAAATAAACCCTGAGCGAACGCGCACGGTTCAATAGCCATTCCCACCCCCAGGGGAAAGAAAATTCACGGTGTAAACAAGTCTCCCGGCTTTGCTTCATCCTACTGGCTCGCCTTCCCGCTTGCGCAGTGACTTCCATCAGCGTTCGTCAGCTTCACGGTTACTGGGATAGCTTGGAAATTGCATCCAATTCCTATGACAAGGAGTGTTATGTCCCCTTGCCGCACGTTGCCGCGCAGATACACCGGCTATTCATTTGTCGTTTCTATTATAGTGGGGATGACGGGAAGCGTCAATATCCCCGAGCCGGAAACAGCCGCTTTTTTGCGCATGCGGCCATTTCGTGGAAGCTGCGCATTACTGTTTGTCCATGGTGGAACCGCCGATGAACTCCCGCAGCAGGCTCAGGGGCGGTATTTCGTCCAGCAGCTCCGGGTCAATCTCGGGGAAGTAATGCAGCGTCTTGCGCAGCCGCTGGGAGATGACATCCTCCATCGTCCCCGGCGTAACCTGCCGCAGCAGGTCAAAGGCGTACCGCTTGAGGACGGGCAACTCATAGTGCAGCGCGGTATTGAACACGCTGTCCGCCCGCTCCTGATAGGGGAAAATCCACGTTTCCTCCCCCCGGCGGACACTGGGCCACATGCGCAGGGTATCCTCCGGGCTGGCGTTGCGGAACTGATGGTCACGCACGATGCGACGCAGCAGCCGCACATCCGTGGTGCGGATGCGGTTGTGGTCGTCCAGGTCAATGCAGGTCATGGCACTGACGAAAATGCGGTGGATGACCTCCTGCGGCAGATGCTCGCTCAGGGCGGGATTCAGCCCGTGGATGCCCTCGATGATGAGGGTCTGTCCCGGCTCCAGCCGCATGGGCGTGCCGCGCTCCTCCCGCCTTGCGGTGAGGAAATTGAACCGGGGGATTTCGACCTCCTCCCCTGCCAGCAGGCGGGACAGATGCTCCCGAAGCAGCGGCACATCCAGCGTATGGAGGGCTTCCAAATCCAGGGAGCCGTCCGTCTCCCGGGGCAGGGTGTCGCGGTTGCGGTAGTAATCATCCAGCCCGATTTGAACAGGGCGGCGGCCCAGCACCGTCAGGTGAATCTTCAGCCGTCCGGCGAAGGTGGTTTTGCCGCTGGAGGACGGCCCGGCGATGAGCACAATGCGCTTGCCGCCGTTCACGATTTGGCGGGCGATGTCCCCGATGGCCTGGTCGTGCAGGGCTTCATTGACGCGGATGAACTGCCGCAGCTTCCTTTGCTCGGCCAGCTCCGCCAAATCAGACGCATGCAGCACGCCCAGAATCTCGCACCACGCCGCCGACTGGCTGAAGGCGGCCATGTGCTTGGGACGGTCGATGTAGGGTGCGGGAACGTTGGGGGCATCCGCCGTGGGCAGGAGCAGCACAAAGCCCGGCGCATGGGGATGCAGCGCGAAGGTTTTCACATACCCGGTGGAGGGAGCCATGGCACCATAGAAGTATTCCCACATGCCCCCGCAACTATACATGTCAAAGAAGCGGTAGGGGCGGCGGCGCAGCAGGTTCACCTTGTCCTTTTGGCCCTCCCGGGCGAAGTAGTCGATGGCTTCCATCAGCCGCCACCGCCTGCGGATGAAGGGCATATCTGCGTCCACAATGGCGCGCATTTCCCGTTCCACAGCCTGCACCATGCTTTCGGACAGGGTGAGGTGGGGCAGACGCACCAGGACGCCGTGCCCCACGGAATACTCGATGCGCACCTGCTCGCCGGGATACAGGCGGCGCAGGGCCAGCAGCATGACAAAGCGCAGCGAACGCTCATAGACCCGGCGGCCCTCCTCGTCCCGGAAGGTCAGGGGAATGAGCGTGGTATTGCCGCTGAGGGTGGTGTTCAGTTCGGTCATGACGCCATCGGCCAGCGCGGCGATGGTGCCCTCCGGGAAGGTGGACAAATCCCGCAGGCAATTTTCAACCGTGCGGCCTGCGGGGACGTTCATGGTTCGGTTGCCGACAGTGATTTTCATGGGGGCCTCCGCTATTATCTGTTCATTGCCGTGAAGGCCTGGTCAGGAAAAGATGCCGAACATGCTGCCTGACGAATGGCGCAGCACACCCTAACATCAGGGTCGCGTCATGACTTCCAAAGCCTGAACAGCTTAGCCATGAGCGGTACATAGGTCACAACGAAGATGATACCGAAAATTATCAGCACAGGCACCTTGCAGCTCTGCGGCAGCAGTACACCGATGACAATGCCCAACGAAAGCAGGCAGAACTTGAGCACAGCCAGCGTTTTCCATGTTGATTCCCTGCAATAACGGTTAGCAATGTCAAACAGTTTCATGCTGCCATCTCCTTTTCCGGCCTGTGTGGTCAGACCGTACAAAATCCGGTTATTCTCTGCTTGTCAACGATGCATTCAGCAAGTTGCCGTTTTGAAACATACCATAGGGGGATGAGGGCGTTCCTCGTGCAGTCCATGGAACCTGCCGTTTCCGGCGCGGACGAACTGCGTCGTCTGCTTGGAAACTCGCGTTTCTCTCTTTTCCTTTTTAGTGGACTAACGTGTTGCGCTGGGCTGCCGCCCAGACCTGCGCAGGGGTTTCACCCCTGCA
>JBJEUL010000073.1:0-6114 GCA_051883835.1 Aristaeellaceae bacterium
GCAGGATGCCGTTGCACACCCCGGCAAGGCCCTCCATGCCCAGCTCCTTGCACAGTGCCACCGCCGTGTTGGTGGCCGCGCTCTCGGGAATGCGATCCTCCAGCAGGATTTGGCAGGCACCCAGCCGCAAAATATTGCGCAGGCGGATGTCCGTGTCAGGCTTGGCCATAATCTGGTTCAGCGCATAATCCAGATAGATCAGATTGTCCAGCGTATCATACGTCAAACGCGCCACCAGACGGCGATCCGCCAGCGACAGGCCGCAGTTGTGCAGCTTCTCGTCCAGCGACAGGGAGGCATACGCGCCGTTCTCCGTCACGGCCCGGAGAATCTCCAGGGCCATCCGGCGGGATGCCAGACCTTCCATCTGCTCGGGCTTGTCCTTGCTCACAGGGCGGCGTTCCCCATGGAAGGGCCGCTTTTCACCCTGAAAGGACGGCTTGCCCTCACCGCGAAATGGCTTCTTCTCGCCATGGAACTCGCGCTTCTCACCGCCGAAGGACGGCTTGCCCTCTCCGCGGAACGGCTTCTTCTCGCCATGGAACTCACGCTTCTCACCGCCGAATGACGGCTTGCCCTCTCCGCGGAACGGCTTCTTCTCGCCATGGAACTCACGCTTCTCACCACCGAAGGACGGCTTGCCCTCTCCGCGTGCGGGACGCTCTCCACCCTCACCGGGCTTGCCGGAGCGGAACCCGGGCTTGCCGCTGCGGAAGCCCAGCTTGCTGCCGCCTGCGCTCCTGCCGAAGGGCTTGCCGCCCTCACGGCTCCCGCGATAGGGCTTCTTCTCGCCCGATGCCGCACTCCGAGTCCCACGGAAGCCCTCGCCCCGCTGCTCCTGACGCTTTTCGTCACTCATACCTGCTCCTCCTTCAATACCGTCCCCACTGCCACGGGATGGCCGCGGAGGTAATCCTTGGTGTTCATGGGTTTGCCGCCGGGAGCCTGCATCTGGGTAATGCGCACCGCGCCCTCGCCTGCCGCGACAATCAGACCGCCCCTGGTGTCAGCGTTCAGGATTTCACCCGGCTGGCCTGCGCCCGGGGCCAGCTCGGCCCGCAGCAGCTTCAATCGCTGACCCTGAAAGGCTGTCGTGCAGCCCGGCCACGGATTCAGGCCATGAATGCGGTTGACAAGGCTCCGGTCCGTCTGCGTCCAGTCGATGATGCCCATCTCCTTGGTCAGCATGGGGTCGTAGGTCATGGCGGCTTCATCCTGCGGGGTGCGCGTGAGCGTCCCGGCTTGCAGGGCTTGCAGGGTGTCCAGCAGCAATCTGGCTCCCAGCTTGCTCAGCCGCACCGTCAGCTCACCGGCTGTTTCACCCTGTTCAATGGGCGTGACAGCCTTGAGCAGCATATCGCCGTTGTCGATGCCGCGGGCGGTCATCATGGTGGTAACACCCGCTTCCCTGTCCCCTTGCAGGATGGCCCAGTTGATGGGCGCACTGCCGCGATGACGGGGCAGCAGCGAGGCATGCACATTGATGGTTCCCAGCGGCGGCACGTCCAGCACCGCCTGGGAGAGAATCTGCCCAAAGGCCGCTGTGACACACAGGTCAGGGGCCAGAGCCTGCAAATCTGCCAGACCGTCCCGGCGGATATGCTGGGGCTGGAACACCGGAATGCCCCGGCTGACCGCGTATTCCTTTACGGGGGTCATGACCACCTTGTTGCCCCGCCCCTTGGGCCGGTCAGGCTGGGTGAACACGCCCACCACGTCATAGCCGCCCTCGCACAGGGCCGTCAAGGAGGCCACGGCGAAGTCCGGCGTACCCATGAACACGATTCTCATTCGATATCATCCTCCGGCACATGACCCTCGATTTCCTCCGGGGTCAGCTCACGGTCCATCACGTCAATGTACACGCGGCCGTCCAGATGATCCAGCTCATGGCACACCGCCCGGGCGAAGAAGCCTTCCGCCTCCAGCGTGAATTCGTTGCCCTTGCGATCCTGGGCGCGAACCGTCACCTTCATGGGTCGGGTCACGATGCCCTGACGGCCCGGCAGGGACAGACAGCCCTCCCGGCCGCACTGGCTGCCTTCCCGGCTGATGATTTCCGGGTTAATCAGCTCCACCAGCCCCTCGCCCACGTCAATGACCACCACCCGGCGCAGGATGCCCACCTGCGGCGCGGCCAGACCCACGCCCTCGGCCTTGTACATGGTGTCGGCCATGTCCTTGAGCAGCAGCCACAGCCGCAAATCAAATTTCTCCTGCTTCTTGCACACCTTGCGCAGAGCCTCGTCACCCAGCTTCACAATCTTGCGGATTGCCATTGTTTTCCTTCTCCTTCTATTGGTCACATCATCGTTGTGGGATTCACTTCAAAATACACATCCACCCCGGGGAATGCCTGCCGGGATAAGGCCGTCAAGGCGTCCAGCAGACCCTCCGTGTCCGGATGCTCCAGGAGCTTCATCAGCACATGCCAGCGGGCCTTGCCCCGCAGCAGCTTCACCGGCGGCTGATCCAGCCGCACCAGCAGGGCGCGCTTCTTCCAGACGGGATGCTCCGCCAGCAGCGTCATGCACGCCTGATGGAGCTGCTCCGCCGTGTCCTTCGCCGCCTGCTCCTGCACCGATTCCACCAGCAGCCGCGCCATCATCGTGAAGGGCGGATACAGCCCCCGCCGCCGCCTGTCGAATTCCTCCTGAAAGAACGCCCGATAATCCTGCGCCGCGGCAGACTGAATCACGGTATCCTCCGGCTTGTAGGTCTGCACAATCACCTGTCCCGGCATCTCGCCCCGGCCTGCCCGGCCTGCCACCTGCGTCAGCAGCTGGAAGGTACGCTCCCGGGCACGGTAATCGGGCAGGTTCAGCGTCATGTCCGCCGCCACCACGCCCACCAATGTCACCCGGGGGAAGTCGAGGCCCTTGGCAATCATCTGCGTACCGACCAGGATGCGCGCACGCCCGGAGCGGAACTCGTCCAGCAGCCGTTGGTGGCCGTCCTTGCCGGCGGTGGTGTCAATGTCCATGCGGACAATGCCCAGCCCCGGAAACAGTCGGCGCAGCTCCTCCTCCACCTTCTGCGTCCCCGCGCCAAAATAACGGATATACCGGCTGGCGCATGCAGGGCAGAGGGTGGGCGGCGGCTGCGCATGCCCGCAATAGTGGCAGTGCAGCAGATTGTCCCCACCGGCGATATGGTAGGTCATGGCCACATCGCAGTTGGGGCATTTCATCACATGCCCGCAGCTGCGGCAGCTGACAAAGGCGTTGTAGCCCCGGCGGTTCATCAGCAGCATGGCCTGCTCGCCCCGGCGCATGCACGCCTGCAGGGCCTGGAGCAGCACGCCGGAAAACACGCTGCGGTTGCCACTTTCCAGTTCCTTGCGCATGTCCACCACCTCCACCTGCGGCAGGGGGCGGTTCATGACCCGATGGGGCATTTCCAGCAGGGTATAATCCCCGCGCCGGGCCTTGGCAAAGGACAGGATGCTGGGGGTCGCGGAAGCCAGCAGGAGCGTTGCGCCTTCATTCCGGCAGCGGCGTTGGGCAACCTGTCGGGCATCGTAGCGGGGATGATGGTCGCTGAGGTAGGTGGTTTCATGCTCCTCGTCCACCACAATCAGCCCCAGATGCTCACAGGGCGCGAACACCGCCGACCTTGCCCCGATGATGACCCTTGCATCGCCCCGGCGGATGCGCCGCCACTCGTCAAAGCGTTCCCCTGCCGACAGCCGGGAATGCAGCACCGCCGCCACCGCGCCGAAGCGGCCCCGGAACCAGCTGACCATTTGCGGGGTCAGGGCAATTTCCGGCACGAGAATCATCGCGGCGCGTCCCCGGGACAGGGTATCGCGCACCAAACGGATGAACACCTCCGTCTTGCCCGATCCGGTCACGCCATGGAGCAGGAAGCTGCCCCGGCCCTGCGCCAGCTCCGGCCCGATGACGGACAGCACTTCCTCCTGCGCCGGGGTCAGGATGGGGTCAGGCATAGGCGGCTCCTGCGCTGTGCCGCCGGGGCGGCGCAGGACTTCCTCCTGTGTCAGCGTCACCAGACCGGCCGCCTCCAGCTGATGCAGCGCGTCCATCGGTTCGCGCACCAGCAGCCGCAGTTCGCCTACCGGACGGGGCGTACCCTCGGCCAGCAAGTGCAAGAGCTGCTTGCGTTTGGCAGAGCGACCCTGCGCGGCGCTGGCTTGCTGCACCTGCTCCGGAGGAATGCGCAGCGTGGCCACCTGTTGCTGCTTCACCTGCACCCGTCCGCCCCGCATCTCGGCGGGAAGCATCAGGCGCAGCGTTTCCGCCAGGGGGCAGTGGGCATCCTCCGCCATTTGCCGCGCCAGCGTCAGCAGGCAAGGCAGGATGGCGGGATAATCCTCCAGCGGGGCCAGCACGGGCTTCAATTTTTCCGGCGGGACATCGCATATATCCGCAAAATCCACCACCACGCCCTCCTTGCGCCGGGGGCCGAAGGGCACTTCCACCCGCTGGCCCACGCTCAGATGCATGCCCTCAGGAATCAGATAGGTGAAGGTATGTGCCACCTGCTCATGAACGATATCCACAATCACCTGAGCCAGCATGCCTTCCCCTCCCTCATGCGTCTGATAAACCAGCATTTATTATAACGTTTTTCACGGCATTGCACAAGAGCCAAACCGGCCTTGCCACGGAAATCAGTGCAGGGGCCGAAATCCCCCGGTACAGGATCTCTTGTTGTTTTTGCGCGCTGGATGTATCATGGAGGAACAAGCCATTCACCAGAAGGTCGTGTAGGCCAACCCTTAAAGACGTCGCGAAGGTCGCGGGCGTATCCACTGCCACCGTTTTCCATGTGCTCAACGGCACCAAGAGGCTCTCAACGGAAACCACGGAGAAGGTGCTGAAGGTTATCAAGGAGATGGGCTATCTGCCCAACAACCTGGCCAAGTCGCTCCGGCAGGGGAAAACCATGCTGGTAGGCGTGCTGGTGGAGGATACCCGCGGGTTGCCCGTACCGGACATTGTGTGCGGCATCGGCGACAGACTGGGCGAGGACGGCTACAAGATGTGCCTGTACGACCTGCATCTCATGGGCAAGCTGGACAACGATAACGAGGATATCAACTTCCACCGCCAGCAGATTGAGGACGGCTTTTCGGCCCTGCAGGCGGCCCGGATGGACGGGCTGATCTGGGGCTGTTTCAAATTAGTAAGAATTTTCCATTTTAGCGACTCGGCCCATCAAAAATGGCACGGATATTCAACCAGATTGGTCGGCATCCGTGCCGTTTTCTATTGGAAGAAAGTGTTTTGAGACAGCCCCTTGGTTCTTCTCGGATCTCTGGGGAATAAAGAAATAGACTTGACCAGCCTTTGCCCTTGAAGCTGCTGCCTGCAACCTCGTCAAAGGCCATACAACCCCCAAGCCAACGAGGCCGACCGTCTTGCGGCCCATGTTGTAACATGTTGGCGAAGGTAGTCTGGCCGCCGGGTACAAGGATGTTGTTCGGCGAGATTCCCCTGTAAAGATAGCTCTGGCCGGTGCTGCGCGGGCCCAGCTCACAGCGGTTGAAGCTGTTCTCGACCAACGGGAGCATACGAGCCAGCAGCCGCCATTGTTCGCGCAGCTTCAGTATACCCGGTTCCATGCTGATGGTGAGCGGCAGCGTGAAGACGTGGGCAAAGCGACCTGCTATGTCCGCTCCTCCACTGCATAGGCCATGCAGGAACGCATCCTATTCGCCCAGCTTCCAGCCATGATCCCCGTGATAGATCATCTGCCGGGTCATGCCGCCGTCGATGCAGATGTTTTCGCCGGTGATGAAGCCCGCCTTGTCCGAGCAGAGGAACAGCACCATATGGGCGATATCCATCGGATTGCCCACCCGACCGGCCGGCTGCTGAATGGCATCCGGCCCTTCGTATGTCCTGTACGCCGTGTCAATCCAGCCCGGCGAAATCGAATTGACCCGCACCTTCCCGGCGAGGCTGACGGCAAGCGCGTGCGTCAGGGCCGCAATCCCGCCCTTGGCCGCGGTATAGCTTTCGGTCTGCGGCTGGCTCATGCGGTCCCTGGAGGAGGAGATGTTGATGATGACGCCGCCTTCGCCGAAGTGCTCCGCAAACAGCTTGCTCAGATAGAAGGGCGCCGTGACGCCCACGGACAGCGCGTACT
>JBJEUL010000074.1:0-6103 GCA_051883835.1 Aristaeellaceae bacterium
CACGCATGGAGCACAGATGCACATGCCAGGGCGCAATGGAGATGGGCCAGATGGGGCCGTAATCGTCATGATGCGCCTCGCACACCGACGCGGCCAGACGGCCCACGCCAATGCCGTAGCAGCCCATGATGGGGTTCTGCAGGCTGCCGTCCTGGGCCACGTAGGTCATGCCCATGCTCTTGGTGTACTTGGTGCCCAGCTGGAAGATGTTGCCCACCTCGATGCCGCGGGAGGTGTAGATGCTGGGCTTGCCGCACACGGGGCAGATGCCGCCGTCATAGGCCTTCGCCACGTCCACATAGGTCACCTCGCCCAGCTCACGGGCCATGTTGAAGCCGGTGTAGTGGGCATCGGTTTCATTCGCGCCGGTGGCAAACCAGTTCACACCCTGCAAGGAGGCATCATAGACCACGCGCACGCCCTCCGGCAGGCCCTTGGGGCCGATGAAGCCCGCGCACAGGCCGGATTCGGGGGTGATTTCGCCGGCGTGGATTTCCGCCTTGAGGTGGTTGCGCAGCTTGGTTTCATTCACGTCCAGGTCGCCGCGGATGAACACCACCACGAACTTGTCGGTCTGGTTCTCCTGATAGACCACGGCCTTGCAGGTCTGGGCAGGGGTGATGCTCAGGAAGGCGCACAGCTCGTCAATGGTCTTGACGTTAGGGGTGGCGACCTTGGTCAGCGCAGCGGTCTCACCGGCTTCGCCATGGACGATGCAGGGCGCGGCTTCCATGTTGGCGCGGTAATCGCAGTCGTGGCACAGGACGATGGTATCCTCGCCCACGGGGGTAAGCAGCATGTACTCATGGGAAACCTTGCCGCCCATCATGCCGCTGTCGGAAGCCACAGCCACCACCTCCGGCACACCGGCGCGGGCATAAATGCGGTTGTAGGCCTCATAGCACCGCTGATAGTACTGCTCCAGATCCTCCTGGGAGGTGTGGAAGGAGTAGGCGTCCTTCATGGTGAACTCGCGCACGCGGATCAGGCCGCCGCGGCAGCGGGGCTCATCGCGGAACTTGGTCTGAATCTGATAAATCATGAAGGGATACTGCGTATAGCTGTCCGCCACATCCCGCACGAAATGGACGGAGGCTTCCTCATGGGTCATGCCCAGCACCATGTCCTGCTCGCTGCGGTCCTTGAAGCGCAGCAGCTCGCTGCCGATGGCATCATAGCGGCCGGACTCCCGCCAGATGGACGCGGGCATGGCCACGGGGAACATGACTTCCTGACCGTCGATGCGGTTCATTTCCTCGCGGATGATGTTCTCAATCTTGGCGGTGATGCGCTTGGTAACGGGGAACAGGGTAAAGATGCCGTTGCCCACGGGCTTGATGTAGCCGCCGCGCATCATCAGGGCCTGGCTGGCGATTTGGCAGTCGGCGGGGGTTTCCTTGTAACGCTTGGAGACGAGGTTTTTGAGCTTCATGGCAGGTCACTCCTTTGCTTATTCGGCGGAAGCGAAAAAGCCTCCGCCCATGCGTCATTTGCAGGGACGAAGGCATAGCTTCGCGGTACCACCCGGCTTATGGCAGGGATACTGCCATCACTCATTGCATCCTGTCACGGGGACGAACCGGCGGGGATTGGCCGCAGCTCCGGGCTGGGATGGAGGAAGTGCTGCCGCGCACCTTGCACCTGCTGTGCGCTCGCTAAAGGCAGGCATTTTCGACCGGGCCCATCATGGCTGATGGGAGCATTATACAACATTGCCATCGCTTTTGCAAGTAGGAACCTCTCCAAGGGACCGCGCCAGCGGAAAGGGGTCAAGGGGCGATGCCCCTTGTGGGGTGCAGGGGTGAAACCCCTGCGCAGGTCTGGGCGGCAGCCCAGCGCAACACGTCCCAACAGCCAAAAGGAATCGAAAAAAACCAAAGTTTCCAAGCAGACGACGACGTTCGTCCGCGTCGGAAACGGCAGGTTCCGGGGCCTGCACAAGGAACGACCTCCTCCGACCACACTTCGCTCAGCGACCTTCTTCCCGTCCGGAACGCCCTTGCTCTGCTTGACCAGTTCCGAATCGCGTGGTATCATGAAGCACAACCTATCCCTTGCCCGGATGCGCAGCTGTGCCGGGCTTCCATATGACCGTTGGGAATGCTGATGCCTTTCCCCCACCCCCACAAAGGAGCCTGCCCATGCGTCAAACCGAACACACGGCCATCGTCCTGCGCAATGCCCCCTATCGGGACAATGACCGCATGCTGACCCTGCTCTCCCCCACCCGGGGCCGCATCGAAGCCCTGGCCCGGGGCTGCCGCAAGCCCCGTTCTCCCCTGCTCAACGCCAGCGAGCTGTTTGCACTGGGCGATTTCGAGTTCTATGAGCGGGGCGAACGGCTGACCGTCACCTCCGCTGCACTGATTGAGACCTTCTATCCCCTGCGGGCGGATTTCAATCGGCTGGCCGTTGGCACCTACCTGCTGAACCTGTGCGAGATGAGCGCACAGCCGGGACAGAACTGTCAGGAGCTGTTCATGCTCCTGCTGCACACGCTCAGCCGCCTGACCTTCTCCGATCAGGCATGGAAGCCGCTGCTGGCAGGGTTCCTGCTGCACTTCGCGGCCATTGGCGGCGTGAAGCCCCGGTTGAACCACTGCGTCACCTGCGGACGGCGGCTGACGGAGAACGAAAGCGTCTTTTTCGACCTGACGGAGGGCGGACTGTGCTGCCATGACTGCTATCATCAGGGGCAGACCCCCATTGCCGCCGCGCAGGCCCGGTGGATGCGCATGGCGTTGCAGTCGGGAGCATCCGCATGGGTGAACCAGCCTGACTGCTACGCGCCCTATACGATGCTGCGGGCCTTTGTGGAGTCGCGGCTGGAACGGCCTGCACGCGCTGCTGCCATGCTGCCCACCGATTGAACCATCTTCAAGGAGGAATCATCATGCTGTTTGTCTGGTATCCCGGGTGCATTTCCTGCCAGAAGGCAAAAAAGTGGCTGGACAGCCATCATCTGACCTATGAGGCCCGTCACGTCCGGAACGAGCCGCCCACAGCAGAGGAGCTGCGGCTTTGGCATGCCCGGAGCGGTCTGCCGCTGAAGCGGTTCTTCAACACCAGCGGCAAGCTGTATGCATCCATGGGCCTGAAAGACACGCTCCCCGGCATGACGGAGGATGCGCTCTACGCGCTCCTGGCCTCCGACGGCATGCTCATCAAGCGGCCCCTGCTCATCACCGGTGACCGGGTGCTGGTAGGCTTCCGGGAAGCAGAATGGGAGCAGCTGCTCCCGTGAGTCAGGCGGGCTCACTTCCCTCTCAAGCGGCTTTTGGGAGCCGCTTTTTTGTTACAAAACAATGCAATTATGACATATGTGACTTATTTATTCCATATCCGTGTGGGAGATTCTTGGAGATTGTTGGAGTTTGTGTCGAATATTTGGTGGTTATCGCGTATTTCACACAAGCACGGCATGATTTGCTATAATACTCCCTGCATCGACCACAATAGGGTGTCTGAGTGTCATCAGGCATGCGAATGGATTCGCAAAGAAAGGGGAAACGGAACATGGGTGAAATCAAGGTTCTTTTGGTGGACGATAACGCGGAGCTACGGCACAGCATGAAGGTTGCTCTGGAAGCGCACAGCGGTCTGCGCGTGTGCGGCGAGTGCAACAATGGGCTGGAAGCATTGGAAGCATTGGGCAAGTATCGTGTGGATGTGATGGTCACGGACATCATCATGCCGCAAATGGACGGATACACTTGCCTGGAAGAGATGCAGCGGCAGCAGTTGGCGCATATGCCCCAAACCATCGTGATTTCTGCCCTGAGCCGGGACGATTTCATTACCCGTGCCATCGAACTTGGTGCCAGGTATTACATGGTGAAGCCGCTGGACACCGCCGCGCTGGCCAACCGGATTATGGACATCTGCGGCGCACCCGCGGATACCGGGAAGGCAGCACCGACGCACACCGGCCGCACCACCACCCTGGACGAGAAGCTGGCCAGTCTGTTCCTGACCATCGGCATTCCGGCGCACATCAAGGGCTACCAATTCCTGCGCGAAGCGGTGAAGATGGTGATTGACGATCCCAATCTGATCAACAGCATCACCAAGGAGCTGTATCCGGGCGTGGCACGGCGGTGCGGCTCCACGGCCAGCAAGGTGGAACGGGCCATCCGGCACGCCATTGAGGTGGCGTGGAACCGTGGCCGGGTCGAGATGCTGAACAAGATTTTCGGCTGTCGGGTGGCCTCGCAGGAGGACAAGCCCACCAACGGTGAGTTCATTGCCATGCTGGCTGACCGAATGGCCATGAATCGCAAAAGTGCGTCCTGATAGCAGCAGTAACGCCTCACGCCATGAAACGCGCCAGCGTCCAACGGTCAAGGGATATCATCCATTGAACCTTGGACGCTGGCGCGTTTTCCTATGGGAAGATGATGGAATGCCTGTTATTTCGCCAGCATGGCCAGCAGCTTCTGGCTGCGGGTCAGGAAGGCGGTGATTTCCTCGGCCTCCAGCGGCTGCGCAGCCATGCGGGCCAAATCATACACCTGCTGGCAGAGCATGACCGTGACCTCGTCCTCGGCATCGCGCTGGGCCAGTGCCTGCACCGTGGGGCAGCGGCGGTTCAGCACCAGCGTGAAGCGATCCGTCATCGGGAAGGACTCGCCGTACAGACGGCTCATCTCCTTGAAGCGGCGGCTCTGCTCGTCCTCGGTCATCATGGCGGTCAGCTCAGCATTGGCCAGAGCCTCCAGCTTCACGGTCAGGTCATCCTTGCCCAGGGCCTTGCGGAACATGGCCTGCAGCTTGTCGCCGTCCAGCTCCTTGCCCTCGTCACTGTCCTGCGTCAGGCCGGACACGTCCGCATCCACACGAATGAAGGACACCTCGGCACCGCCGCTGTATTCCATGAAGGACAGGAAGTTCGTATCAATGATGTGATCCAGCACCGCCACGTCAATGCCCCGCTGCGTGTACAGCTCCACGGATGCGGCCTGACGCTTGGGGTCGTTGGTGTAGTAGACCTTTCCATCGGTCTTGCCCTCGTGGCGGGTCTTGTACTCGGCCAAGGTCAGATATTCGTCCTTGACGGTCTTGTAGAGCAGCACGTCCTTGACCTTGTCGTAGAACTTCTGATCCTTCATGCAGCCGAACTTGACGAAGGGCGCGATGTCGTCCCAGTACTTCTGGTAGGTCTCCCGCTCGGTGTTGAACATGCCGGTCAGGCGGTCGGCCACCTTCTTGGTGATGTGGGCGGAAATCTTCTTGACGGTGCCGTCGTTCTGCAGGAAGGAGCGGCTCACGTTCAGGGGCAGGTCGGGGCAGTCGATGACGCCCTTGAGGAGCATCAGGAACTCGGGGATGACCTCCTTGACGTTGTCCGCCACGAACACCTGGCCGGAGAACAGCTTCACCTGACCCTCATGCACGCCGAAATCACGGTTCAGCCGGGGGAAGTACAGGATGCCCTTGAGGTCAAAGGGATAGTCCACGTTCAGGTGAATCCAGAACAGCGGCTCCTCATACCCGAACATCTTATGGTAGAAATCCTTGTACTCCTGCTCGGTGCATTCGCTGGGCTTCTTGAGCCACAGGGGCTTCGTTTCGTTGATTTGCTGGGGATGGGGCAGGTCGACAACCTTCTGCATCTTGGGGGTGCCGTCCTCATTGGTCTCGCCCTCCACGGGGACTTCCCGCTCGATGGGCTTGGCGTTGGCATCCTCCAGATAGACGGGCGCGCTCATGAAGCCGCAGTAGCGGTCAAGAATCTCCCGGACGCGGTACACCTCCAGGAATTCCTTCTCCTCCTCAGCAATGTGCAGCACGATGGTGGTGCCATGCTCATTGCGGCACCCGGGGGTCATGGTGAAGCCCATGCCGTCCGCGGATTCCCAGTGGACAGCCTCCGCGCCCTCCTGATAGGACAGCGTTTCAATCTCCACCCTCTCCGACACCATGAACACGCTGTAGAAGCCCAGGCCAAAGTGGCCGATGATATCGCCCTTGTCCTTGTCGCCCTCGAAATTCTTGAGGAACTCCGCCGCGCTGGAGAACGCCACCTGATTGATGTAGCGGCGCACCTCATCGGCGGTCATGCCGATGCCGGTATCGCTGATGGAGATGGTCTTGTTCTCCTTGT
>JBJEUL010000075.1:0-6088 GCA_051883835.1 Aristaeellaceae bacterium
ATGGAGCCGTAGCCCGCGCCCTGCCACACGCGCAGGATGGTCAGCAGCCAGGGCCACACGTCAGGCCGCTGGTAGAAGTTGATCTTCGTGCCGCCGGCGGCTACGATGAGGTTGTTCACAAAGCCGTTGCTGGTCTTGAGCAGGGACTCGCACAGCAGCGCAATGACCGTCCAGGAAATGAAGTGGGGCAGAATCACAATGGACTGCACGGTCTTTTTGTAATAGCGGTTGTTCACCTCGGAAATGGCAATGGCGATGAGGATGGACACCAGCATGGTGGAGCAGATGAACAGGACGTTGAGCACCACCGTATTATAGGTAACATTGATGAAGTTGGAGGAGCCGAAGAAGGCCTCGAAGTTCTTCAGTCCCACCCACTTGCTGCCCCACAGGCCATCCACCGCCGAGTAGTTCTTGAAGGCGACCAGCAGGTAGAGCAGCGGCACATAGGCGAAAATCACAAACCAGATGATGACCGGTACGCACATGGCGCACAGCATGGGATGATGCTTCAGGTCACTTTTGAGGTTGGAGAGGAGTCCGGTTTTCCGGACGGGTTCAGCGGTGCGGACAGACATGAGTAACCTACCTCCTTAGTTGAACGTTGTTTCCTGCCTTTTATTATTCATAAAATGGACGCAGCGGAAAGTCCCAAAATCTATCCATATCCTGCAATCATTACAATTCGCACAGCTTTTGATGGAAAATCTGTACTTTTTGTGGTACGTTTCATCAAGATTTGAAGTGGTGGGGCCGGAATCCGGGTGGTACAATGGGGGCAGAGGCGCAGTGCCGGGCTGCGCATACGCGAAAGGAGCATTATGAATATGAAGGTTCGGGAAAGCATCGTTCCGGGCTGGCGGGAAGGGCCGGAGGGCTGGGTTTATCCGCCCGCGCTGGGCCAGGCGGAGTTTGTCCCATGGGGATTTGATACCAGGTGCCTGAACGCGCTGGATATGCTGGACTGGGCAGGCTTCGATTGTTTGCTGGATATGGCGCAGGACGGCGAGGTGGCGTTTTGCGTCAGCTTTGCCTCCAAGGGGCACAACCATGCCAGCCATGTTTCCGACCAGCCGCTGACGGCCCGCTGTCAGCTCACGGCAGGCCGCCACAGGCTTTTCCTGCCCCTGTCAGCCTTTGAACAGCCGGAATGCCGCCAAAACGTCTGGCGGTTCGTGCGCGGCGTAGCGGTGCGGGGCGCGCAGGTGGTGGCCATGACCGCCCTGAAGGCAAGGGCTCTGGCCGTGGACTGCCCCGTCCGCGGCAGAAGCGCGGCCCCGGGGGAAACAGTGTGCTATCAGGCCCGTGTGACCAATACACAGGCGCATGCGGTCATGGTGGCCGTGCGCCAACGCTGCGAGGGCTGGGAGTGCATGCTGGCGCAGGTCACACCGGCGGTGTTCCGGCTGGATGCCGGAGAAAGCCGCGATGTGACCATCGAGGTGCGTATCCCCGCCGGGCTGCCCGCCGGGAGCCATGAGCAGACAACGCTCGTCCTGACGGCGGACGGCGACGGTGCAGCGCAAACAGAGTTGTCCCTTGTGACCATGAGCGCGCTGGCCCATCCCTTCCTCTATCATGACCGGGCCGGATGGGCTGACGCAGGCCGCCGGGGCCGGGAGCTGCCCCAGTTCCGCGAGAGCTACGACACCTACCTGCGGGACGCGGATGCCTATGAGGTCAGGCCCCCGGAGCAGGACAAGCCCTACTGCTACCCCACGCAGGTGGAGCATGACCTGATGAGCTGCGCCTACGCCTACGGCATGACGCAGGATATCACCTATGCCCGGAAAATCGCGGCGTTTTTCCGGCATTTCATCGCGGTGTATCCCAAGCGGCAGCGGGGATGCAGCCAGAGCTATGTGCAGGAAGGGCATTTCTTTCAGCATCTGGCCATCTGCTACGATATGATTCATGATGCAGGGGTGCTTTCCCCCCGGGAGCATGCCGGGGTGGAAGCGTGCTTCCGCTTCTATATGGAAGTGCTGGATCAGCACCTGCGCTGCGGCCATATCTCCAACTGGCTGCTGAGCGAAATCACAGGCGCAGTCTACTGTGCGCTGGCTTTGCAGGACGCGGAGCGGACGCTGCGCTTCACCATGGGGCCGGGCGGCACACGTCAGCAGCTGGTGCGCGGCGCGTTCAATGATGGCTGGTGGTTTGAATGCTCCGTCAGCTACAACACCTGGGTGTCCAGCATGCTGCTGCATACGGCCCGGGTGCTGGGGCTGCTGGGCATCGACTGGATTCATACCGCCTTCCCGGTGTCCCTCAGCCCTTTCACCGATGCGGTGTGGATGGGGCAGAAGGAGCCGCCGAACTTCGATATGGACAGGGAACGCCGGGGCGGTATCAGCCGGATGGGCATCAGCATCAAGGATATTCTGGATGCGCCCTTGCCGTATCTGGACAGCCGGGGGGTCATCTTCGGCATCTGCGACAGCTATGAGCGCATGCTGGAGGGCGTGCATTTCGGCTCCACCTATGAATTGGCCTACCATTATTATCACGATGCCCGCTATATCCCGGTCATCCGGCAGATGACCATGCAGGATTGCGTGTTCGGCGTGGAGAATCTCCCGGAGGAAGCGGTTCCTGTCCTGCCCCGCGCCGCCTGCTCGGACAATATCGGCATTGCCATGCTGCGCTCTGCCGCCCCGGGCAGAAAGGATACCGAGCAGCTGCAAGCTGTGCTGCGCTACGGCTCCCACGGCGGTGCCCACGGGCATTTCGACAGGGCAAGCCTGCTGTCCGTGATGCGCTATGGACGCTCCTTCTTCAATCCCGAGTGCGTCTGGTGGGGCTATCCCCATTTCATGTACAAATTTTATGTGCAGAATTCCATGACCAAGAACATGGTGGCCGTGGATGAGAAGCATCAAAACGTGGCCGACAGCCGTCTGACGCTGTTTGCCCAGGGACGGCATGTGCAGGCCGCCTGCGTGGAAACGGAGGTCACATGGAGCTATCCGCCCTACGGCGGCATGGTCTACGATGTGCATGAATCGCTGGAGGAACGCTGCCGCTTTAACGGCTGCACCCTGCGTTCCCCGGACAACGCTCCCGCCTTCGGGCAGGTGACGGGCTATACCGAGCCCATCGCCACCCGCCGCCTGATGGCGGTGACGGAAGATTATATCGTCCTGTTCGATGCGCTTGGCGGCAGCGAGGAGCATCGCTTCAGCAACCTGTTCCAAATCAAGGGCTTCCGGGGTCTGACAGGGCCTGTGCAGGCCGCAGGGCATACCCGCCGCTTCTCCGATGACCCCCTCGGTGATGCGCAGTTTATCACCGACTGCCAGCACTTCGACGCTGCCGGCACCACCTGCGCCCATTTCTGCACGGTGTTCGGGCCGGGGGAGGATTTGCGCGGCACGCGCAGCGAGCGTAACGAGCCGGGCCTGCTGTGCATGGACGTGCATGCCGCATGGCCCAGAGAGAACCATCAGGTGCTGGGCCTGGTGGCAGAGGATCATCACATGTACATTCCTGTCCGCTACGCCGTGGAGACGGACGGCCAGTGCGTGGCGCAGGGCGATTTCGGCGCATGGCTGGGCTGCACGGAGGTCATCGACTGCGATGTGACCGGCGCATCTGCCCTGACGCTGCGCCTGACCTGCCCGCCCCTGCTCACCGAGCAGCTTGATCCCTTCGACAGCAAGCAGGGGCTGTTTCTGGGGGACGCGGTGCTGACGCTGGCAGACGGCTCCGCGCTGCGCCTGTCCCAACTGCCCATGGCGCGGGCCAATGTGGATGAAGGCCACGGCCTGGGCCGGGACTACGAGGGCGGCCGGGTGCTGCTCTGCGGGCAGGAAATGCCGGATGCCATCCCGGTCAGCCCCATGGATCATCATCAGGAGGCCGTGCTGACCATCGACCTGCGGGGCTTGCAGGCTGTCCGGCTGCATGCGGAGCTGGGCGCGGATGCCTTCCCCGGGGACGAGGAACAGCGGCGGCGCACCTACGCCATCCAAACCCGGGGCAGGACGGCACGGTTCATCACCGTGGTGGAACCCTACGAAGCGGAAGCTATGGTCGCAGCTGTCGAGGCCCCCGATGCGGATACCGTCCGCGTGACGCTGCGGGATGGCCGCATCCAAACCCTGCGCGTGGAGGGCCTGACGAGCAGCGCACCGGTGCTGCATTACTCCCACGGCGATGCGGCAGAAACCCTCTCCAGCCGCTCTAACTGACCCACCCATCTCCAAGGAATCGCGCCAGCGTCGAAGGGGTCAAGGGGCGATGCCCCTTGTGGGGTGCAGGGGCAACGCCCCTGCGCAGGTCTGGGCGGCAGCCCAGCGCAGCACGTTTCTATCATCAACAAGGAAAAGAGGTAGCATCATGACCTTTGATTTACCTGATTTGCAATTGAAGCCCTGGCCCACATGGGCAACGCAACGCCGGGCCTGGGTGGCTCTGGCTGAGGACTGCCTGTACGGCCACGCCCCGGAGGGCGGCGAGGTGCGGGGCGAGGTCATCGCCAGCGAAACCCTGTGGCAGGGCCGGGGCAGGCACGAAACCGTGCGCGTCCATTACGGCCCGGAGCTGGCATTGTCCTTTCTGGCGGAGGTGTATGTGCCCTGCACGCCGGGCAAGCATCCGGCCATTACATGGAACCAGTTCGGCGGGAATGCCTTTGACTGCTGTCCCTACGAGCAGGCCGTGGCGCAGCGGGGCTATCTCATTGCCCGCTTTGACCGGGAGCAGGTGGCTGAGGATGAAAAGCCCGGCGTCCGGGCTGTCTACGATGCCTATCCCGGCTATGACTGGGGTGCCATCCGGGTCTGGGCATGGGCACAGTCCCGTTTGGCGGACTACCTGCTCACCCGGGAGGATGTGGATGCAGACAGGCTGTGCTGCACAGGCTTCTCCCGGGGCGGCAAGACCGCGCTGGCGGCGGGTATCTTTGATGAACGGTTCAGCATCTGCGCCCCCATTTGCGCCGGCGCGGGGGGCTGCGGCTGCTTCCGCTATCTGGGGGACAGGGAGGGCTTCTGTCAGGACGTGACGAGGGTGGAATCCATGGGCCGCATCGGGTCAGTGTTCCCCCAATGGTGGACAAAGCGTTTCGCCCGCTGGCAGCGTCCGGATGACCCTACGCAGATGGGCCTGGAGCAGGATTTCCCCTTCGACAGCCATACCCTCAAGGCCCTCATCGCGCCGCGGAATCTGTTCACCAGCGATGGCATTGACGATGCCTGGTCGAACCCCCGCGGCACGGCCCTGACCTGGCGGGCCGCGCAGCCTGCCTTTGACCTGCTGGGCGGGCGCAGCACGGCGCATTTCCGCCCGGGCGGACACGCCTTTGGAGAGGATGACTGGCTGGCCCTGCTGGACTACTGCGACGAGGTCTGGTTCCAGCGGCAAACCAGCCGCAACTGGGACACCTGCCCCTTCTAACAGCCCCCTCCAAGGGAACGCGCCAGCGGAAAGGGGTCAAGGGGCGATGCCCCTTGTGGGGTGCAGGGGTGAAACCCCTGCGCAGGTCTGGGCGGCAGCCCAGTGCAACACGTTCAATCATTCCAAAGGGAAAGGAAAAAACGTAAGTTTCCAAGCCGACGACGCAGTTCGTCCGCGTCGGAAACGGCAGGTTCCGGGGACTGCACCAGGCGCGACCTCATCCAACATGTTTCGCTGGGATTGGAAACGCCCGCCGGGCTTCGTGCGCTCGGCGGGCGTTGTTTGCCGTTCGGATGTGGTCGCGACACCGTGAAAGCATGACGTTTATAGATGAAGCAGCGGTTGTACGTCCATTCTGCTGGAACGTGACATCATCTGCACCCCTTGCAGTGCGAGCAGTTGCCCCCGCAGCAGCCCTTGCCATTGCGCTTGTCCCGCACAAGCTTCACCACCGCTCCCACCACAGCCAGCAGCAGCAATCCTCCCGTAACCCAAGTAGCCAAATCCCAGCCCCCCTTTTTTATCACTTTACCACCCAGCCCATCTCCCTGTCAACCATCCCTGTGCCGCCTGTTCCGCGTCGCGGTGCGCCCCCCGCGCACCGTGACCCCTGCAAGAGGACGGCGAAGTAACGGCCCCCCGAAAGGGAGTCCAGAGGGGCAATGCCCCTCTGGCGGGGTGCAGGGGC
>JBJEUL010000076.1:0-25838 GCA_051883835.1 Aristaeellaceae bacterium
AGCGGTGGCAGCACTTCACGTCCATGCCGTCAAAGCCTGCCTGCTGGCACAGCCGTGCCATCCGCTCATAGGCGGCCTCGTAGCGGTGCAGGTCATCATCGGACACGATGCGTTCCTTGGGCAGGGGCGTGTCCTCCAGCGGGGGGCAGTTGTAGGCAATGAGCGGTTCCGGGTAGCCGTGGGGCTTCGAGTAGCGGCCGCTGTTGGTGGCTTGCATGACCAGCACAGGCGCGTAGCCGTTGTGCTTCAGGCAGGTTTCGCGGATGTTGTCGGTCAGCCGCTTGAAGGCATCCAGGTTTTGCTCCGTGAGGGCCAATTGGTGCGCACTGGCACGGCCCTCCGGCACGGTGGCCACGGCCTCGAACCAAATCAGCCCCGGGCCTGCCTGGGCGAACCGCTCATAGCGGCGGATGGTCAGCGCACCCGGCGCGCCATCCTCGGTGCCGTCGGTGCCCTCCATGGGCTGGAAGGCGATGCGGTTGGGCGCGGTCTTTCCCCCAAGGGACAGGGGCTGGAACAGCGGGGATACATCCTCGGTCAGGGGCAAATCGGCATGCACCTGCGCGGCAGCGGTGCGCAGGGCTTCAAGGGTCGGATAATGGAAGGTTTCATGTTGCATCAGGCGACAACCTCCTTGCGCTCTTGCTGATTCTATGATAAAATGAAAGCAAGTGAGTGAACCGGCACGACAGACATGGAAATATGGAAAATCGACTTGTCAGGAGGGAAAGCATGCCCTTCAAAATGGTTTACAGCGAGCAGCCCACGTTTCATCAGGCCCATACGCATGTGTACTATGAGCTGCTGTATGTACTGGAGGGTGCCGTGCGCCTGACAGTCAGGGGACGGGAGCGGACGGTGGAGGCCGGTTCGCTGGTGTTCCTCAACCAGTTTGACGAGCATGCCACGCATCTGTGCGACTCGGTCTACCGGCGGTACTATCTGCTCATTCCGCCCATGCAATTGCAGGCCTTCCGGCAGGATACGCATTTGATGTCGGTGTTCCGCTTCCGGCGTGACCACTTCCCCTATGTGCTGGAAACGGGGGAGGACAAGCCGCGTTTTGATACCTGCTTCGCGCTGCTGCAGGCGGTATCGGAGCGTTCCGGCCCGCTGATGGAGGAACAGGTGGAGGCCCTGCTGACGCTGATTCTGCTCTTTGCCCGGGAGAAGCGGCCCGACATGTTCCTCGGAGAAAGCGGGGATGCCTTCCTGCCCATGGGGGACATTCTGGACGAGCTGGACCGCAGCTTTGCCCAGCCCTTCTCCCTGCAGGAGCTGGCCCGACGCTATCACGTCAGCCCGGGGTGCCTGTCCAGCCATTTCAGCCGGTGCGTGGGCATGCGGCCCATGCAGTATGTGACCCTCAGCCGTCTGACCCAGGCCCGTGCCCTGCTCATGCAGACGCAGCTGCCCGTGATGGAGGTGGCTCGGCAGTGCGGCTACAACGATGTGAGCAGCTTTGTCCGCCGCTTCCGGGAGGAATTCGGCGTGACACCCCTGCAATTCCGCCATCAGCGTGATGTGCCTGCCAAGGGCCGCACCGAGGATGGCGCACCATGAAGCAAGCCCTGTGCCCACAACAAGAAAGGAGATTCATGCGATGAAATTCAGCAACGGCTGCTGGCTGTCCCAGGAGGGTATCCAGCTGTTCTCCCCGATTCAGGTGTACACCGCCCGTGTGGAAGCGGACAAGGCTGTCCTGTGCATCACCACCCGTCCCGTGCGCCAGCGCGGCGATACCATGGACGGCGTGATTCTGACCATGGAAATCACCGCACCCTATCCCGAGGTGCTGCGCATCAAGACCCACCACCATGCCGGCGTGAAGTACCGCGGCCCGGCCTTTGAGCTGGAGGAAGCCCAGGACGGCCTGTTCCGGGCGGAAGAAACCGACACGACCATCACCGTATCCAGCGGCAGCACCCGCGTGGAGATTGACCGGGCCAGTGGCGTGATGACCTTCTGGCAGGGTGAGCGTAGGCTGACCACCAGCGGCGAAAAGGATTTGGCCTATGTCAAGCCCGACTGGCACGGCTACTACTATGACAAGGGCCCGGGCGACGCGTACATGCGGGGCCAGCTGGACATGGACGTGGGCGAGCTGATTTACGGCCTGGGCGAACGCTTCGGCCCGCTGGCCAAGAACGGTCAAAGTATCGACATCTGGAACGAGGACGGTGGCACCTCCACCCAGCAGGCGTACAAGAATATTCCCTTCTATCTGTCCAGCAAGGGCTATGGCGTGTTCGTCAATCACCCGGAGCGGGTGTCCTTTGAGGTGGGCAGCGAGATGGTGTCGAAGGTGTCCTTCACCGTCAAGGGGGAGATGCTGGACTTCTTCCTCATCGGCGGCCCCACCATGAAGGACGCCCTGCGCCGCTACACGGACATCACCGGCCATCCCTCCCTGCCCCCGGCGTGGACGTTCGGACTGTGGCTGTCCACCTCCTTCACCACCAATTATGATGAAGCAACGGTCAACAGCTTTGTGGACGGGATGATGGAGCGCGGGATTCCCCTGTCGGTGTTCCATTTCGACTGCTTCTGGATGCGGGCGTTCCACTGGTGTGATTTCCTGTGGGATCCGGCAGTGTTCCCCGACCCGGAGGGCATGCTGCGCCGCCTCAAGAGCAAGGGATTGAAAATCTGCGTGTGGCTCAACAGCTATGTGGGCCAGGAATCCCACCTCTTTGCCGAGGGCATGGAGAAGGGCTATTTCCTCAAGCGGCCCAACGGCGATGTGTGGCAGTGGGATATGTGGCAGTCGGGTCTGGCGATTGTGGACTTCACCAACCCCGAAGCCTGCAAGTGGTACGCCGCACAGCTGGAGCGGCTGCTGGACATGGGCGTGGACTGCTTCAAGACGGACTTTGGCGAGCGCATCCCCACCGACTGCGTGTATTACAGCGGTCAGGACCCGGAGCTGATGCATAACTACTACACCTACCTGTACAACAAGACCGTCTACGACACCATCGTGCGCAAGCGCGGCAAGGAGGAAGCGGTGCTCTTTGCCCGGTCGGCCACGGCGGGCGGGCAGAAGTTCCCCGTCCACTGGGGCGGCGACTGCTGGAGCAGCTATGTGGCCATGGAGCAGACCCTACGGGGCGGCCTGTCGCTGACCAGCTCGGGCTTCGGGTTCTGGAGCCACGATATCGGCGGCTTCGAGCGCACCTCCACGGCGGATGTGTACAAGCGTTGGTGCGCTTTCGGCCTTTTGTCCACCCATTCCCGGCTCCATGGCTCCGGCAGCTACCGCGTGCCGTGGCTCTACGATGAGGAAGCCGTGGACGTGCTGCGCCGCTTCACCTGCCTGAAGTACAGCCTGATGCCTTACCTGTACCGTCAGGCGGTGCTGACCAATCGCACGGGCGTGCCCATGATGCGCATGATGCCCCTGGAATTCCCCGAGGAACGGGCCTGCGCAGGCCTGTCCACGCAGTACATGCTGGGCGACAGCCTGCTCATCGCGCCCATCTTCAACGAGCAGGGCATGGCGGAGTATTACCTGCCCGAGGGCCGCTGGACGAGCCTGCTCACCGGCGAGGAGAAGCAGGGTGGCCGCTGGATTCGGGAGTATCACGACTACATGAGCCTGCCGCTCTATGTGCGTCCGGGGAGCATCATTCCCGTGGGTGCGCATGAGGACACCGTGCAGTACGACTACGCGCAGGATGTGGATTACCGGGTCTATGCGCTGGAGGAAGGGCAAAAGGCCACCTGCATCATCTGCGGCATGGATGGTCAGGAGGAGGCCAAGCTGACCGTCCGGCATACCGCAGAGGGCTACAGCCTGCATGTGACGGACGGCAAGCCCTGCACTGTGACGCTGATGAATGTGACGGCCTGCTTCATGGCTGGCGGCGATGATGTGTCCGCCGATGGTCACGCCCGGATTCGCATGCACGGGACGGATGCCTTCGTGGGTCTGTGAGCCAGCGTGTGAAAAAATATTCCATGATTGCGCTGAGCGGGCAGGAGTTGTCCCGCTCAGCGCGAATCATGAACAGCGGCGTGGAGCCGGTCAGAAGGCCCCGTCACTGAAAGGAGAAACAGCATGGCAGTTATTACCTTGAACCAGGCCCGGAGCAAGGGCAAAATCAACCGCAACATCTACGGTCACTTTGCCGAGCATCTGGGACGGTGCATTTATCAGGGCCTGTATGTGGGCGAGGACAGCCCCATCCCCAATGAGAAGGGCATGCGCACCGATGTGGTGAATGCCCTCAAGAAGATTGGCGTGCCGGTGCTGCGCTGGCCTGGCGGCTGCTTTGCCGATGAATACCACTGGGAGGACGGCATCGGCCCCAAGGAGAGCCGCAAGCGCATGGTCAATACCAACTGGGGTGGCGTGGTGGAGGACAACTCCTTCGGCACCCATGAGTTCCTGGAGCTGTGCGCGCAGCTGGGCTGCGAGCCCTACATCAATGCCAATGTGGGCAGCGGCACGGTGCGCGAAATGGCCGAATGGGTGGAGTACCTCAACAGCGCAGGCGATTCCACCGTGGTACAGAAGCGTTGGGCCAATGGCCGCAAGGAGCCCTGGCACGTCAAGTACTGGGGCGTGGGCAACGAGAGCTGGGGCTGCGGCGGCAATATGCGCCCGGAGTATTACGCCGATGAGTACCGCCGGTATCAGACCTTCTGCCGTCAGTATGGCGATGACAAGCTCTTCAAGATTGCCTGCGGCCCCAGCGAGGATGACTACGAGTGGATGGAAGTGCTGATGGAGCGGGCAGGCCGCTACATGAATGCCATCACCATGCACTATTACACCGTGTGCAGCGGCGACTGGAAGCACAAGGGCAGTTCCACGGACTTCACCGTGTCCGAGTTCTACAAGACGCTGGGCAAGGCTGCCCGCATGGACGAGATTGTCAGCGGCCACATTGCCATCATGGAGCGTTACGACCCCAAGAAGAAGGTCGGCCTGATTGTGGACGAGTGGGGCACCTGGTACGACGTGGAGCCCGGCACGAACCCCGGCTTCCTCTATCAGCAGAACACCATGCGTGACGCGTTGGTGGCCGCCATCACCCTGAACATCTTCAACCATCACTGTGACCGCGTAGTCATGGCCAACCTGGCCCAGACGGTCAACGTGCTGCAGGCTGTCATCCTCACCGAGGGCGACAAGATGGTGCTGACCCCCACCTACCATGTTTTCGACCTGTACAAGGCCCATCAGGACGCGCAGGAAATCGACTGCTTCGTGGATGCCGAGCAGGTGGGCGATGACGACTGGATGATGCCGCAGGTGACGGCCTCTGCCTCCGTCAAGGATGGCGTGACCACCCTCACCCTGGCGAACCTCTCCGCCGATGCGCCGGTGAGCGTCACCGTCAAGGGCATTGCGGCGAAGGAGATTGCCGGCCGCATTCTCCAGGGTGCCATGGACCAGTACAACGACTTTGACGCGGCCCCGCTGGCGGTGGAGGACTTCACCGGCTGCTGCCTGCGTGACGGCGAGGCCGTTGTGGAGCTGCCCCCCTGCTGCGTGGCGGCCATCACCCTGAAGTGAAGGAGGACACACCCATGATTGCACAGACGCCCCCCATGGGCTGGAACAGCTGGGACTGCTACGGTGCGGCGGTGAATGAAGCGCAGGTGCGCCAAAACGCCGAGTACATGGCCAAGTATTTGAAGCCCTACGGCTGGGAGTATGTGGTGGTGGATATCCAGTGGTATCAGCCCACGGCCCTCAACCATGATTATGAGTCCTTCGCGCCCCTGTGCATGGATGAATGGGGCCGCCTGGTTCCTGCGGCGAACCGCTTCCCCAGCGCGGCGGACGGTCAGGGCTTCAAGCCGCTGGCGGACTATGTGCATGGTCTGGGGCTGAAATTCGGCATCCACATCATGCGTGGCATGCCCCGCATGGCGGCCCACCAACATCTGCCCATCAAGGGCAGCGCGTACGGGTGCCATCAGGCGGCGAACCCCAACAGCATCTGCACCTGGAACCCGGATATGTACGGCCTCAAGTGCCAGACGCAGGCAGCCAGGGACTACTATGCCAGCATTTTTGAGCTGTACGCGCACTGGGGCGTGGACTTCATCAAGTGCGATGACATCGCCCGGGAATACCCTCACTGCCAGCGGGAAATTGAGGTCATTTCCGAGGCGGTGCGCGGCTGCGGGCGGGACATGGTGCTGAGCCTGTCCCCCGGCCCCGCGCCCATCGAACAGGCCGAGCATCTGAAAAAGTACGCCAACATGTGGCGCATCACCGATGACTTCTGGGATGGCTGGGCGCAGCTCAAGGCCATGTTCGAGCGGGCGGAAAAGTGGTGCGTCCACGCTGCGCCGGGTCACTGGCCGGATGCGGACATGCTGCCCCTGGGTGCCCTGCGCCAGTGCAACAGTCCGGATGAATGGACGCGCTTCACCCCGGCGGAGCAGCGCACCATGATGACCCTGTGGCCCATGATGCGCTCCCCCCTGATGATGGGCGGCGAAATGACCAAGAACGATGCCTTCACCCTGTCCCTGCTGACCAATGGGGATGTGCTGGCCATCGGCAAGGAGAGCTTCTGCGGCCATCCGCTGACCACCACGGACAGCGAAAGCGTCTGGCTGGCCCCCCGGCAGGATGGCACGGGCGTGTATTGCGCCCTGTTCAACCTGTCTGATGAGGAGCGCGAGGTGCGTGTGGACGCGGCGAAGCTGCCCGGCGGCGTTGCCCATGCCCGGGAGCTGTGGACGGGCCGGGAGGAAGCCGCCGTCAACGGCCTTGCCGTGACACTGCCTGCCCATGACGCGGCGGTCTATTTCCTGACCTTCTGACGGAGAAGTTCATGACGGAAACCAAACCATTCTGCCGGCGTTGCCTGCTGGAGGACATGCCCTCCCAGGCAACGCTGGCTTCCAGTATCCGGGATTTGATTGCCCTGCTCCCTGAACAGCAGCGGGCATCCCAGGAGGAACAGCAAAGGCGGCTTGCCCAATGCCGCGCCTGCGACGCGCTACGCAGCGGCATGTGCGCCCTGTGCGGCTGCTATGTGGAGCTTCGTGCCGCCAAGGCCCGCATGGGCTGTCCGGCCCTGCCTCCCCGGTGGGTGCCGGAAGCCGTTCATCATCAGGAAGGGAGCGAGAGCCATGGCTGACAGGCCGCTGCGCAACATCGGCGTATTCGCCCATGTGGACGCAGGCAAGACCACCCTGACCGAGCAGCTCCTGCGCCACGCAGGCGTCATTCGGCAGGCGGGGAGCGTGGACAGCGGCACCACCCGCACCGACAGCCTGCCCGTGGAGCGGCGGCGGGGTATCTCTGTCAAAGCCAGCTGCGTTCGCCTGACCTGGCGGGGCGTGGACGTGAACCTGATTGACACCCCGGGCCATGTGGACTTCACCGCCGAGGTGGAGCGTTCCCTGTGGGCCCTGGACGGTGCCGTGATGGTGGTTTGCGCCCGGGAAGGCGTGCAGCCGCAAACGGAAACGCTCTTTGCCGCCCTGTCCCGGGAAAACATCCCCATGGTGATGTTCATCAACAAGACCGACCAGGAGGGTGCCGACCCTGCCCGTGCGCTGCATCAAATCCACCGCCGTCTGTCGGACAAGGCCGTCGATATCACGGACATGGATGCCATGACCGAGGCCGTGTGCATGACCGAGGACGAACTGCTGGAGCAGTATTTGCTGGGGGAAGCCATCGCCCCGGCCCTTGTGCGGGAGAAATTCGCCGCGCTGGCCCGGCAGGGCGAGGTCTACCCGGTGCTGCAAGGCTCCGCCCTGAAGGACACCGGCGTGGAAGCCGTGCTGGATGCCATCCTTGCGCACCTGCCCAGCCCGGATGCGGGCGGGGACGCCCTGTGCGGCGTGGCCTTCGCCGCGGGGCAGGACAGGCTGCTGGGCCGGGGTGTGTGGCTGCGGCTGTACAGCGGCCATCTGGAAAACCGGGAAGCCCTGACCCTGCCCGCAGGCGTTGACCCTGTGACGGGCGAAACCCGCTGGGTGCAGCGGAAGGTGACGCAAATTCGCTCCGTGGACGGGCAGGATGCCGGCACGCTCGCGGCTGGGGAAATCGGCGTGGTGTACGGTTTGGGGGATGTGGGCATCGGCCATGTGCTGGGGGATGAAGCCCTGCTGCCCCGACGCGTGATGCCCGGAACCCTGCGCACGCCGCTCATCACCGTGCAGGTGATTCCCGACAGGCCCGAGGACATGCAGGCCCTGCGCGTGGCCTGCGAAACACTGGCAGGAGAGGACCCGCTGCTGCAAGCCCATTACGCCCGGCGGCTCAACGAATTGCAGCTGCACGTCATGGGCATGATTCAGCTGGAAATTTTGCAGGAGCTGCTGGATACCCGTTTCGGCCTGAAGGTGCATTTTTCCGAGCCGACGGTGCTGTACCGGGAAACCATCGCCAAGGCCGCGCAGGGCTTTGTGGCGTATGTGGTGCCCAAGCCCTGCTGGGCAGTGATGGAGTTCTATATCGAGCCGGGTGAGCGGGGCAGCGGCGTGGTGTTCACCTCCTGCGCACCGGTGAAGGACATTGCACCGGCCTATCAGCATCAGGTGGAGCAGGCGTTGCCCATGGCCCTGTCGCAGGGGCGGCTGGGCTGGCCGGTGACGGATGTGCGCATCACCCTGATGGGGGGCAATCATCACATTTTCCATACCCATCCGCTGGACTTCATTGTGGCCACGCCCATGGGCATTCATGACGGACTGGCCCGGGGCGGAAGTACGCTGCTGGAGCCGGTGCTGGACGTGACCTTCATGCTGCCCCCGGAATGCGTAGGCCGCGTGATGAGCGATGTGGCGCAGATGCGCGGCACGGTGACTGACACGCGCACGGACGAGGATCGGGTCATCCTGCGGGCAGAGGTGCCGGTGCAGGGGAGTGTCATGTATGCGGCAACCCTGGCGGCCATCACAGGCGGACGCGGCGGCATGAGCGCGAGGTTGATGGGCTACCGGGACTGCCCGCTGGAGCTGGGCTGCACCGCTCCCCGCCGTGGCGTTGACCCATTGGACACCAGCCGCTATATCCTCGCGGCACGAAACGCGCTGGAGGGCGGCATCTTTGACGAATGGTAATCCCCAAGAAATCGCGCCAGCGAAAAGGGAGGGCATCGTGCCTTGCTCCTTTTCGCTGGCGCATTCCCTTTTGGCGGGTTTGGGCCCGGCATGCTTGACAAAGGCGGTGCAGGGCATTTATAATGAACATTGTTCATATTCTGCTGCAAGGGGGGATGCGGCACGAAAACGGGTGCAACATCCAGAGCGGACATTTTGCAGGCATGCAGGCGCATTGCGGCAGAGGAAGGCTTGCAGGCCGTCAACATGCGCAGCGTTGCGGGCAGGTGCGGCGTGGCTCTTGGGACGCTGTACAACTATTATGCGGACAAGGATGAGCTGCTCATTGCCGCCGTGGAGAGCGTCTGGCAGGATATCTTCCATCCCATGGGCTGCCGTGTCCAGCCCTTGTCCTTCCCGGACTATGTGATGGAGCTGTACGCCTGCGCACGCCGGGGCGCGGCGGCCTATCCGGGATTCCTGACGGAGCATTCCATGGCCATTGCCCATTCCCGGCGCGGCGAGGGACAGAGTGTCATGGAGCGTCAGCTGGCGCACATGCGGGAAGGCCTGCTGGCCGCTCTGCAAGCCGACCCGGCCGCAGCGCAGGCAGACCTTGCTGCGCCGCTGACAGCGCAGGCTCTGGCGGACATGACGCTGGACAACATCCTGATCCTGCTGATGAAGCAGGCAGAGGATGGCAGCGTGCTGGCAGAAGCCCTGCGGAGGATTCTCGGCGGGGGCTGTCCCCGCGCGCAAAGTATCAGGGAGGAGCATACCGATGCAGGCAATCTTTGAAACACTGTTTGATGCGGTCTATCTGGTGACAGTCATAACCCTGGGCATCCTGATGATTCGCGACAGCCGGGGCCGGAAGCAGTATCTGCTCTTTGGCATCATGGCGGTGACGCTGGGCTGCGGCGATGCGTTCCACCTCATCACCCGGGCGGTGGCCCTGTGCACCACCGGGCTGGCAAGCTACACGACAGCCTTGGGCATGGGCAAGCTCATTACCTCCGTGACCATGACGGCCTTCTATGTGCTGCTGTACTACGTCTGGCGCAGCCGATATCAGGTACAGGAGCAGCAGGGCGTGACGGCGGCAGTGTGGGTGCTGGCGGCACTGCGGGTGCTGCTGTGCCTGATGCCGCAGAATGCCTGGACGAGCGCGAATGCGCCGCTGAGCTGGGGCATATACCGCAATATTCCCTTTGCCCTGCTGGGTGCGCTGATTGTCGTGCTGTTCTACCGCAGCGCGAGGGACAGACAGGACAGGCTCTTCCGCTTCCTGTGGCTGACGGTGGTGCTGAGCTTTGCCTGCTACATCCCCGTGGTGCTGTTTGCGGACGCGGTGCCGATGGTGGGCATGCTGATGGTTCCCAAGACCTGCGCGTATGTATGGACCGTGCTGATTGGCTTCCAGGCCATGAGAAAGGAGAGGTTCCTGTGAAAAAGATGCTGGATGTATCCCTTGCCTATGCCATCGCGGGGATGGCAGGGGGCGTGTTCTACCGGGAGTTCACCAAGTTCAATGGCTTTACCGGCGTTACCGCGCTGGGCAAGGTGCATGGACATCTGCTGCTGCTGGGCATGGTGATGTTCCTGCTGGTCGCGCTGCTGGCTGACCGGCTGCCCGTGCAGGGGCAAAAGAGCTTCCGGGCCTTCCTGTGGACATACAACATCGGCGTACCGCTGATGGCGGTGATGCTGCTGGTGCGCGGCGTGACCGAGGTGCTGTGCCTGCCCCTGAGCCGGGGCATGTCTGCGGCGATTTCCGGCGTGGCCGGCATCGGGCATATCCTGACCGGCGTAGGCATCGTGCTTCTGTTCCTGTCCCTGCGCAAAGCCGCCACCCACTGACCCCTCCAAGGGAACGCGCCAGCGGGAAGGGGTCAAGGGGCGATGCCCCTTGACCCCTTTTACGCTGGCGCGGTTCCTTGGAGGTTAGTGGCTCTTGTGGAACAACAGACGCTCGTAACGATCCCAGTCGGCGTCGCGTACAAGCAGCTCCAATTCCTCATCGCCCATGACCGTGTTGCGGCCCTGCGCGTACAGCTCGTCCACCTTCTCACGCACGGCATGCACAAGCGGGTCGGTCTTGGCAATCACATGATCGCCCGTCAGCCGGAAATAGCTGTTCAGCCAGTGCGCCACACCCGCCAGACCGCTGGTCGCATCCACCGCCACCAGCGCGGGACGGTTCAGCAGGGCCGCCGTGTCGAAAATGTTGTAGATTTCCTCATTCTTGAGCAGACCGTCGGCGTGAATGCCCGCACGGGTCACGTTGAAGTGACGGCCCACAAAGGGCTGACGAGGGCTGATTTCCAGACCGATGTTGCGCTCCATGTAGTCGGCAATCTCCGTGACCGCCGTCAAATCCATGCCGTCCAGCGTGCCGCGCAGGGACGCATACTCCACCGCCATGGCCTCCAGCGGGCAGTTGCCCGTGCGCTCACCCAGGCCCAGCAGCGAGCAGTTGATGGAGGAACAGCCGTACATCCACGCCGTACCGGCATTGGATACCACCTTGTAGAAGTCATTGTGCCCATGCCATTCCAGCTGCTCCGAGGGAACCTGCGCATAGTGATGCAGGCCGTAGATGATGCCCGGGACGGAGCGTGGCAGGGCTGCACCGTAATAATGCACGCCAAAGCCCATGGTGTCGCAGGCGCGAATCTTGATGGGAATGCCGGATTCCTCCGCCAGCTCCATCAATTTCTCCGCGAAGGGCAGCACGAAGCCGTAGAAGTCCGCACGGGTGATATCCTCAAAGTGGCAGCGGGGCTTGATACCCCGGGACAGCGCAGCTTTCACAATGCCCAGATACTTGTCCATGGCCTGGCTACGGGTCAGGTGCATCTTGTTGAAAATGTGGTAGTCCGAACAGGAGACCAGCACGCCGGTTTCCTTCACGCCGGCCTGCTTGACCAGCTCAAAGTCCTTCTCATTGGCGCGAATCCAGGTGGTGATTTCCGGGAACTCAAAGCCCAAATCCTGACAGGCATGCAGCGCGGCCTTGTCCTTCTCCGTGTAGACGAAGAACTCACTCTGCCGCACCAGACCCTTGGGGCCGCCCAGACGGTGCATCAGCTTGAACAGATGCACAATTTGATCCACCGTGAAGGGGCTGACGGACTGCTGTCCGTCGCGGAAGGTGGTGTCGGTCATCCAGATTTCCGAAGGCATTTCCTCCGGCACATGGCGCATGTTGAAGGCAACCTTGGGGATGGAGTGATAATCGTAGATTTCCCGATAAAGGTTCGGCTCCTGCACGTCCTGCAATTCATAGCGGTACTTGGACTGCATCAGCAGGTTGTTCCGTGGGTCGTAGCTGAGCATAGACGATTCCTCCCGGTGTGTTCATCATGCGTGCGGCATCAGTCCAGCGAGTTCACGAATGCCTCAATGCGGTCCAGACCCTTGTTGATGTTCTCCAGGCTCACAGCGTAGCTCAGGCGGCAGTAGCCCTCGGCCTCGAAGGCTACACCGGGCACCACGGCCACCTGCTTCTCCGCCAGCAGCAGCTCCGCGAAATCCAGCGAGGATTCCAGCGTGCGGCCGTTGTAGCTGCGGCCCAGCAGCTCCTTGATGTTCATCATGATGTAGAACGCGCCCGCGGGCTTGCGGCAGGACAGGCCGGGAATGCTGTTGATGCGCTCCACCATCACATCGCGCCGCTTCTGGAACTCCGCCACCATCTCATCCACGCAGCTCTGGTCGCCCTGCAGGGCCTTCATGGCGGCGTACTGGGCGATGGAGTTGGGGTTGGACGTGGCCTGGGACTGGAAGTTCGCCATGGCAGCAATTTCATGACGGGGGCCAGCCACATAGCCGATGCGCCAGCCGGTCATGGCATAGGCCTTGGACATGCCGTTGACCAGGAAGGTCTGGCTCTTGATTTGCTCGCCCAGCTGCGCAATGGACAGATGCTTGCGGCCATCGTAAATCAGCTTCTCATAAATCTCATCGCTGACCACATAGAAGGGATGGCTCACCGCCAGGTCGGCTACAAACTGCAATTGTTCCCGGCTCCACACGCTGCCGTTGGGGTTGGAGGGGCTGGTGATGATGATGGCCTTGGTGCGGCGGGTCACGCGGCTGGCAATGGCCTGGTTGGTGGGGATGAAGTCGGTGCTCTCATCCGAGGGGATGAACACCGGCACGCCGCCGGCCATGCGCACCATTTCCGGATAGGACACCCAGCAGGGCGTGGGAATCAGCACCTCGTCACCGGGATCGAGAATGGCCTGGAAAATGGTGTACAGGCTGTGCTTTGCGCCGTTGGACACGAGGATATCACCGTAGATATAGGTCATATCGTTGTCCTTGCGGAGCTTCTCGCAGATGGCCTTGCGCAGCTCCTTGGTGCCGGCAGCGGGGGTGTAGCGGGTCAGGCCCATGTCGAGGGCTTCCTTGGCGGCATCGCAGATATAGGCGGGGGTGGGAAAGTCCGGCTCACCCGCGCCGAAGCCCACCACGTCCAGACCGGCGGCGCGCATTTCCTTGGCGCGGGCGTCGATGGCCAGGGTGGGAGAGGGGGCGATATTGGCGGCACGGTGGGAGATGTTCAGCTGCATTGAAGGTTTCCTCCTGCAAGAATATTCATAGATGCCTGCATCAGGGGCGGCATGGTGGCCCCCTTCCCAGGGGCGCGCCCTTGCGCCGTCATGCAGGATTACGGTAAGTACGTCCCCTATTATACTGGCACAGCGGGGATAAATCAAGCGAAAAACGAATAAAATGCAATATTCCATCAGGAATCCTGCATCTTGGCGCGAAATTCGGGCAGTATTTGCCGAAAACAGCAGCATGGAAATTGCATATTGGAGAAAATGTCCGTCATTTTGCCAAATCATACAAATGCATACAAAAAAGGGAAGCGGTCAAATGGCCGCTTCCTCAGGATGCGGAAATCGTGGGGGGGGGGGACGATTCGCAGGCCCCTTCTTAGGAGGGGGGCAGAGTGGGGGGGAGGTCGTTCCTGGTGCAGGCCAAGGAACCTGCCGTTTCCGGCGCGGACGAACTGCGTCGTCTGCTGGGAAACTCACGCTTTTTCCGGTTCCTTTTTGATGGATTTAACGTGTTGCGCTGGGCTGCCGCCCAGACCTGCGCAGGGGTTTCACCCCTGCACCCCACAAGGGGCATCGCCCCTTGACCCCTTTCCGCTGGCGCGGTCTCTTGGGGGTTAGGGAAGGTGCATGTCAGGTTGCTTGCGGTAGGCTTCGTAGAAGGCGCAGATGCTGGTCTGCATGTAGACGTGTATCATCAGCTGTAAAAGCATGGAGAGCGTCGAGGCAATCACCATGCCCAGCATCGCGGAAATCAGGTCGGTCAGCAAGGACAGCAGCATCAGCCACAGCACAAAGGTCATCATCAGCGAAAACAGCAGCATCTTGCGCCGACGCATCATGGCAATGCTGGCCCGCAGGGCACCCCGTACCCCAAGCTCCGGGTCATCCGCCAGATAAATGGTGGCGATGCTGTAGTGCAGCATCGCACGGAGCATCAGCACAATCATCAGCACCATGCCGACCATGTAGCCCACCGTGAGCAGCCATGTTGCCGTGCCGCTGTCCGGCAGGAAAAGAAACAGCATGCTCAGCAGCATCACGCCCGCACCCGGCAGGCCCCACAACACCAGCTTCAGCGCGGTGAGCAGGTTCAGCCCGATGCTTTTGAAGAAACAGCTCATCCGCCCGAACACGGAGCCGACCCCGATGGTGTGTCCGCGCAGAAGCTCCAGCAGGCACCAGGTCAGGCCCAGCGTCAGCACGGGGGACAGCAGCCAGGATAGCACGCTGAGGGCTATGGACAGGATATGCCGGCCATCGGCGGCGTAGCCTTGCAGCACGGCGGTCAGACGGGCTTCATCCATCATCAGCTCGCTCAATTCCGACACGGTGGAGACCTGGGAAAGGAGATAGCTTAGGGGATTGCTGCCAGTCAGGATGGTCACGGTCTGCGTGGCCAGCGAGGGCAGGTTGGCGACGAGTGCGCACAGCAGGATAATGGGCAGAACGGGCTTAAGGGCCTGACGAGCCTTCATGCGCAGCATAGCGTTGGGAATCATGATGGTTCCTCCTTTCGGAATCGTGCCGGTATACAAGCAAGTATAATCCTGCTCGCCACAGATTGCAACCCCTCCAGGCACCGCGCCAGCGTAAAAGGGGTCAAGGGGCGATGCCCCTTGTGGGGTGCAGGGGCAAGGCCCCTGCGCAGGTCTGGGCGGCAGCCCAGCGCACCCCGTTGAATCCATCAAAAAGGAACCGGAAAAAGCGTGAGTTTCCAAGCAGACGACGAAGTTCGTCCGCGCCGGAAACGGCAGGTTCCGGGAACTGCACGAGGAGCGACCTCATCCGACGTTGCCGCCTTCCCCAACAGGAAAAGGCTTTCCGCTGCATGAGCGCATCGGGGCCCTGCCGCACCACGCGCAGGCCATACCGCACACCGCCCAGAACATGGGCGATATCAGGCAGATGGAAAAGGTAAACATCCCTTGCATCAGATAGCACACCAGGCCGCACAGCAGCAGGACGGTCTCCGGGGTGCGTCGGCGCAGACAGGCCGTTAACAGCGTTCCTATAGCCAGCAGGAAGCACAGCAAAGCAGGCAGGCCGTTGCCGCTGAGGATGGCCAGATACAGGTTATGCGGGTTGTCGAAGGTCTCCGGCAGGGTCTGGCCCAGCTGGGTCAGACGATCCCGCAGGGCGTAGAGGAAGGTATCCGGCCCCGTGCCGAAAAGCAGGTTCTCCCGGGCTATGGCGAGGGTGTGCCGCCATACGCCCAGCCGGTAGGAGCCAAAGCTGTCCTGAGCATTGCCCAGCAGAAGCTGCTGAAGCTCCCACAGCCCGCCTGCCGTCAGCGGCGCGGCTGCAATGACAGCCAGACCGGCTGCGATGCACACCACGGCCAGCACCGCCGTCAAGCCCACGGATACCGCCTTGCCAGGATGACGGCACACCACCGGCGACAGCCCCATACAGACGGCCCCGGCAGCCACCATCCCCCACGTCAACCCCGAGGGCTGAAAGGGAAAGACAATGTCCGCTGTCCCCTCCAGCCACGGCAGGCCCAGCATCATCCGCACGCCGAGGAGCACCAACATGCCACCGGCAATGAGCAGTACCCGCCAGCGGCAGCGGGGCCGGAGCAGAAACAGCACAGCCAGCAGCCCCATCGCCAGCGCAAGGGCAATCAACCCGCTCTGTACACCGATGAGCAGCAAATCCATCACCCCGCACAGCCCCGCCGCCAGCAGCAGCGGGTCAGCCCGGCGCAGCAGCACAAAGCCGCCCAGCAGCATCGGTACCGTCAGGTTCAAATAGCCGCTCACCATGTCAATGTTGCCCATGGTGCCCTGAAATTCGTAATTGGTGCGCACACTGCGCCCGGCAGGGAACAGCCCCAGCGGATTCGCACCTGCATACTGCATCAGTGTTACGGCGAAAAACAGCATCATGGCGACAGCCACAGCCCGCAGCAGCCATGTCATTTGGGGGCGAACAAGGCTCATGAGCAGGAAAATGCCCCCATAGATCAGCTGTGTCACCAGCCCCTCATAGCGGATGGCCCCCATGAAAACAGCCCGCTGTCCCTGACTGTTGACCGTCCCGGCATAGGAGCCGAAGAACGCCGATACCGTCACCCATGCAAAGTACGCCAGCACCAGCCCCTGAACAGGGTGGAAGCGAATCGTCCGCGTCAGATGGCCCCGCACAGCCAGCACCACCACCATGACGGCCACCACCGCGGCCGTCACGGCGAAGAGCAGCAGCATACCCTGCCACTTGGCCCGGGTGATGCGGGAAAAGCTCCCGTCCTGCCATAGGGGAAACAGGGCCAGCCACACCGTGCCCAGCACCGTGGCCACCACACCGGGCCAGTCGCGGGACGAGCTTGTTGTCTCCATGGGATGAATCACGCTCCTCTGGGCAGCATGGGGTATGCTTCACGATATCATATTTTCCCTGGGATTGCAACGCGATGCCCGCAGACGCGGGAAATTTTCCGCATCCGGCGAGATGTAAATATCCTGCGCAAGAACTGCTCACGGCTTTGACAAGCACATGGAAAGCAAGTATAATAAATGCGTATCTGTATCTTCATGCATGAACGCATGGAATCAAGGAGGCTGCCTTGTGGGCAAGACCGTTATCCGTATCGTATTGGTGACTGCACTGCTGGCGATGCTGATGCTGCTGGTTCCCTCCGCCGCGCCGCTGGCCATTGGCGAGGAGCTGTCAGGCTGTTCGCCTGTGCTCTGCGATGAATGGTCCACGGTGGAAGGGAGTGCGCTGTAACGCCATGCAGGAACTGGTGAAGCTGGGGCAGCTGGGCCCCTTGACCCTGACGGCCTACGCGCTGTGCCTGACGGTTGGCGCGGCGGCAGCGGTGCTTTTGACGGCTGTGCTGGGCCGCAAAAATCCCGGCGTGAACGCCGCGCTTTCCATGAGCATGGCGGGCATTGTGGGTGCGATGCTGGGCGGACGGCTGCTGTACTGCCTGACGCAGCTGGAGTTCATTCTGGTGGATTTGGGCGGCGCAGCGTTCATGCTCAAGCCCTGGGAGGGCGGCTATACCATGTATGGCGCGCTCCTGGGCGGCATGGCAGGCGTGACGCTGTATGCTCGGGCTACGAAACGGTCGGCAGGACGGCTGCTGGATTTGGCGGCTCCCGGCGCGGCACTGGCCATCGCGGCAGGTCGGCTGGGTGAAGCCTTTACCGGGCAGGGGCTGGGCGCGTATGTGGAGAACGAGGCCCTGCACATGTTTCCCTTCGCGGTGCAGAATCTCTACGAGGACTGGCAGCTGCCGGTGTTCGCCTATGAAGCAGCGGTGGCTGTGGCGGTGCTGCTGGTGTGCCTGTGCCTGCTGCGGGGGTCGTGGTTGATGAACAATGCGTCCTCCGGCGTTGTGCTGGTGATGTGCCGCTGCCTGCAGGGGAGCAGACATCGTGCCGGACGTGTGGCGGAGGTGTTCCTTGCGCTGGTCAGCCTGTGCCAAATCATGCTGGAGAGCCTGCGGGCGGATGAGTTCATCCGTTTCGGGTTCGTGAAGTTCAACATGCTGGCGGCGGCAGCAGTCATTGGTGTGCTGATGGGCCTGAGCGTATGGCGCAGGGTGCGACATGGCGGCTGGAAGCCCTGGCAGATGATCCGCCTGGTGCTGCTGGCAGTGACGGTGACGGTGGTGATTCTCATCGAGTTCGCGCTGGACAAGTCGCCCGTGGACAACCGCCTGCTCTACGCGGTGATGGCCCTGATGCTGAGTGTCATGGGCATCAGTGTGCTGCGCGAGGGCAAGTGACCCTTGCGCACAGGCAGGACAATGTGCTACAATTTCCTTGACCTCTGATGACCGCACGCGGCAAGCCATGCGCAGCCGCCATGAACACAAGATGTATCTGACTGTTGAAAGGACGTAAGCCATGCAGGTGATTCACCCCCAGGGGATGTACAACGGTCTCCCGCCGGAGAATGTGTTCATCGCTCTGGATGATATGGGCACGGAAATGGGCGTGGGATACCTCATTGACCAGTATCAGCCGCACCTTTACCCGGAATGCCCCATCAACATCTATTTCAGCCTGGACTGCCAGACCGAGGCCCGATATGTGCTGCTGGGCGCGCTGACGGCCCGGGCACGGCAGCTGCGGGACAGCAACCTCAACGTCGGCGCACGGATGTATACCGCCGTGGTGCCCGAGGACGTGCAGCTCCGGGAATTCTACCGCAGCAGCGGCTTCAACTGCGACAACGCCGAGGAAATGCTGCGCCTGCCCATGCCCACGAGCGAGGGCCGCATTCCCATGAGCTGCTCGGTGCAGCGCATGACGCTGAACACGCTCGAGGAGCAGCAGGCCTTTCTCATGCGCCTGAACCAGCACGATATCACCTTCGTGGACCAGACGTACCTGCAAAATCTGCTGTGCCTGCCGCATTTCCTTGCCATGGCCCTGCAGCGCAACAACAGCACCATCGGTGAAATCCTGATGGCGGGCGAGGGCAGCCTGTGCGAGCTGGTGGCGATGTACATCGTGCCGGGCAGCCGCGGTCAGGGCATGGGTAAGGTGCTGCTGCACCATGGCATGGCCCTGATGGCTGCCGAGGGCGTAACGCAGGTGCATTGCAGCGTGATGAACCACAGCCTGCCCATGCGCGGCCTGATGCGGGCCTTTGGTGCACAGCCGCTGGGCGTGAAGATGATTTTCCCCAGCATGAGCTTCTGAGCGGCGTATTTTCAGTGTGATGCATCCATATCCCAAATAAAGGAGAACAGTATCGTGGCCAAGCTCTACTATCGTTACGGAGCCATGGGTTCCAGCAAGACCGCCAATGCCATCATGGTGCAGTACAATTACAGGGAGCGCAACCAGAAGGTGCTGATGGTCAAGCCCAAGCTGGACAACCGGGACGGTGAGCGCACGGTGCTGTCCCGCTGCGGATTGTCCACGGAGTGTGTGTTCATGGAGGAAGTCCCGAACATGGACGTGCGCCAGTACGACTGTGTGATTGTGGACGAGGCGCAGTTCCTAACCAAGGCGCAGGTGGAAATGCTGGTGCATATTGTGGATGAGCTGAACGTGCCGGTCATCGCCTATGGCCTGCGCGCAGACTTCCAGGGCAACTTCTTCGAGGGCAGCCAGTGGCTGATGGCCTGGGCGGACACCATTGAGGAAATCAAGACCATCTGCTGGTGCGGCAAGAAAGCCATCTGCAACGCCCGTGTCATGAACGGCCGCGTCGTCAAGGAAGGCGACCAAATCCTGCTTGGCGGCTCCAGCCAATACGTCTCCCTGTGCCGCAAGCACTGGCAAACCGGCGACCTCGGCGACTTCAAAGACCTGCACATGGCCGATTGATCCCATGCCCCTCCCGGGGCTCTTTTCATGTTCCTCCCACCCCCAAGAGGCCGCGCCAGCGTCGAAGGGGTCAAGGGGCGATGCCCCTTGTGGGGTGCAGGGGTGAAACCCCTGCGCAGGTCTGGGCGGCAGCCCAGCGTCCCCCATTGCATGGCAATGTTTGAGTTTTTGTTACAAAAATATGAAATAACCGGTTGACACAATTCTTGCCGTGACTTAAAATAAAGACTGGTAAGTTGTCCCTGATACCCGGTTGACAGCAAGCGAAAAGCGGAGGGCAAAGGTATGCGTCAGGCGAAGGCATGGATTGGAAGGAAGTATGGATGGCTGGCAGTGAGCGTGCTGCTGCTGCTGGCTGTGTGTGTTTCCGCTGTGGCGGAGAGCTATCCCTTTACGTCTGTGACGACGGCGAAGGTGAACATGCGCCGCAGTGCGTCCTCCTCGGCGGCACTGGTGGAGCGCATTCCGCAGGGCGCGAGCGTCACCGTGGTAGGGGTCAAGGGCAACTATTATCAGGTGAAGTACGACGGCAAGAGCGGCTATGTGATGAAGGAATACATCTCCACCGCCGCAGCAGTCACGCCCACACCCTATGTCACGCCCACGGCCACCGGCTATCCCTATGAAACGGTGACAACGGCCAGCGTGAATCTGCGTGAGCAGCAGTCCGTCAATTCCGATAAGCTGGCCACCATCCCCAAGGGTGCGACCCTGACCGTCCACAAGGTGTCCGGCACCTTCGCGCAGGTCACCTATAACGGCCAGAGCGGCTATGTCAAGACCGACTACATCCAGCTCAAGACCATCGTCAAGCCCACGGCGACCCCCTCGCCCACGCCAGTCGTGCCGACCACGGTTCCGGAGGAAAATGCTTCAGGCTATGAGGTGCTGATGCAGGGCAGCACGGGCCCGGCGGTCAAGGCATTGCAGCAGGCCCTCACGGAGCTGGGCTTCCTGTCCGGCACGGCGGACGGCATCTTCGGCAAGGGTACGGAGAACGCTGTTGTGGCCTTCCAGAGCGCGAACAGCTATCCCGCCACCGGCGTGGTGGATGCCAATTTGCAGGCGTTCCTCTACAGCGGCAAGCCCAAGAACAGTAAGGGTGTCAAGACCGAGGTCAAGACCCTCGCGCCCGTCAGCGGCGTGACCATCCGCCTGAACGATCAGGGCGATCTGGTGGGCACCATCCAAACCCGCCTGCAGGAGCTGGGCTATTATACCGGCAGCATCTCCTGCGTGTATGACAAGAGCACGCAGACCGCCATCAAGAGCTTCCAGAAGAAGAACGGCCTGACGGTGGACGGCGTGTGCGGCGTGGCAACGCAGAGCAAGCTCATGGGCGCGTTCGCCGTGAGTGCCTCGGCCACGGCCACCCCCAAGCCCACAGCCACCCCCAAGCCAACGGCAACCCCCACCCCCGCGCCCACCTTCCAGGTGCCTGAGAAGAACGTGAGCCAGGGTTCCTCCGGCAATGACGCACGGCTGGTGCAGCAGCGGCTCAAGGCACTGGGCTATTACAGCGGCACCGTGGACGGCAAGTTTGGCTCGGGCAGCGTGGCAGCCCTGAAAGCCTTCCAGACGAAGCATGGCCTGACGGCGGACGGCGTGGCAGGCAGCGGCACCTACGCGCTGCTGTTCAGCTACAGCGCGATGTCCGCGAACCAGCAGGCGACAGCGACCCCCGCGCCCATTCCCACGCCTGCGCCCACGACCTCCTATGCGCCCATCACGCAGGAGAACGTGGTCAGGATTGCCCTGGGCGTGAAGGATCCGCAGGTGACGCGGCTGCAAAACCGCCTGACCCAGCTGGGCTATTACATCGCCAACGCGGACGGCACCTGCAAGGCGGATGACGTGGCAGCCATCAAGGCCTTCCAGAAGAAGAACGGCCTGACCGCTGACGGCATTGCCGGCTACAACACGCAGCTCAAGCTCTACAGTGAATCCGCCCTGACCTACACCGGGGCTATCGCTGGCGGCACGGTGGACAGCTTCACCACGCTGCAAAAGGGTGATTCCGGCGATGCGGTGCGGGTGATGCAGGAGCGGCTGATTGCGCTGGGTTACCTGAGCGGCAAGGCGGACGGCTATTTCGGCACCCAGACGGCAGAAGCGGTGTATGCCTTCCAGAAGGCCAACGGCCTCGTCCGGGATGCCAAGGCGGGCAGCAAGACCCTGGCCCTGCTCTATTCCTCTACCGCTGCCGCGGCTCCCACGGCAACGCCCGCGCCCAATAACGATACCCTGTCCACCAACCAGACCCTGCGCAAGGGCGATATCAGCAATGCGGTGAAGCTCATGCAGGAGCGGCTCATCAGCCTGGGCTATCTGAGCGGCAAGGCGGACGGTAACTTCGGCGTGCTGACCTACAAGGCCCTGCAGGCGTTCCAGAAGGCCAACGGCCTGACCGTGGACGGCATCGCAGGCAAGCAGACCCTGACCAAGCTCATCAGCGCAAACGCGGTGGACAGCGACGATGACGGGCCGACCACGCCCATCACGCCTGTCAATCCTGAAAGCAAGTTCAAGGCTGCCAATGTGGTCTATGCCAACTGGTACTCCACCATCCGCGCACAGGCGAGGATTTACCAGTACGCCACGGTGTATGACCTGGGTACGGGCATTACCTGGCAGGTGCATATGTTCTCCTTTGGCAACCATGCGGAGGTTGAACCGCTCACCGCAGCGGATACGGCCAAGATGGAGAAGGCCTTTGGCGGGAATACCTGGAACCCCCGGGCTGTGTGGGTGCTCTTTGGTGACGGCACGGTGTACATGGCTTCCACGCATTCCATGCCCCACGAGGTGCAGCACATTACCGACAACAACTTCCCCGGTCACGCCTGCATCCACTTCCCGCGCACGGATTCGCAGGTGGCCTCCATCGGCAACTATGCCACCAGTCATCAAAAGTGTCTGGATGAGGGTTGGAAGCTGACCCGCAGCATGATCAAGTAAGTTCATAGGGCACCGGCAGGGCGAAAGACAAAGCCTTGCCGGTTTTTGTCTGTCATGGACGTTCGCCAGTGCGCCACGGACAAGAAAAAAGCCTTCCCCTTTGGGGAAGGTGGCTGAGTGCAGCGAGGTCGGATGAGGTCGTTCCTCGTGCAGGTATGCGGAAGCTGCCGTTTCCAACGCGGACGAACTGCGTCGTCTGCTTGGAAACTCACGTTTTTGCTTTTCCTTTTTGCTATTCTTATGTGTTGCGCTGGGCTGCCGCCCAGACCTGCGCAGGGGTTTCACCCCTGCACCCCACAAGGGGCATCGCCCCTTGACCCCTTTCCGCTGGCGCGATTTCCTGGAATAGTGGGAACAGGGGAGGGTTAGGCCAGGAAGCCGAGATGCTCCAGCAGAATTTTCAGGCCCATCAGGACAAGCACAACGCCGCCGAACAGCTCGGCACGGGCCTTGTACTTCACGCCGAACACGTTGCCCACCTTCAGGCCGATGGCCGACAGCACAAAGGTGATGATGCCAATGAACAGCACCGCCGGAACAATTTGAACCTGCAAGAAGGCAAAGGTCACGCCCATGGCCAGCGCGTCAATGCTGGTGGCAATGGCCAGGGGCAGCATGGTCTTGAAGGAGAAGGAGTCGTCCAGCTCCTCCGCGTCCCCCTTGATGGCCTCGCGAATCATGTTGCCGCCAATCAGGGCCAGCAGCACAAAGGCAATCCAGTGATCCACACTGGTAATCAGCGACTCAAACTGCCGCCCCAGCACATACCCGATGGCGGGCATCAGGGCCTGAAAGCCGCCAAAGTACAGCCCCACCGTCAGCGAGTGCCGAACCTCCGCCCGGCGCACGGAAAGCCCCTTGCAGATGGATACCGCGAAGGCATCCATGCTCAGTCCTACGGCAATGAGAAACAGTTCAATCAGGCTCATGAGCATCCTCCTGTCATGGCGGGGGAGGGACGAAAAAACGAGACTTATCCGTCGCTTCCCCCTGCACAAAGCATATGGGAAAATTGATAGATAAGTCTCGTCGCAATGTACAAAGCCAGGGGCAAGCCCCAATATGTTGACTTCATCCCGCGTTGCCGCGCCGACTACTCCCTTACGGCATGACCATATCATAGTCCTGATAGGTTAGTCAAGGCTAATTATTCCTCGTGCCAGCGATACGTCCGCCGCCGTCCTGCCGCGTCCACCGTGGACACGGCCAGCTCACCGGGCATGTCCGACAGCACGCACAGCAGCGGCAATTCCGGATGGCGAACGGTACGCTGAAAGTGCTGCAGGGCTACCATGCCCTTGTCTGTCCAGTAGCCTGCGGCCCAGCTTTCCAGCCGGTCAAAGGCCAGCTCTGTCACGGGGAATTGCGGATGCTGGGCATCAAAGCCTGTCAGCAGCAGCATGTTGCCGGCATAGTTGGCTTCCAGCAGTGCCTCGTCCATGGTGGAGGGGCACAGCAGGGTCAGGTTGTCCGCGGACAGGCGGCTGCGGGCAATCATCAGCGTTTCAGGGCTTTTGTCCACACCGATGACCCGGCAGCCCAGCTTCTGCGCCACGGCCAGGGTGGTGCCGCTGCCGCAGCACAGGTCACAGACCACATCGCCCTCCAGCACCACGGGGCGCAGGAGCCTTTCCAGCAGCTTCATGGGCTTCTGGGTGGTGAAGCCGGTGCGCTCCGGGTCGCGCTGCTGCAAATGGCTGATGTCCGTCCACACATCGCCGGGGTAGACAGGCTCATCGTCATAGTAGCGGTAAACCTTGCCGCCGGAGCGGATGGAGCGGTAGCTGCGGCCCTGTTCGTCCACGGCGCGGCGCATGTGGTTGCTGCGGGTTGCGGTGCGCTCCAGCGGCACACGGGTCAGGTCGAAGCGATAGCGGGGGGAACGGGCGTAGAGCAGAATCACGTCATGCTTGCGGCTGAAATAATGCTTGGCCCTGCCGCCGCTCTCATAGGCCCAGATGATTTCGTTGAGAAAGCGTTTCTCCCCAAAGACCTCATCGCACAGCAGCCGCGCATAGGCCGCCATGCGCCAGTCCAGATGCAGCAGCATCATGCCTGTGGGTGCCAGCAGCCTGTGTGCCTGCTCCACCATGCCCCGCAGTTGGGCAATGTAGGTGGTCTTGTCCTGACAGGTATCATCATAGGCGGGATAGGCTGGGGCAGGATCACCCGTGCGCCAGCCCTTCACCCCATAGCGACGGCGACGGGTGAAGGTGTCGCCCGTCATGAAGGGCGGGTCGATGTATACGCACTGCACCTTGCCCAGATAGGGTGTCAGCTCCGGCAGGGGCAGTGCACTGTCCCCGCACAGCAGCAGATTTTCCCCTGCGCCGGTGGTTTCCCTGTAAGCCTGAACCTGCTCAAACATGGTGATTCCCTCCAAACTGACTGCGCAGGGCGCGCAATTCATCCTGCTGCCGGGTCAACTGTTCCAGAAAAGCCCGCTGCGCCGGCTCCTGACAGAGCATACGCCCCACTTCCCGCACCGTGCTGACGAACTCCTCCCGCAGGGCATTTGTTCCCTGCCGGGCCAGCGGACAAATGCCCTTGGCCCGCTGATCCATGGCGACCTTCACGCCGTCCTGCCGCACCACGGGCAGCAGCGGGAACAGGCGGCAGGACAGGGGCCTGTCGCTGCGCTGGCATTGTCCCGGGCAAATCAGCAGCGTGCCGTGGGCGGTGGGCAGGAGCCGGTAGCCGGGGAGTGCGGCATAAAGGGCTTCCTCGCCGGGGAAGAGCAGCATGCCGGTTTCCTCGCCCTCCACGGAGGAGCAGCAGCGGCAGGCGCAGATGCTGCCGCAGTCGGTATGCAGGGGGGTGAGGGTGTCCAGCATGGCACGGGCATTCAGGAGAAGGTCGAGCATAGCAGCGTCTCCTTTTTTCTCTATTGTACACCAGATTTCGCGCTTCGCATAGTCCATTTTACAAATTCATACGCCCCCAAGGGAACGCGCAGCGGAAAGGGGTCAAGGGGCGATGCCCCTTGTGGGGTGCA
>JBJEUL010000077.1:0-6060 GCA_051883835.1 Aristaeellaceae bacterium
GGCACAGGGCCTGCAGCTCCTTGATGAGCACCTTGAAGGACTCGGGCACGCCGGGCGCAGGGATATTCTGCCCCTTGATGATGGCCTCGTAGGTCTTGACGCGGCCCACGGTATCGTCGGACTTCACCGTCAGGATCTCCTGCAGGGTGTTGGCCGCGCCGTAAGCCTCCAGCGCCCAGACCTCCATCTCGCCGAAGCGCTGGCCGCCGAACTGGGCCTTGCCGCCCAGAGGCTGCTGGGTGACCAGGGAGTAGGGGCCGGTGGAGCGGGCGTGCATCTTGTCGTCAACCAGGTGGTGCAGCTTGAGGAAGTACATGATGCCCACGGTGACGGGGTTCTCGAAATAGTCGCCGGTGCGGCCATCGCGCACGCGCAGCTTGCCGTCCACGAACAGGCGGCGGCCTTCCTCGTCCAGGTCAAGGCGCAGGGGTTTGCCGTTGTGGAAGTGGTACTCGGTCATGTGCGGGTCGTTGGGATCCTCGGGCGCAGCCATGGTGTCCGTGGCCTTGGCCAGACAGTCGCGAATCTCCTCATAGGTCGCGCCGTCAAACACGGGGGTGGCGATGTGCCAGCCCAGCGCACGGCACGCAAGACCCAGATGCATCTCCAGCACCTGACCCAGGTTCATACGGGAGGGAACGCCCAGGGGATTCAGCACGATTTGCAGCGGCGTGCCGTCGGGCAGGAAGGGCATGTCCTCCTCGCGCATCACGCGGGAAACGACACCCTTGTTGCCGTGGCGGCCTGCCATCTTGTCGCCCACGGAAATCTTGCGCTTCTGCGCCAGATACACGCGCACCATCTGGTTCACGCCGGGGGCCAGCTCATCCTTGTTCTCACGGGTGAAAATCTTTACATCCACCACGATGCCGCCCTCGCCATGGGGCACGCGCAGGGAGGTGTCGCGCACCTCGCGGGCCTTCTCGCCAAAGATGGCGCGCAGCAGCCGCTCCTCAGCGGTCAGCTCGGTCTCGCCCTTGGGCGTTACCTTGCCCACCAGAATGTCGCCGGCCTTGACCTCGGCACCGATGCGGATGATGCCGCCCTCGTCCAGATCCTTGATGGCTTCATCGCTGATGTTGGGGATGTCACGGGTGATTTCCTCCGGACCCAGCTTGGTTTCGCGGGCCTCGGACTCGAATTCCTCGATATGGATGGAGGTATAAATGTCCTCCTTGACCAGCTTCTCGGACAGCAGCACGGCGTCCTCGTAATTGTAGCCCTCCCAGGTCATGAAGCCCACCAGCGCGTTGCGGCCCAGACCGATTTCGCCCTTCTCGGTGGAGGGGCCATCGGCCAGCAGGTCGCCCTTGGCAATCTTCTGCCCGGCGGAAACCACAGGACGCTGGTTGATGCAGGTGCCCTGGTTGGAGCGGGAGAACTTGGTCAGGCGATAGCGGTGACGCTCGCCGTATTCGTCGCGGATGACAATCTCATTGCCGCTGACCTTGTCCACCACGCCATCCTCCTTGGCGAGGATGACCACGCCGGAGTCATGGGCGGCCTTGTATTCCATGCCGGTGCCCACCACAGGAGCCTCCGGCACCAGCAGCGGCACGGCCTGACGCTGCATGTTGGAGCCCATCAGGGCGCGGGTGGCGTCGTCGTTCTCCAGGAAGGGAATCATGGCCGTGGCCACGGACACCACCTGGCGGGGACTGACGTCGATGAAGTCCACCTTGGAGGCAGGCACCTCGATAATCTCCGCCTTGTCACGGACGGTGACGCGCTCGTTGGCAAAGGAGCCGTCCTCGTTCATGGGGGTGCTGGCGGGCGCGACCTTGTAGAAGTCCTCCTCGTCAGCGGTCATGTAGACGATTTCATCGGTGACGCGGCCGGTGGTCTTGTCCACGCGGCGATAGGGAGCCTCGACGAAGCCGTACTCGTTGATGCGGGCATAGCTGGCCAGCGAGCCAATCAGACCGATGTTGGGACCTTCAGGGGTCTCAATGGGGCAGATACGGGCATAGTGGCTGTAATGCACGTCACGAACCTCGAAGGAGGCACGGTCACGGTTCAGACCGCCGGGGCCCAGTGCGGACAGACGACGCTTGTGGGTCAGCTCGGCCAGCGGATTGGGCTGATCCATGAACTGGCTCAGCTGGGAGGAGCCGAAGAACTCCTTGATGGCCGCGCTCACGGGGCGGATGTTAATCAGGTCGCCGGGCTTGACCTCCAGGCTGTTGTCGTGGATGGACATGCGCTCATGCACCACGCGCTCCAGACGGTTCAGGCCGATGCGAATCTGATTCTGCAGCAGCTCGCCCACCGAGCGCAGGCGGCGGTTGCCCAGATGGTCAATGTCATCGGTAAAGCCGATGCCGAAGGGCAGACCCAGCATATAGGAAATGGATGCCACGATATCATCGGCCAGAATGTGCTTGGGCACCAGCTGGCTGGCGTTCTCGCGCACAGCCTCCATCAGCTGGTCAGGCTCCACAGCCTCCATGATGGCCTTGAGGGTGGGCAGATGCACCATCTCCAGAATGCCCGCTTCCCTGGGGTCGAAGGGCAGGTAGCGGCGGGCATCCACGAAGTTGTTGCCAATCACCTTGCGGATGGCACCCTCGCAGTTGACCCAAACGGCATTGACGCCCTCGTTTTGAATGCTGCGGGCCGTCTCCAGATCAATGGTCTGACCGGCCTGCACCATGACCTCGCCGGTTTGGGGATTGATGATATCCTCCGCGGCAACCTGGCCGTTGATGCGCGTGGCGATGGACAGCTTCTTATTGAACTTGTAGCGGCCCACGCGCATCAGGTCATACCGCTTGGGGTCAAAGAACAGGCTGTTGAACAGATTGGTCGCGCTTTCTGCTGTGGCAGGCTCGCCGGGCTTCTGACGCTTGTAGATTTCAATGAGGCCTTCCTCGCGGGTCTTGGCGTTGTCGCCCTTGAGGAGGGTGGTTTGCAGCCGCTCGTCCTCGCCCATCAGCTCCAGAATCTGCTCGTTGGTGCCGTAGCCCAGCGCGCGCAGCAGCACCGTGATGGGCAGCTTGCGGGCACGGTCAATGCGCACCCACAGCACATCGTTGGAGTCGGTTTCGTACTCCAGCCACGCGCCGCGGTTGGGGATGATCTGGGACGAATAGAGGGGCTTGCCGGCCTTGTCCAGCTGGCAGTCAAAATACACGCCGGGAGAACGCACCAGCTGGGAGACAATGACGCGCTCCGCGCCGTTGATGATAAAGGTACCATGGTCGGTCATGAGGGGGAAGTCACCCATGAACACGTCGGATTCCTTGAGCTCGCCGGTTTCGCGGTTCTTCAGGCGGACGAACACCTTCAGGGGCGCGGCATAGGTCATGTCGCGCTCACGGCAGCGTTCCACCGTATTTTTCGGAGCATCCAGGGAATAATCGACAAATTCAAGCACCAGATTACCGTTGTAGTCGGTGATCGGCGAAATATCAGCCAGCACTTCACGAAGGTCCGTGTCAAGAAAACGCTGATAAGAGTTCTTCTGCACCTCGATCAGATCGGGCATTTCCAGAACCTCATCAATACGCGAGAAACTCATGCGCTTGCGGAGCTTGCCCATGTCTACCTCGTGTACCATAGAATGCTATCACCCCTTGTCCATCGTCCGCCCCAGCATCCGCGCTGCGGCTGTGGAGAAATTCCTGCTTGCAAATCGTGCGCAAAGCGTGTACAATAGGCAAGCATAGAAAACCCTCAACAGTACATAAAGATACTGATGCAATTTAAGATTGTACCATTCTTAACAGCTGTTGTCAAGGGCAACAGGCTGAATTTTTGTCACAGCGGCGAGGGGCCCGCAGGGGTCGGGAGGATAAGGAGAGAGAGCATATGCTGCGCAGAACGGTTGGATGGTTCCTGATCATGCTTATGGCGGTATTGCCGCTGACGGCCCTGGGGGAGGAAGTGGTGCTGGTGGACGGCATTGCCAACCCTGATGCCGCAGCGGCCTTTGCGTTCCCGGAGGGCGCGGAGCTGCTGGAAATCATTTTCCCGCAGGTGCGCGACTGTGACGCGGCCCTGCTGCGCTGCGGCGGACAGAGCATCCTCATCGACTGCGCCAGTCCCGCGCAGGCGTGGCGTGTCACCGACATGCTGGAGCAGCTGGACGTCACCCGGCTGGACTACATCATCAACACCCATCCCCACTATGACCATATCGGGGGCTTTGGCGAAATCGCGGATGCGGTGGCAGTGGGCGGGCTGTACATCAGCTTTCCGGAGAATGCGGACGAGCAGATGCGCCAGGCGGTGCAGGCGGCTGCCAGTCGGAATGTGCCTGTCCGTCCCTACGGGGACGGCGACCGCCTGACGCTGGGAGACGCTGTGATGGACGTGTGGATGAAGTATCCCGACACAGGCAGCCTCAACGATTGCAGCGCGGTCATCCGCGTGCAGTTTGGGGAGCGCACGGCCCTGTTCACGGCGGATATCACGGTGAGGGCGCAGAAGCTGCTCATGGAGCAGGTTGACCCGGCCCTGCTGGATATCGACCTGCTGAAGTACCCGCATCACGGCAAGGAGGGCCTTGCCAAGGGCTTTCTGGAGGCGATGTCACCGCGCTACGCCGTCATCACCAACAATGGCGGTGTGAACTCCAGACCCAGCCGCAGGGTACTGGGCTATGCGCACATTCCCTTCTCCGTCACGGTTCCGGGGTATGTCCGGTGCGTGACGGACGGCCACATCTGGGTGGTTGACCGCATCGCCATGGATCATCCGATTGTCATGACACCCCGCCCGGAGACACCGTGATGGCATCGGGCACACACCGCAAGTGAATCCGTCAGGGGCTGCGCTGCCAGAACTGGTACAGCGACAGCCCCTTATAATAATGTAGCGCGATTTCTTCCCCCGACCATCCGTCCATGGCCAGCGCATACGCGCCCCACTGGGGCATGCCGACCCCATGGCCGTAGCCAAGCCCGGCCATGAACACCTTTCCGTCCTGCACGGCAAGCTCTGTCAGCAGGGTAGAGCGCATGACCGTGCTGCCCAGTTCAAGGCGCAGCCGGGCCGCATTGACGTCCATATCATTGACAGCAAGGGTCACAGCGCGTCCGCTGGGCCCTTTTTCGCTGATGTGCAGGGAGTCGAGGGTGTCCGCGGATACCCCTGCCCGACGACAGGCGGCGAGGAAATCTGCTTCGGTGAAGGAGGCTTCCCAAAAGCGGGCCTCTGCCGGTGCGTCAGGGCTGTCAAGGCCCTGCGTGACCTGCGTATAGGACGGTTCGTCCTCCTGCCAGCCCAGTGCTTCCCGGGCCAGCGCGGTCGTGCCCCCGGAATGGGCGTGGAACCAGGTGTAGGGCAGCTCGCCTTTTGGCGTGACCAGCACCACACCCTCACTTTTGGCAACGGCCTGCCGAACCGCGTCATTGATGGCATCTGGGGCGTAAGCCTGCGCTTCGCTGATGTCGGTGGAGATGTCTGCCCCTTCGTAGCGGCTTTCCTTCTCCGACACGAAACGCATCACGAAGGTTCGCGCCAGAATGGCCTGCGCCCGCAGGGCTTCCATGGGCCAGTCGTTCTTCATCTCACCGGCTACAACGCCCAGAAGGTAGGTTTCAACGTCCATTTCGCGCACGGTCTCCTCCGCTGTCACATACACCCGCAGCAGGGGAACGCCATCCGCCGAAAGGGGCAATTTTTCCGGCAGGGATGGATACACTTGACCACGTGGAACTTTTTCCTGAACATCCGCTGCGCAGCCGGAAAGCAGAAAAACCGTCAACACCAGCAAATACAAGCGTTTCATGGCGCACCTCCCGCAGGTCAGCATCTCCATCCGTCCGGGAAAAAATTGCGGAAAAAGCTGGCGGAAATCACGGAAAATCCGTTGACAATATGCACGAAGCATGGTATCATAAGCGAGTTGACGCATGCAGCGGTGTGCGTGTGCCTCACTTGAGGTGCGCATTCCCGCATCATGAAGGGGAGGGGTTCATCGTGAAAGAGCTGATTGGTGCAGCCGCAAAGGCCGTCGGAACCCGGCAGGTTCTGCGCACGCTGAAAGCCGGAAACCTTCGGCGGGTGTATGTGGCCAACGATGCGGACACGTACCTGTTCCAGCAGGTGGTGCGC
>JBJEUL010000078.1:0-6029 GCA_051883835.1 Aristaeellaceae bacterium
CCAAGCAGACGACGCAGTTCGTCCGCGCCGGAAACGGCAGGTTCCGGGGACTGCAACAGGAACGACCTCATCCAACCTCGTTCCGCTGTGAAGCATCCTCACGATTCTGCCGTTTCCCCCAATCAAAGGAGCCGCCCCCGGCATGCTTCCCGGGAGCGGCGTATCTGTTCATGTCAATAGAAGTAGGTCATCTGCTCGCCAATGGCCAGCCGGTCCATGGGCAGCCATACCCGGCGGTACTGTTCCTTGCTTGCGTCATAATACTCGAGCTGCGCCCAGCCATTCTCCAGCGCGTACACAATGCCCTCCGTCCCCGCAGGAACCGTCAGCTTGTGCGCGGTGTAGTTCGTGCCGGGGCCGTAGTAGGGCGTGTAGTTGCCTGTCACGGTGGCGAAGTACAGCGGATATTCCTCCTGCACATCGTTGATGTCGATGTCCACGCGCTTGAGGCCCGTATACATGCGCCGGAGTTCACTGCTGTAGGTCAGCTCAATTTGCAGCCACCAGATGCTGTTGCGCTCGTCATAGGCCTTGGACAGCACCGTCACCGTATAACCCTTCTTGAAATAGGAGCCCAGCTCATTGTAATCCGTGCCGGGGCCGGAACGGGACGCGATACGCATGCTGGTCTGTGCCGTCTGCGGCGAGGTCAGCGTGTTGGTGTAGTACGCACCGTCATAATACCAGTAGGAACCATCCGCCAGGGCACCGCCGGCCAGCGTCAGGCACAGCAGCAGGGCACAAAGTGCCAGTATCTTTCGCTTCATGCAGGCTTTCTCTCCTCTCTCAGCATCCTCATCGCCGGGATATCATTCCTTGGCAGCATGGGATTCGTTGACCAGCTTCTGCAATTCCTCCATGAAGGTGCCCAGGTCGGTAAACTTGCGGTACACCGCCGCAAAGCGGACATAGGCCACCTCGTTGAGCTGCTTGAGCTCGGCCATCACCATATCTCCAATGCGCTGGCTGGATATCTCCCCCTCCATGGCGGCATACGCACTCTGCTCAATGCGGGCCGTAATGGCGTCAATCTGCTGCATGGACACAGGGAGCTTTTCACAGGCGTGCAGGATACCGCCCTTGAGCTTGGCGACGTCAAAGGCTTCCCGGCGGCCGTCACGCTTGACCACCATCAGCGGCAGCAGCTCAATCTTCTCGTAGGTGGTGAAGCGTCGGCCACAGCCTACGCATTCCCGCCTGCGCCGAATGCTGTTGCCCTCCTCTGCCGGGCGCGAATCAATCACCTTGCTTTCGGTACAGCTGCAATACTGACAGCGCATGTGCATCCCTCCGTTCTCTGCCTTCTGTAGCTTCCTTCTGTTTGGTTTATTATACTGCATTCCGTCCCAATCAGCAAGAACAATCTGCACGCGCGCGGCACAACGCTCACGATTCGTCCTGCATGGCCGCAAGTGCGGCACGACGCTGCTTCGCATCCTCCTCACTGCGCTGGAACAGCTGCGCCGCCTGCTCCGGATGCTGGCGAATCAGGGCCGCGTAACGGGTTTCCCCCGCAAGAAACGCCTGATAGCTGCCGTCCGGCTCCCGGCTGTCCACCGTCAGGGCAGGCTGCCTGCGCGGGTCGCGCCGGTAGAGCGTCCAGTAGCCGCTGGATACCGCCCGGCGCATCTCCTCCTGCGTGTTCCGCATGTCCAGCCCATGGTTGATGCACGGCGCATAGGCAATCACCAGCGACGGCCCCGGGTAGCTTTCCGCCTCTATCAACGCGCGGATGAGCTGCGCGGGATTGGCCCCCATGGCCACCTGCGCCACATACACATGCGGATAGGTCATGGCCATCCGCCCCAAATCCTTGCGGGCCGTGTGCTTCCCCGCAGCAGCAAACTTCGCCATAGCCCCCGCCGGGGTCGCCTTGGACATCTGCCCGCCTGTGTTGGAATAGACCTCCGTATCCAGCACCAGCATGTTCACGTCCTCCCCCAGCGACAGCACATGGTCCAGCCCGCCAAAGCCAATGTCATAGGCCCAGCCGTCCCCGCCAATCATCCAGATGGACGGCTTGGTCAGCAGGTCTGCATCGTGCAGCACGGCCCGGGCCGCGTCTGTGGTCATCCCCTGACACAGGGCCCGCAGCGTTTCCCCGGTGCGCCGGGAACGCTCCGCGTCCTCCATGCCGTGCAGCCATGCCTCGCAGGCGGCGCGGATATCGCCCTCCTGCTCGTTCGCCAGTGCGCGTACCCTGTCCGCCAGGCGTGCCCGCCGCTGCTTCACCGCCAGCTGCATGCCCAGACCGAACTCCGCGTTGTCCTCGAACAGACTGCTGGCCCATGCCGGGCCATGTCCCTGCCCATTGACGGCGTAAGGGCATGTGGGCGCACTGCCGCCATAGATGGAGGAGCAGCCCGTGGCATTGGCGATGAGCATCCTGTCCCCAAAGAGCTGCGTGACCAGCTTGATATAGGGCGTTTCCCCGCAGCCCGCACAGGCCCCGGAGAACTCAAAGAGCGGACGGCACAGCTGGCTGGACTGCACTGTATCCCGCCGGGCAGGCGGATTGTCCGGCAGGGTCATGACCCAGTCCCAGTTGGCCTGTTCGCCCCGCTGGCTGTCGATGGGCTCCATCACCAGTGCCTTGTCCGTGGCCGGACAGACCTGTGCGCAGTTGGTGCAGCCCGTGCAGTCCAGCGGCGATACCTGCACCCGCAGCCGCCTGCCGCTCAGCTCCCGTCCCTTGCCCGGTATCGTCACCAAGCCGGAGGGCACACGGGCTTCCTCCAGCGCGAACAGGCGGATGCACCCATGGGGGCAGACCAGCGCACATTGTCCGCACTGGATGCAGTGTTCCGCCACCCACCGGGGCACCATGGCTGCAATGCCCCGCTTCTCATAGCGCGATGTGGCTGTAGGCACAAAGCCTGCCGGGTCAAACGCGCTTACCGGCAGCTTCTCGCCCTCCTGCGTGAGCATGGCGCGGATGGGATGGCGGTGGTCATCCTCCTGCGCGTCCGGGGTTGGGACATGCTCGGGCGCATCCATCCATGACGCAGGGATATCAACGGCGACCAAGGCATCCCCGGCGCGGCGGATGGCTTCCACGTTGCGCTGCACCACTTCTTCGCCCTGCCGGGCGTAGGCACGGGCCGCATCCTTCGTCATCAGCTCCACGGCCTGCTCATCGGGCAGGGCCTGTGTCAGGCGGAAGAAGGCCGCCAGCATGATGGTGCTGATACGCTGCCCCAGCCCGCATGCACGGGCAAGGCCGCTGCCGTCCAGCAGGTACAGCCGTGCATGCTTCCGGGCCAGCATGCGCCGCATGGCCCCGGGCAGACGCTCATCCAGCTCCTGCGCTGTCCATGGACAGTTCAGCAGGAAGATGCCGCCCTCCTTCAGCGGTGTGACCAAATCAAGCTGCCCCACATAGGCCGGATTGTGGCAGGCGATATAATCCGCATGTTCGGTCAGGTACGCGCTGTGGATGGGCTGCTGGCCCCACCGCAGGTGACTCACCGTCAGCCCGCCGGACTTGCGGGAATCATAGGCGAAGAACGCCTGCACATGGCTGCCTGTGCAGTCGCCAATACGCTGAATGGCCCGCTTGCAGGCACCCACCGTGCCGTCGGAGCCAAAGCCGTAGAGCCTGCAGGTCATGTTCCCCGCGGGAGCAGGGTCGAAGTCCGGTTCGATGGGCAGGCTCAGGCCGGTCACATCATCGTCAATGCCCACAGTGAAGGGGGATTGCATCGGCCCGGCCAGATTGTCCAGCACGGCCTTGACCTGCGCCGGAGTGAAGTCCTTGCCCCCCAGACCGTAGCGGCCCCCAAGCACCCGGATGGCCCGGCCCGTATCATGCAGTGCCGTGCACACATCCTGATAGAGTGGTTCCCCCAAGGCCCCCGGCTCCTTGGTGCGGTCCAGCACGGCAATGGCCTTGACCGTGGCTGGCAGGGCTGACAGCAGATGCACCCGGGAGAAGGGGCGAAAGAGCCGCACCTTCACCACGCCGACCCGCTCGCCCCGGGCGTTGAGGTATCGTACGGTTTCCTCCGCCGTTTCCCCGCCGGAGCCCATGAGAATGACCACCCGCTCCGCGTCCGGCGCACCCACATAGTCGAACAGATGATAAGCGCGGCCCGTCACCCGTTCGACCCGGGCCATGCAATCTTCCACCACCCCGGGCAGAGCCTGATAAAAGCGGTTGCAGGCTTCCCGGTTCTGGAAATACACATCCGGGTTTTGCGCCGTGCCGGACTGCCGGGGATGCTCGGGGTTCATAGCCCGGGCGCGGAAGGCATTCACCTGCTCCCAGGGCATCAGGGAGGCCAGCTCCTCCATGGTGGGCAGGGCAATCCGCTGAAGCTCATGGCTGGTGCGGAAGCCATCAAAGAAATGCAGGAACGGCACCGACCCGGTCAATGCTGCCAGATGCGCCACCCAGGCCATGTCCGCCGCTTCCTGCACCGAGCCGCTGCACAGCATGCCAAAGCCCGTCTGCCGACAGGCCATCACATCGCTCTGGTCACCGAAGATGGACAGGGCGTGGGTACTCAAGGCTCTCGCGCTGACGTGGAACACCGCCGGGAGCAGCTCTCCGGCCAGCTTGTACATATCCGGAATCATGAGCAGCAGGCCCTGACTGGCAGTGAAGGTGCAGCCCAGCGCACCGGCCCGCAGCATGCCGTGGAGCGCACCGGCAGCACCGGCCTCGGACTGCATCTGCACCACCCGCACGGTCTGGCCGAACAGGTTGTGCTTCCCCTGCGCGGCCCACTCGTCCATTCGCTCTGCCATGGGGGTGGAGGGCGTAATGGGGTAGATGGCTGCCGCATCGGTCATGGCATAGGCGATATGGCTGACGGCGGTGTTGCCGTCCACGGTCTTGATATCGGGCATGATGCTGCCTCCCTGTGCGCAGATTTACCCATAGCCTATCCATCAGGGCGCGGGACTATGCGCGGGGGATGCGTTGCACCGGGCAGGGTGAATCTGCTATAATAGCCGCATCGGTCGTATTGTTCGTTTCCCCAAGTCATCATGAAAGGTCGGATACCCCATGAAACGTCTGCTTGCGCTGACCCTGACGCTCATGCTGCTGCCCCTTTGCGTCCTCGCGGAGCCGCTGCCTGTTTACGACCCCGGTTTTGGCTGGCAGCCTGCGGCATCCTATACCTCGGATACCCTGCGCTATGAGATTCTGCCCTTCAGCCTTTCGGGCGTTGACTGCTACCTGACCTGCATTTGGATGGCTGACCCGGGACAGCAGATACACAAGGCCACCGCCGTATGGGAGGAATCGCTGGCCTATCCTGCCGACATGGCTGCCACGGTGGAGGGTGCGGCACTGGCCATCAACGGCAGCGGCTATGTCAGCCCTGTCTTTCCGTGGATTCCGGAGAACTATCCCGGGGGGAGCGAGGATTACCACTACACGCCGCTGGGCAGCCTGACCATCACCAACGGGGAAATCTTCCGCAATCTGGCGGGCGTACCCTACTACGGCCTGACCCTGCAAGAGGACGGGCTGCATCTGCATGTGGGCGAGGACAACGACAGCGTTTTGGCAACTCATCCCACGCAGACATGGTCGTTCTATGTGGAATGTCCGCTGATTCAGGCTGGGCAGGACATACTTGACCGGTCGTGGCCCTTTGCCAACAATCGGGCTATCCGCACCATCATCGCCCAAAAGGACGCGAACAACTATGTGCTGCTGACCGTCACCTCCCAGGGCGGCGGGCTGCCGCTGACGGTCTGTGTGGATTTCCTGATGAACAAAATTCAGCCGGAATGGGCCTACAATCTGGATGGCGGGCCGTCCTGTGCGCTGCTGCACCGAACGCGCTACGAACGGACGCTGCATGCCATGTATGGCAGTACCCGTCAGGATGCGGATGTGATGGTCTTTACCGAGCTGCTGAACCAGCGGTAACGTTGAGCCGCCGTTCCCCCCATGGAGAGCGGCGGCTCACTCTATCCAGGAAGCGCAGCGAGGTCGGATGAGGTCGTCCTCTTGCAATCCCCGGAACCTGCCGTTTCCAACGCGGACGAACTGCGTCGTCTGCTTGGAAACT
>JBJEUL010000079.1:0-6003 GCA_051883835.1 Aristaeellaceae bacterium
GATGACCGAGCCGAAGCTGGTGATCATGCCCAGCTTGAGCGTGTTGAAGAACGCGTTGTTGAACGTGTAATCGGCGAAAATGCGCGGGAACGCGTCAAGGGTCAGATCGTTCTTCTGCACCTTGACATAGCAGTTCGCCGGGTCGATCGCATCGCCCTCCTTGAGCACGCGTCCGTTCTTGGCGAACAGATAGCCCCACGCGTCATTCAGATCATCGACAGCGAACTTCGCTGCCTCGCCCTTTTTGTTGAGCACTTGAATCGCGCCGTCCTTGATCTGCGTGTCCGCTGTTCCTGCAAGAACGTCGGTGACGAGCACGAGCTTGGTCTCACGCACATACACGCTGTCCAGCAGCAGCATGGCCAGCGGATAGAGAATAAACAGCGCGAGCAGCACAGTGAGCAGCGCGATGGTGACAACCATCACCGGATCGGCAAAAAACTTCTTGCGCTCCAGCGCCGCGCCTTGGCGTGTTTTCACGGGCATTCACCCCTCTTTGTCGATACAGAAAGAGGGATGGGGCTTCACCCCATCCCCCGTGGAGAGTCGGTTGGGAAACGTCAGGGCTGCCGCCCTATAACTCGCCTGCTTTGCTTATCCCCGCAGAGCAGGGCATCGGAGCGCTCTCCGCGCGAACGATGCCGTTTGAGGCAGGCCCGAAGGGCAACATGATCCAGCGGAACGCTGGTTATTCGGTCTTGAAGCGGCTGTCCGCAGCATCGCCCAGCGCGTTGAAGTAGTCCGCCACATACTGCGTGGTGTTGTTCTTCGCGTCCTCGAAGTCATAGTCGATGACGTTGTTCGGGTCGAGGCCGAACGGCTCCACCGCGGCGGGCTGCTTGGCGCTGTTGATGACCAGGAACTGATAGCTCTCGGCATCGTCCGCCAGCTCCACGCACTCCGGAGAGAGCGCATACTCGATCCACAGCTTCGCGGCGTTCTCATGGACGCAGCCGTCGAAGATCGCGGTCGCACCGATCTCAAAGGAGGTGCCCTCCTCCGGGATGATCAGCGCGATGTTGTCGTAGCCCTGCAGGATCTGCGCGATGCCGTCATGCAGGAAGCCGATGCCGATGACGCACTCGCCGATGCCGACCTTCTTGGACGGGCCGGAGCCGGACTTGGTGTACTGGGCGATGTTCTTGTCCAGCTCCACGAAGTACTGCATGGCCTCGTCATGGCCCTTGAGCTGCACCATGGTGTTGATGATCAGCTTGGCGGTGCCGGCGGTGTTGGGGTTGGACATCCAGATCAGGCCCTGATACTCGGGCTTGAGCAGATCGTCCCAGCCCTTGGGCGCTTCCAGGCCCAGGCGCTGCAGCTCCTCGGTGTTGACCATGAAGCCCAGAATGCCCTTGTAGATGCCGTACCAGTAGCCATCGGCATCGCGGTACATGGGGGAGGCCAGGTCAGCAGCGTTGGCGGCTTCATAAGCCATCAGCAGGCCAGCCTTCGCGCTCTCGTTGTAGGGGTCGGTGGTGCCGCCGAACCACACGTCGCCGGAGGGATTGCCGGCTTCCTCGGTAATCTTGGCCTGCACCTCACCGGTGGACAGACGCTGATAGTAGGTCGTGATGCCGTACAGCTCTTCAAAGTGCTTGGCAGCAGCGGCCAGATAGGGTTCCTCGCAGGAGCCGTAGACCACCAGCTCGCCCTCCTCCTGGGCGGCCTTGATGAGCTCGGGGTCGATTTCGGCACAGGCCATGCCCACACAGCCCAGGGTCATCACCACAGCCAGCAGCAATGCAAACAGTTTCTTCATGGATGGTCACTCCTTTTCGGTTTTGGGTACCGGGGAAACGGGCTACTCTTGCTGTTCATTATACCGTTCCGGGGCGGGACTGTCAATTACCAAATGGGTCAAATCCTGTAATTTTCGGTCACAAAACCGAATTATCCGCACAAAAAGTCATCTCCAAGGGAACGCGCCAGCGGAAAGGGGTCAAGGGGCGATGCCCCTTGTGGGGTGCAGGGGCAAGGCCCCTGCGCAGGTCTGGGCGGCAGCCCAGCGCAACACGTTAGCACATCAAAAAGGAATCGGAAAAAACGCGAGTTTCCAAGCAGACGACGCAGTTCGTCCGCGTAGGAAACGGCAGGTTCCGTGGACTGCAACAGGAACGACCTCATCCGACCTGGCCGCCTCATCCACCTTCCCCAGCAGGCTTTTCGCGTTCGGACAAGCAAAAGGGAAGCAGGTGCTCCTGCTCCCCCTGTGGCGTTTAACACTCAAAGGGCCGCTACAGCCCGCAGCTCCATGTATCCCCGCGCCCCCTTCGGCTCCAGCTGAATGCGGGGCTGGCTGTTGTCCCAGCGCAGACCGTGCAGCGTGGGAATAAACCTGTCCATGGCCTGCTGCACGCTCTCGATGGCCTGCGCATAATCCTCCTCCTGGAACGGCTCCCCCTGAAACAGCAGGTAGTCCGCTTCCGGCAGGTCAATCACGTCAAAGCCCTCCGGCACGGTGATGTTCCCCTCCGCCGGAACCTCCACGCCCTGCACATACACCGACGTTCCCGGCAGACGGTACCGCTCCGGCAGCCACAGACACACCGGCTCACCGTCCAGCGAATCCATGCTCTCCAGCAGGCCCCAGATTTCGCATCCCACCTCCGCGCAGTAGTCAAAGTAATTGTCCGCCTTCACGCCCCGGCGAATGACCGCCCGCCGGGCAGGCTTGTGAATCCTCTGAATGAATACCGCCTGTACATGCTCCATGCTTTTCGTCTCCTTTCGCAGTTCCCGATACTTCACACCATAGGGGATGAACCAGCTGATGGGCTGATGCGTGGCGCGGTATTCACCCGGATTCACCCCGAAGGCCCGGCGGAACGCCCGCTGATACCCGTCCACGCTGCCGAACCCCATGTCCATCGCCGCGTCCGTGACGCTGCATCCGTCGGCCTTGATGCGCCGCGCCGTGCAGGTCAGGCGCAGCAGACGGATGTACTCCGCCGGGGACAGCCCCGTCAGCTCCCGGAACAGCCGCGCCGCGTACCACGGGGAATAGCAGGCCGCCCGGGCCAAATCAGCCGGGGTGATGGTCTGCACCAGATGGGCCGCGATGTAATCCTGCATGCGCTGCACTGCTGCAATCCGTTCGTCCATCAGCTCACCTCCTGAAGAAAAGCATACCGCAAAGCAGGGCAAAATGACTCGACCATTTATGCGATGATATCCGGGGAATGCCTGTTGACAAGTGTCGGGAATGGGGGTATCCTTGATGCAACGCAAGGCGGACACAACCGAAAAGGAGCGATTCATCTTGAAGCTGGCAGTAACCTATGCGGATGGGCAGGTGTTCCAGCATTTTGGACACACGGCGCATTTCAAGCTCTACGATATTCAGGACGGGCAAATCACGCACAGCGAGGTGGTGTCCGCGGAAGGCTCGGGCCACGGCGCACTGGCGGATTTCCTGCAGGCGCGGGGCGTGACGGCGGTCATCTGCGGCGGCATTGGCGGCGGAGCGCGGCTCGCGCTGGCCAAGGCGGGTATCCTGATTTACGGCGGTGTGCAGGGCGGCGCGGACGAAGCGGCGCAAGCATGGCTGAACCACCGTCTGGCCTATGACCCTCATGCACGCTGCACCCATCACGAGGAAGAACACGGCCACACCTGCGGCCATACCTGCGGACAGTAAGCACAATGGACAGAAAGGAAGTCGGACAACATGCGGCTTATCATGCGCTTTCCCGGTGACCTGGGCAAGGCCCTGACCTTCAGCTATGATGACGGCGTGGAGCAGGACGCGGAGCTGATTCGCATCCTGGATGCGCACGGCATGAAGGGTACCTTCAACCTCAATTCCGGCCTGTACGCGCCGGAAGGACACAAGTGGCCGGCCACGCAGGTGCATCGGCGCATGAGCCGGGAAGCCTGCAAGGCCCTCTACGGGGGCAGCGGCCATGAGGTGGCCGTTCACTGCCTGACCCATGCCTCCCTGCCGGAGCTGCCCCTGAGCGCGATGGTCAGCGAAATCATGCAGGACAGGAAGAACCTGGAGGCGGACTTTGGCGGCATCATCCGAGGCATGGCCTATCCCTTCGGCACCTACAGTGATGACGCGGTGGAGGCCCTGCGCAGCTGCGGCATGCTCTATGCCCGGACGGTCATTTCGACTCATCGCTTCAACCTGCCGCAGAATCTGCTGCTGCTTCCGGCCACCTGCCATCATGACGACCCGCTGCTCATGTCCCTGGCGGACCGCTTCCTGACGGAAAGCACCGTCTTTGCCAGCAAGCTGTTTTACCTGTGGGGCCACAGCTATGAGTTCGAGGAGAAAAACAACTGGGATGTCATCAGTGCCTTCTGTGACAAGATGGCAGGCCGCCCGGAAATCTGGTATGCCACCAACGGGGAAATCTTCACCTACATGGAAGCATGGCGGCAGATTCAAATCAGCGCGGACGGCATGACGGTGTATAATCCTACTGCGACCAGGCTGTGGTTCGAGTGCGAGGGGAAGCATTACGTCCTTGCCCCGGGTGAAACGCTGCGCGTGGAAGGCTGACTTGTTGACCCGATATCCTGCATGAAAAGGCCCCCTGCTGCGGAATCGTGCCGCAACGGGGGGCTTTGCAGTTGGCAGAAAGGACAGACTGCTGGGAACCTGCCGTTTCCAACGCGGACGGGCTGCGCCGTCTGCTTGGAAACTCAGTTTTTGCTTTTCCCTTTGGGTTGTTAGAGCGTGCTGCGCTGGGCTGCCGCCCAGACCTGCGCAGGGGTTTCACCCCTGCACCCCACAAGGGGCATCGCCCCTTGACCCCTTTCCGCTGGCGCGTTCCCTTGGAGGGGGTTAGAGCAGGTCGGCAAGGCGGTCAGCGACAAAGACGCCGCTGGCCGAGGCGTGGGACAGCGAATGCGTCACGCCGCTGCCGTCACCAATGACGTACAGGCCCTTGTGAATCGTTTCCAGGTTTTGGTCGATTTCCACTTCCATGTTGTAGAACTTGACCTCCACGCCGTAGAGCAGGGTGTCATCGTTGGCCGTGCCGGGGGCAATCTTGTCCAGCGCGTAAATCATCTCAATGATGCCGTCCAGTATGCGCTTGGGCAGTACAAGGCTCAGGTCGCCGGGCGTGGCGGCCAGCGTGGGACGCACGGTGCATTCGGCAATGCGCTTTTCGTTGCTGCGCCGGCCACGCTCCAGGTCACCGAAACGCTGGACAATCGCACCGCCGCCCAGCATGTTGCTCAGGCGCACAATGCCCTCACCGTAGCCGTTGGAGTCCTTGAACGGCTCGGAAAAGTGCTTGCTCACCAGCAGGGCGAAGTTGGTGTTCTCGGTCTTGCGGCTCTCGTCCTCAAAGCTGTGGCCGTTGACGGTGACGATGCCGTTGGTGTTCTCGTTGACCACGATGCCCCGGGGATTCATGCAGAAGGTACGCACGCTGTCCTCGAACTTCTCCGTCCGATAGACGATTTTGCTCTCATACAGCTCATCGGTGATGTGGGAGAAAATCACCGCAGGCAGCTCCACGCGCACGCCGATGTCCACACGGTTGGACTTGGTGGGGATGCTCAGCTCCTTGCAGACTGTTTCCATCCACTTGCTGCCGCTGCGGCCCACGGACACAATGCAGCTGCGGCATTCCGCCGTGTGATCCTCGCACACCACCTGATAGCCGCCCTCGACCTTCTTGATTTCATGCACGGGGGTCATGAAGTGGAACGTGATGTGATCCTTCATTTCCGCGTACAGGTTGTCCAGCACCACATAGTTGATATCCGTGCCCAGATGGCGCACGGAAGCGTCCAGCAATGTCAGCTTGTTCTGCATGCACAGCTTCTTCAGGCCTGTACCGGCGGTGGAGTACATGGCCGTGTTCTGTCCGCCGTGGGAGACGTTGATATCGTCCACATAGTGCATCAGCTCCAGAGCCTTCTCCCGGCCAATGTACTCATACAGCGTGCCGCCGAAATCATTGGTGATGTTGTACTTGCCGTCCGAGAACGCGCCCGCGCCGCCGAAGCCGTTCATGATGGCGCAGGTCTTGCAGCGGA
>JBJEUL010000080.1:0-5991 GCA_051883835.1 Aristaeellaceae bacterium
CGTTTCCGGCGCGGACGAACTGCGTCGTCTGCTTGGAAACTCACGCTTTTCTCTTGGCCTTTTTGATGTGCTAACGTGTTGCGCTGGGCTGCCGCCCAGACCTGCGCAGGGGTTTCACCCCTGCACCCCACAAGGGGCATCGCCCCTTGACCCCTTTCCGCTGCGCGTTCCCTTGGAGGGGGCTTAATTGAAGCGAATCATGTTGGCGTAGACGGTGTTTTGCGGCTCGCCGCCGGGGATGAACTGCGCACCAACGGTCTTGCGGTAGAAATCAGCGGCCTCACTGACCCACCCGATGATGGCGTAGCCGTAGCCTGCATCCCGCATGTGTTCCAGGGCGCGAATCAGCAGGGCTGTGCCAATGCCCGTCCCCCGGGCAGCTTCATCCACGCCAATGGGGCCGAAGTAATTCAGCGCGGACACATCCCAGCAGCAGAAGCCGAGAATCTGCTGCTCCTTCACAGCAATCAGGCAGCGGGAGGGCAGCGCAGACAGGCCGGCATCCGCCTCCTGCACCCAGTTTTCACTGAAATGCTGGCGGATGAAGTTCAGGATGCTTGCATGATCTGCCGCCATGGCACGGCGGATGTGGATGCCCTCCCCCAGCTGGGGCATGGCAGGGAGTCTGGTCAGGTTGACAATCATGTCGCCGCAGGGCTTGCACATGGTTCTGTTCCTCCTTCATCAAATCGTGATGATACAGCAAAAGGGAGGCCCCGGCGCATGGTCGGAAGCCTCCCTCTGGATTCGGGGTCACACCCGTTCGCGGCATAGCCGCACGCTTCGATTAATAGCGGTTGGCGCGCTGGGCCTCGAAGCACTCACGGCAGTACACGGGACGGTCACCGCGGGGCTGGAAGGGCACCTGGGTGGTGCGGCCGCAGCTGTCGCAGATCACTTCGTACATCTGACGGGGAGCAGCACCACCGCCGTTGGCAGCGCGACGGGCAGCGCGGCAAGCGGGGCAGCGGGAGGGCTCATTCTGGAAGCCCTTCTCGGCGAAGAAAGCCTGCTCGGAAGCAGAGAACACGAACTCGTTGTTGCAGTCACGGCAGGTGAGGGTCTTGTCCTGGTACATGGTGGAAAACCTCCTCGTATATTGTCACCCATACCAACATCTTCAAACAGTTCTGCATTTCCCGACATTGGTTGGTGAACCAAAGGAGGAGTGAACTTTGCGCAACTGGCTGGGTTTCGATGGCTATTATAGCATGGTCGATGGCAAATGTACAGCCCCCTTTCAAAAAAACTTCCCTGCGAATCAGAAAAAAAGCGTGAAATATCACTTTTCCCTGCCCATTGTCACTTGAAAAAATGCTGCAAATCATCAATAATAGACTATGTAGAGCTTTGCCCGGGGAGCAGGCCGCTGACCGGCGGCTGCTTCCACATGGGCGCGGGTATTGCTCGGTCAGCCTTGAGATCATTGTTGGAGGCGTATTTGCATGGATTACAAAGACCTTGGTAACAGAGTCAGGACGGTACGTCGTCAGCATTCGCTCACGCAGGAACAGTTGGCTGAGAAGGTCGGGATTTCCGCATCCTTTCTGGGGCACATTGAGCGTGGCACCCGGGTGGCCAGTCTGGAAACGCTGGTGGCCATATGCAACACGCTGAATGTCACCCCTGAATACCTCCTCAGCGCAAGCCTGCACACCTTTGAAAATCGCATGCCCGATGGGCTGAGCGAGCATGAGCGTGCAACACTCAGTGAGTTCCTTCGTCTTGCACAGGATACCGTTCGCAACTGGGATCGATGATGATCTTTCCTTGCGTGGCATGACTGGCATCAGGGGCATCCCTCTGCGCGGTCTCCGTCAAAAAAACCGTCTGTCCACTATGGACAGACGGCTTTTTGCTTGATTTGCTTTACTTGGTGATGTGGTTCAGCCGCTCATTGAGCTCCAGCAGCTGCTCCTTGGTGAAGCTGATTTTCAGGGCACCCATCATGTTGATCAGGCGCAGGACAGTAAAGCCGCCCATCATCTCCAGCATGACCGGCGTCATTGTCATGCCCTGGCCGTCATGACCCGCCATCATTTTCTTCATCAGCTGGCTGAACAGGGCTGCGCCCTCCGGGTTGGCCATCACGTCGCTCACCTTGTCATTCAGGGAGAAGCGGCCCTCCGGGGCCGTGATGTCGAACCAGTTCAGCACCGTGCCCTTTTCCTTCAGGCGGTAGGGCTCATGGAAGGTGTCCACCTTGCGGATGATGCTTTCGTCCGTGCAGTCACCGGCCACGGCGCGCAGGCGGCTTTCGCCCTGATTGGGAACATCGAAACGGAAGAAATGATCCTCCGCCGTCTTTTTGCCCAGGCTCTGCCCGTTGACGAACAGCTCCACCTCCGGCAGATTGGAGTACACCGTCACGCGGGTCACATCCTCCACCCGGTTCACATACCGCTTGCCGCACAGATGCACGAAGGGGTCATCGCTCAGCCATGCCTTGTAGGCATAGAAGGCATCCTTCTTGTACTTGCGGTCAAAGGTCATCAGGCCCTTGTGGTTCTGACCGTTTTCGCCGCCCTCGGCACGGTTGTCTGCGCCAAAGTCGAACATGTTCCACACATGGGTCGCCCACAGGTACTTGCGGGTGAAGAGCTGCTTAATCAGCTCCTCATGGTAGTAGGCCTGATATTCCTCGGTGTAGTCGCCCTGCATGGGGTTGGAGGTATGCCAGTCCAGGGCCTCGCAGCCGTACTCGCTCACGCCGATGGGGATTTGGGGCAGCTCCCGATGGAATTTGTCCAGCCAGGGGCCATTCATGCTGGTATCGCCGCCGTACCAGCCGAAGTAATGGTTATAGGATACCACATCGGGGATTTTGATATAATCGGCGTGCATGTCGCACATGGACACCACGGCGATGGTGGTCAGGCGGGTCTTGTCCATCTCGTGGCACAGGCGATTGAGCAGGCGGTGGTTCTCGATGAGGTCGGGATCCTCCGCACCGGCCATGGTGATTTCATTGCTCAGGCCCCAGACCACAATACAGGGGTGGTTGTAATTCTGTGTGATAAGCTCCCGCATCTGGGAGAGGGTATTCTCCCGCCCGCCGGGCATATGCCGGGAGATGTAGGGGATTTCGGCCCAGACGACCAGGCCCTTTTCGTCACACAGGTCATAGAAGTACTGGTCATGCTGGTAGTGGGCCAGACGGACGGTGGTGGCACCGACCTCACAGATATAGCCGATATCCTCCTCGTGATGCTCAGGCAGCAGGGCATTGCCCACGCCCCAGCGGTCCTGATGGCGGCTCACGCCCCGCAGGGGGTAGGATGCCCCATTGAGGATGAAGCCCTCCTCGGGGTCAATGCGGAAGTTGCGGCAGCCAAAGCGGGTGCGTACGCAGTCCAGCGTTTGGCCGTTCTCCACCAGCTCGACCTGCGCGGTGTACAGGTAGGGGTCTTTGCGGCCATGCCAGCGGTGAGCGTGCTTCAGGGTTGTTTCATGCACCGTTTGGGTTGCGGGTGTGGTGGCTTCATCCAGCACACAGCCGTCAGCGTCCATGATGGTATAGCGGAGGTTTTGGCCTTCCCGGGCATCGGTCACATAGACCTGCGTGCTGACGCGGGCATCATCGCCCTCCATCGTGGGGGTGACTGCCAGGCCGGGGCCGCCGTAGTACATCAGGTCAAAGTGGGACGCGGGGACGCAGATGAGGTTCACGTCCCGGTACAGTCCGCCGTAGAAGGTGAAATCTGCTTCCTGCGGATAAACGGTCGTGCTGGGCGAATTGTCCACGGCCACAGCAATCAGGGTGCTGTCCCTGAGCGCGTCCGTCACATCCACGCGCCAGGTGGCATAGCCGCCGTCATGGTGAGCCAGATGCTTCCCGCCCACATACACATCCGCCGACAGGTTGGCACCCCGCAGCTCCAGGAAGTACCTGTCCGCCTCCGGGATTTCCTCCCTGCTCAGCTCCTTGACGTACCAGCACCGCCGACGGTCATAGTCTCCCCCGCCGTCCTGTCCGTCAATGGCATTCCATGTATGGGGCAGATTGACCCAATACCGCAGCTCCGGCATGCTGTCCGGGCTGATGTCCTCCTTGCTGAACGCCCATTTCCTGTTCAGATTGACTACCTGTCTCATCCGTTGCTTGCCTCCTTTGGAACGGATTTTGTTCTTTTTTTAATGATTCGGCCCTCTGGCGGCAAAGTCCTGCAAGGAACGCGCAGGGGCGTTGCCCCTGCACCCCACCAGAGGGGCATCGCCCCTCTGGACTCCCGTTCGGGGGGCCGGAGCTGGGTTGCTCCGATGAAGGGGTCACGGCGCACGGAGGGTGCGCCGCGACGCGGAACAAGGGACACTCGCCTTTATTCGTGCTTGCGCTTGAGGGCGGCGACGTTGTGCTCGACCTGACGCTTGTGCAGGGGGTACCAGAACCAGAGTACGGCGGCCAGAAGGGCAAAGCCGATGCCCGGTACCAGCGTTGCAATGCTGAAAATGCCTTCCCGCACGGCTTCCGTTTGGCCGCCATAGGCACCCGGTACATAGCCGATGGCACTGAGCATCGCACCGGTCATGCCGACTGCCGCAGCCTGACCGACCTTGCGCGCAAAGGAATACAGCGCGTAGACCGTGCCATCCTCCCGCACGCCGCTGCGCAGCTCGGCATCGTCAATCACATCCGTCACCAGTGCCCAGGATACCATGGAGAAAATGCCCAGTCCAAACCAGCCCAGCCCCTGCAGAGCGATAAAGACCCCGACCTGCTGGGGCCGGAGGAAGTACGTCAGCACGCTCACCGCTGCCGCAAACAGGTTCGATACCACGCTCACCTCCGCCTTGCCGAAGCGCGCCGCCAGCGGCTTGGCCGTCAGCGCGGCAACCGCCATGCCGCCCAGCATCAGTCCTGTGGAGATGGACTGCGCAGCTGCACTGTTGTAGTAGTCCGGGTAGACATAGCCTGCCATGTTCTGCATCATCATCTGGGCCAGCAGCATCACCACCGACGCGGCTATCAGCGACAGCAGCGCACGGTTGCCCAGGGCGTTGCGCAGCATCTGCCCCACGGAGCTGTGTGCCTGGGCCTGCTGTTTTTCGGCCATGTCCACCCGTTCAAGCGTCAAGGCATAGCAAATCAGATAGCAGACCACCGCCAGCACGGAGAAAATCCCTGCCGCCACCATCACCCGCGTGCCAATCAGCGTTTCCACGCCGTTGAGCTTCTCATAGGCCATCAGCGGCAGCACGATACCAATCACGGTGCTGGCCAGACTCGCGCCCATACTACGGTAGGTGGACAGCGACTGCCGGTCGCCCGGCTCGGGCGATATGGCCGATGCCATGGAGCCATAGGGAATGTTGATTGCCGTATAGCACACACTGCTCCACAGCACATAGACCACCATCAGGTACGCCACCCGCGTCGCATAAGGCCACGCCGCTACGCCCGGCTGATACAGCAGGAAGGATGCCACAGCCACCGGGACACAGGCCCAGCGGAGCCAGCGGCGGAACTTGCCGTCCCGCCCCGGCGGGAGCCTATCGACGATGCGTCCCATGGTCACATCGGTGAAGGCATCAATGAAGCGTGTCACCATCATCACCGTGCCGATGACACCTGCGGAAATACCGATGACATCCGTGTAGAACTTCATGAGAATCATGGTGGCGAGTATGAAGGTAAAGTCGTTGCCGAAGTCGCCAAAGAGATAGCCCACCTTGTCCCGCAGGCCAAAGGGGCGGAGTTTGCCAGCGTGTGCCATGGCTACCATCCTTCCACGCGCTGATTTCCGGTCGCGCTGTTGTTAGGATGGCCTTCGTGTTCTTCACTCATACACCAAATTTTCACCCCTCCAAAGGAACGCGCCAGCGGAAAGGGGTCAAGGGGCGATGCCCCTTGTGGGGTGCAGGGGCAAGGCCCCTGCGCAGGTCTGGGCGGCAGCCCAGCGCAACACGCCCGAACAACCAAGAAGGAAAAGAGAAACCGTGAGTTTCCAAGCAGACGACGCAGTTCGTCCGCGCCGGAAACGGCAGGTTCCG
>JBJEUL010000081.1:0-5977 GCA_051883835.1 Aristaeellaceae bacterium
CTGCGCAGGGGTTTCACCCCTGCACCCCACAAGGGGCATCGCCCCTTGACCCCTTTCCGCTGGCGCGTTCCCTTGGAGTGGGTTTAATCGGCGTATTGGACGATGGCACCCAGAAGGCCGGGGCCGGTGTGGATGGCCAGTGCGGGGCTGACGGGGCTGATGAAGGAGGACACCACGTCCAGCTTCTCCAGAAAACGCTCCCGCAGCTTGACCGCCTCGTCATACGCCGCGCCATGCACAATCGCAATGCGGACACGCCGTCCCTGATAACGCTTGAAAAATTCATCGCTCATGGCGTTCAGGGCATTGCTGAAGCCCCGGGCCTTGACCAGCGTATTATACACGCCGTCATCATTGACGAAGATGACCGGCTTGATTTGCAGCAGCGAGCCGACCACGCCCTCCACCAGGCCGATGCGTCCGCCCTTGCGCAGGAATTCCAGCGTGCGGATGACAAAGGTGCCCAGCTGCGTGGCCCGCAGCCGCTCCACCCGTGCCAGCGTATCCTCCACGGACATGCCCCGGGACAGGGATTCGGCGGCTTCCAGCACCAGCAGGCCCAGACCGCAGGACAGGGTCTTGCTGTCCACCACATCCACCTGCAGGCCCTCGGTTTCCTCGGCAATCAGGCGAATCATGTTATAGGTGCCCGACAGGTTGGAGCTGATGGTCATATGGATGACCCGGGTGCAGCCCTCGTCCATCAGCTGCCGGTACAGCGCGGAAACGTCCTCCGGCAGGGGGAGGGAGGTCTTGGGCAGCTCACGCTTGAGCAGGCTGTACAGGGTATCCTGGTCGATTTCCAGCCTGTCGCGGAATTCGCCCTCGGAGGTGGCTACACGCAGGGAAACCAGACGAATATCATATGCGCGAAGCTGTTCTTCACTCAGGTCGCAGGAGGTATCCGTTACCAGAGCGATGCGCTCGTTGCCAATCATAAACATGGATGAAGAATCACCTTTCCTCAGCGGACGTGCCGATGGTTTTGTTCTATTATAGCACAGGGTCGGGTCAAGTCAAGCGAACAGGGATGCGGCACGAAAAATTTGCAATTTGCTCACATAAGCTGCCCGGCGGACAGCCGGAGGAATGTAAATCTTGTCAGGCTGCCCGGGGGAAACGGTTGACAATCCCGGTTGGTTGATTTACCATAGAACGCGGAGATTTCCTGTCCGGTGCGAAATGAACGGGCGTAAGGCCCGGTTGATGCGGAGGATACCGATTCCTATGAAAAATGGATGGCGAATGCTGGTAGCCAGTGTAATGTGCCTGATGCTGATGGGGACGCTCTGCTGTGCCATGGCGGAGACAACGACCCTTCAAATCAGCCTGACCGGGCTGGTGGCGCAGGCGGATGGCTCCTGGCGCACGGAGCCGCTCAGCGGCAGCTTTGAGGTGTATCAGGGAAACGAATATCTGGGACAGGTGAATGTGCCTGCTGGTACCAGCGAGTCCATCACCCTGCGGGACGGCAGCACGGTCACGGTGCTGCCCATGATGGACACGATGCCGGAGGGGTATCTGGTCTATGCAGCCGGTTACGCGGTGGCTGTGACGGAAGGCGCGCAGAACCATGCGCCCCTGAACGTGCTGGCAGACGCCGGTCTGTTTACGGTACAGGCCGAAGGTGCGGCTTCCTTCACCCTGACGGCGGAGGATGGCACGGTGCTGTCCTTTGAGACAGATGAGCAAGGCTGGTATGCCTGCCCGGAGGCGATGCCCAGCGGCGTGTACACCGTGCATCAGGAGCGGGCGGCGCAGGGTGCACAGCTCTGGCCGGACTTCCTGCTGACACTCACGGCCTATCAGGGCGCGGCGGAGGATATCACAGCAGTTGATTATGACTATGCGGTGGCGGCAGCTCTTGAACCGCAGATGGCCATCACGAACGCTGTGGCTGAACCGACTGCAGAACCGACCGAAGTCCCTACGGCTGAACCTACGTCTGCCCCTACTGTGGAACCGACCCCGGCTACACCTGTTCCCGGTACGCTGACGCTTTCGGCCAACAGCGAAGCTGCTTATGTGCTGACGCTGGGGGACGTGCTGGTGGTGCAGGGAACGCTCACGGCCGCTCAGCCCGCGACCTTGTCCGGACTGAAACCGGGTGACTACACCGTCACGCTGGACGTGCCCCAGGGCATGGTACTGAGTGAATTGAACGGGCAGACGCTGGGCTTGCAGCAGCAGGTGCAGTGGCAGGTGTCCGTTCAGCCCGGAGAGGAAGCGGTCTGTGCACTGACGCTGGATGCACTGGGCAGCATCACCGGCAGCATCATCGGTGTGGAGCAGGCTACGGCCACGCTGACCGGTGCGGCGCAGGTGAATGTGACCAGCGGTCAGTATGCGTGGACGGAGCTGATCTCCGGGGCGTACACGGTGAGCGTGATGCTCCCCGAGGGCGATTATGCGGCAGAGGGCTGGACGCTGGACGCCCGGGACGGCGGCGTGCAGGCGAGCATCACCGTGCAGGTGCAGGGCGATGTGTTGCTGCCTGCGCTGGAGCGGCTGGTCAGTGGCTCTGTTGCCGGTCAGGTGCTGAATGCGGATGGCTCTGCGCTCTCCGGCCTGACCGTGACCCTGACCAATGACAGCGGCGCAGCGGTGCAGACCGTCACGGATGACTTGGGTGCATGGCAGTTCGCGGGTCTGAACGAGGGCCATTATACCGTGACCGCACAGGCGAACGCAGGCATGGTGGTGCAGGGGACTTCCGTCACCCTGACGGCTGGACAGCAGATAACGGATGTGCATTTGACCGCCGCAGCCCCTGCTGCCCTGCGGGTGCATGCGTTCCTGGACAGCAACAACAATGGCGCGCAGGGCCGCTATGAGCGTGACCTGGAGGGTGTTGCCGTGGGCGCGGTGCCTGCGGATGCCCCGGATGCGGCTCCTGTGGTGGTGGCCACAACGGACAAGGAAGGCGTAGCCCTCTTGGAGGGCCTTGCGCCGGGGCAGTATGTCCTGCGGGTACAGATGCCCAACGGCTATGCCTTCGCGGCCTATGGCGGCGAGGATGATGAAGAACGCAGCATCATGCAAAAGACCGACCAGCAGCTGCAGGACAGTGCCGTGCTTACCCTTGCGGCGGGACAGACCGCCGTGTGCGGTGTGGGCGCATCCTCCATGGCGATGGTGTCCGGCTATGTATGGCTGGACAAGAACGGCGACGGTCAGCGGCAGGATGACGAGCCGGGTCAGGCAGGCTGCCTGATTGAGCTGGTGCCCCGGGGCGGCGAGACAAAATATCAGCTGGTCACCGGCGAGGACGGCAATTACTTCTTTGGCGCGGTGGAGCCGGGCGAGTACAACATCCGTGCCACAACGCCCGATGGCCTGATGTTCACCCAGTACAGCAAGTACGGCGGCGACAAGCGTTCCATTCTGACCACCGAAGGCGTGCGCAAAGCCACCAAGCTGGTTCAGCTCAAAGCGGGCAAGCTGCTGGATGAGCAGAACATCGGCCTGACGTATGAGGCCGTGATTCAGGTGCAGTGCTTCCTGGATGCGAACTACAACGGCCTGTATGATGAAGGCGAAATGCCGCTGGCCGGTGTGAAGGCTGAGCTGATCAAGCAGGGCACCGGCAAGAGCGTTGTCACCAAGGTGTCGGATGAAAACGGCATCATCACCTTTGATGCGGTGCGCGCCAATACCTACCGGATTCGGGCTGTGCTGCCCGAGGGCGCGAGCTTCACCCGCACTGTCAGTGATGCAGCCGGCAATCACTTCTATCCCCGGACAGGCAGGCGTGAGAATGATGTGGACAATATCGTTGTCACCACCGGCTCGACCCAGCAGATGGTGATTGGCGCGGTGCTGCCTTCCACGATTTCCGGCGTGTGCTATCTGGACGACAATTTCTCCGCCACCCGGGACAGCAGCGAAAAGACGGTTTCCGGCCTGACGGTCACGCTGCTGGACAAGAACGGCACCACCGTGGACACCAGCCGTACCAATACCAAGGGTACCTACACCTTCACCAATGTGAACCCCGGCGAATACACCATCACCCTGAGCGCGAAGAAGGGCTACGCCTTCACCAAGCTGGGCAAGGGCAACATTGTGGTGAACCAGGGCAATGGTCTGGGAAAGTCGGAGCCCTTTAACGTGGTCATCGGCACGAACGTCACCGGCATGGATGTGGGCATGATTTTGCCCGGCACGGTGCAGGGTACGGTGTTTGCCGATGCCAATGACAACGGCCTGATGGACGTGGGCGAAACGGGCCTTGCCGGGACGGTTGTCCGCCTGATGGACGAGAGCGGCGAATGGTTCCGTGCAACCATCGGCGAGGACGGCGGCTTCTGCTTTGATGCCGTGATGCCGGGCCGGTATTACCTGCAATACACCCTGCCTGAGCGGGGAGCCTTTGCCCAGACCGTGCAGGGCGGCAATACCATCACCGGCGAACAGGGTACAGGCGAAAGCGGCTGGTTTGACTTCACGGTGGGCAGCACGGTGAATGCATCCCTGTGCGGCGGCCTGATTCTGGGCCAGGTGGACGGCACGGCCTTCGCGGATCATGACGGCTCCGGCACGATGGAGGCAGACGAGGCCACGCTTTCCGGCGTGACGCTGACGCTCACTCCCTCCCGTGCCGACCTGACAGCCGTCACCGCTACCACCGGCGCGGACGGTGCCTTCACCCTGACCGGCCTGCACCCGGACACCTACATCCTGACCGTCACGATGCCCGAGGGCATGGTGGCCTCCCGCATGGACAGCACCACACTGCCCCTGAATGCCGGTGCGCAGACGCAGCAGGTGAGCCTGCCCGTCGCCATGGGTGACAGTTGGACAAACCAGCTGCTGGGCGGCGTTGTTCCCGCGTCCCTGTCGGGCAGGCTGTGGCTGGATGTGAACAACAACGGCCTGTGGGATGACGGCGATACCATGCCCGCAGGCGAGAAGGTGGAAATCATCGACCAGCACAGCGGCGAAACCTTCGCGGTCATGACCACCGATGGGCAAGGCAACTTCGGCACGGACAGCCTGATTCCCGGCGCGTACACCCTGCGCTTTGCGCTGGATGACAATACCATCGCGCCCGTGAGCGGCGACAGCCATTTCACCCAGCAGGGTGACGCGCTGGTGCTGGCATCGGTGCAGCTGCAAGAGGGTACGGCGGTGGAGGACATCCGGCTGGGCATTGTCCGCTATACCAACCTGGGCGGCCAGGTCTGGGTGGATATGGGCGGCACGCTGATGCCGCTCTCCGGCGCACAGGTGACGCTCAGCGATGCCATGGGCCGCAGCATGAATACCATGACCACCGGCGAGGACGGCGCGTACCGCTTCGGCCAGCTGCTGCCCGGCACCTATGCCATCAGTGTCAACCTGCCCGAGGGCAGCGTGGTGGTGGAGCCTGATGACGCGCGGCTGACCTCCGGGCAGAACAGCAGCATCATGACGGACTGCCATGGGCGCAGCGGCACCTCGGACACCATCGAGGTGCGCATGGGCGAGGATCAAATGAACCTGAACATCGGCAGTGTGCTGCCGGGCCGCGTGGGCGATCTGGCATGGCTGGATCTGAACGGCAACGGCTTGCAGGACTCTGATGAGGGCGGCATTCCCGGCGTGCGAGTGGAGCTGATGCGCCATGGCGAAACCGTGGCAACGACCACCACCGACCAGTATGGCTTCTACCTCTTTGATGAGGTGTACCCCGCGACCTATACCCTGCGCGTGACGGCCCCCGCTGAGGTGAAGCCTACCCGGCAGCGGACGGACTTCCCGGGCATTGTGTCCGTGCTGATGGAGGAGGACGGCGAGAGCGTGCTGTCGCATGAGATTACTGTCATCAGCAATCGCAGCCATTATGAAGCGGATTTGGGCTTCATCCTGCGCCAGCGCGGCGAGTACCCCGCCGGCTACGGCCAAGGCGCAACCCAAAACTGGACCAAGTAATCCTATGAAGCCCTCTCCAAGGGAACGCGCCAGCGGAAAGGGGTCAAGGGGCGATGCCCCTTGT
>JBJEUL010000082.1:0-5969 GCA_051883835.1 Aristaeellaceae bacterium
TGCTCGCGGCACTCGTCGCACAGCACGTCCAGCATGGCGGGGGCATCCTTCACCTGCTCCTGACACTTCTTTTCCTTGCAGTCCAGCACGCGCAGGGGATTGCGGTCAAAGCGGCCCTTGCAGGTTTCGCACATGCAGTCCAGACGCTGGCCCAGGTATTCCTTGAGCATGGCATGGTACTTCGGGCGACAGTTGGGGCAGCCGATGGAGTTGATGTTCACGGACAAGTTCTTCACGCCCAGGCCGCTGAGCAGGCGGAAGGCCAGCAGAATCAGCTCCGCATCCGCCGTGGCCTCCTGCGCGCCGAAGCACTCCAGGCCAAACTGGTGATGCTCGCGCAGTCTGCCGCTTTGGGGGTTCTCATAGCGAAAGATGGGCGCGTTGAGGTAATACATCTTGCAGGGCATGGGGTCATTGTGCATGCCGCCCTCCAGGAAGCAGCGCACCGCACCGGCGGTTCCCTCGGGCTTGAGGGTGATGGAGCGGTCGCCCTTGTCCTTGAAGGTGTACATTTCCTTCTGCACGATATCGGTGGTATCGCCTACGCCGCGCAGGAACAGCTCGGTATGCTCGAATACGGGGGTGCGGACTTCGCGGTAACCGGCTTCGGCAGCGGCCAGCCGCATTTTGCCCTCCACATACTGCCACCGGTAGGAATCCGCCGGCAGCACATCGCGGGTTCCCCGGGGTGCCTGGGTCAACATGACTTCATCGTCCTCCTTCACATGGGCTGCTGCGCAAGGCTCACGGGCTTTTGGGCCTGTACGGCAAAGCCCCACGCAGACGGATACTCGCTGCATGGGGCGAAAGAGCATTTCGCGGTGCCACCCATTTTCGCGGCTTCTATAGGAAGAAACCGCCTCGATGCCCCTGTAACGCAGGGCATGCGTCCGGCTCTCACCGGAAAGGCTCCGGGGTGTCAGTCGTGTGTCTCCGCCGGGAGCTTTCAGCCAGGACTCCCTCTCTGGCAGGCGAAGGGGCCGCACGTTCTCCCCATCATGGCCGATACAGGGGGTATTGTACCAGCATCGGCAGGGTTTGTCAATCCTTCCCCGCAGCGTCCGTTCCATCGCTTCGCGCATGAAAATACCTCCCCGGCGGCTGTTTGCATCCTTCCAAACAGGAAGCATTGCAGCATATTGCTGCCGGGAAGGCAAGTCTTGTTACCAGCTGGATTGGGCGGCCTCCATGACCGCGTTTTGATGCTCCGTGTCCTTGCGGTTGGTCTCGTGGGTCTTGCTGCCCAGGAAGTGGACGCAGAAATGTCCGTCAAAGCCGTTGTCGATGGTGGAGGTACCATGGGGCATGCCGTTCATGGATGCGGCGTACACATGCCCGTTGTACTGCACGAGGATGGGCCGCCTGCTCCAGCTCCATTGTCCGCCGTAGATTTCCTTCATGACGGCGGTATCCGCCCTGGTCAGCGGCTCGGTGTCCATGTGGTTGGCACCGCTCCAGCGTTTGGCGCGGAAGGTCTTGCCGGTCTGGCAGTCCTTGATGGTCACGACAGCCCCCTTGGGGATGGTATCGGGCGCGGAGAACCATGTCAGCTGCTCCGTGACGGTTGTGCCCGCCTGTCCGGCCTTGCGCAGCGCGGCGAGGGTCTTGCTGCCCGCGATGCCGTCCTGTGTCAGGCCCTTGCTTTTTTGGAAGGCTTTCACGGCCTTGGTCGTGCCGCTGCCGTATACGCCGTCTATCTTGCCCTTGTACAGGCCCAGCGTCCTGAGAGCCTGCTGCAATTCCTTCACCTGGCTCCCCTTGTCGCCGGGGCGCAGCGTGGCGGAAGAAGCCTTCTCATCACTGCTTGTCTCGCTGTCCACCTTGCCGCTGACCTTCAAGTATTTCTTCATGACATAGCCGGTATAGCGGCCATAGCGCACCTTGTACCAGTCGCCGGACTGGCTCTGCACCGTCACGCTGTCCCCCTTTTCCAGGGTTTGCAGGGCCTGACTGGTCTGGCTGGGCGATTTGCGCAGAACCAGGCGCGTGGTGTTCACCGTACCCTCGGCTGCCAGTGCAGGCAGGCTGGTCATCATCATCAGGGCCGCAGCGGATAAGGCCGCACCCCGGCGCATCCATTCGTTCATCCACATCAACTCCTTTCATCCGTGGATGGAGGTTAATATATTACAAAATTATTTCTTTTTCAAGACTTTTCTTTGATGTTTTACAGATGTCACAGTCTTGTCGATTTTTTCCTTGCCAAAGCGTGAAAAAGTCCGCTTCCCCCATTGACAAAGGAAGCGGTATGTGCTATGATTATCAGCGGTTTGAAGAAACCTGTGCCGTAGACAGCCGGTATCCCCTGTGGATGTAAAGGAGCATGGCTCCGCCTGCCGAGGTGTGATGGATAGAGAAGCTGATTTGCTCATCCCTTGCGCCTGCGCGAGGGTTTTCTTTTACTCCCAACCATGACTGGAGGTGCAAGACAAATGAGCAAGAACCGCGAGATCAAAGAGCAGGTTGTGGCCGATATCGTGGAGAAGATCAAGGGCGCGGAGTCCATGGTGGTCTGCTCCTACAATGGCCTGACTGTGGAGCAGGTGACCAACCTGCGCAAGGAGTGCCGCGCCGTTGGCGTGCAGTACTGCGTGCTGAAGAACCGTCTGGTGCTGCGTGCCCTGCAGGAGCTGGGCATCACCGGCCTGGATGATCTGCTCAACGGCCCCAACGCCTTCGTGTTCGGCACCAAGGACGTGACCAGTGCCCCCAAGGTCATCAGCAGCTTCATTGAGAAGAACAAGCTGACCTCCCTGGAAATCAAGGGCGGTCTGATGGGCACCGAGGCCCTGACCGTTGACGCTGTGAAGCAGCTGGCCGCTACGCCCAGCCGCGAGGAACTGCTGGCCACCCTGGTGGGCTGCCTGGTTTCTCCCGTTTCCTCTCTGGTGGCCGTCCTGGACGAGATCATCGAGAAGAAGGAAGCTGCCTGATCGCAGCATGACTCATGCAGCCTGATGGCTGCATCCCCTACATCCAACACTGACTTCACGAACATTGGAGGGTAAATATCATGACCATTCAGGAGATTGTGGCGGCTATCGAGGATATGAAGCTGCTGGAGGTTAAGGAACTGGTTGACGCGCTGAAGGAGAAGTTCGGCGTGACCGGCGCGATCGCTGTTGCTGGCGGTGCTGCTCCCGCGGCTGCTGCTGCTCAGGAAGAGGAGAAGACCGAGTTCGACGTGGTGCTGACTGCTGTTGACGCCGCTCAGAAGATCAAGGTCATCAAGGTTGTGCGCGAGGTCGTTTCCGGCCTGGGCCTGAAGGAAGCCAAGGAGATCGTCGAGGGCACCCCCAAGACCATCAAGGAAGGCGTGTCCAAGGAAGAAGCCCAGAAGATCGTCGAGCAGTTCAAGGCTGTCGGCGGCACCTGCGAAATCAAGTAATTTCGCTCGACTGCGGCATCATCATGAAGGGAGCATCCTGCGGGGTGCTTCCTTTTTTGTGTGTCCAAAGACATGCGCGGCATACAGTTGATTGTTTCCTGCCGTGTCCGACAATGAAACGCCCCTTGCGCTCAAGCGGCTTCTTCCTCTATAATGGCATCATCAAGCATCATATGGAGGCCGCCATGATTGACCGTATGCAATGGGTATCCCGTCATGACCCCATCCTCACCGCCCCGGATGCACAGACTCCCCTCACCGTGGGCAACGGCAGCTTTGCCTTTACCGCCGATGTCACCGGCCTGCAAACCCTGTACCCGGACTATTTGAGCGAAACGCCCCTTTGCACCATGAGCGACTGGGGCTGGCACACCGTGCCTGCGCCGGTGCCTTCGGGCCGCTACACCCTGTCGGATGTGCAGATGGATGCTTACGACTTCTGCGGCAGGACAGTCACCTACGCCAAGACCCGATTTCCCGAAACAGCCCATGTCTATGACTGGCTGCGGGTCAATCCCCATCGGATGAATCTGGCCCGTGTGGGTCTGCGCCTGAACGGCGAAGCCCTGACCGCCGAGGACTTCACCGGCATTCATCAGCAGCTTCACCTCTACAGCGGCACCCTGGAAAGCCGCTATACGCTGCGGGGCGAAGCCTGCCGCGTGCTGACCCGCTGTGCGCCGGACACGGATACGCTGCTTATCCGACTGGAGTCGGTTCTTTTGAACCAAGGTCTGTCCGTGGATATGGACTTCCCCTATGGCGCACCGGATATCACCGGCTCGGACTGGTGCGTCCCTGAGCGTCATGACACCCAGTTGGCGGGCTGCCTGATTCACCGTCAGGCGGACAGCTTCCGCTATACTGTGCGCGTGGATGCGCCCGGCGCGTCCCTGACGCAGGTGGACAAGCACTGCATTCGCCTGTCCGCCGCGCAGTCTGTTCTGGAGATTGCGCTCACCTTCTCCCGTGCGGATGAACCGACCTCCGTCTCCCCCGCTGATGCTGCGCAACGCTGCCAGGACTGGTGGGCGGATTTCTGGCGCAAGGGTGCGTGCATCGACCTGTCCGCTGCCACCGACCTCCGGGCCATGGAGCTGGAACGGCGGCTGGTGCTGTCGCTGTACCTGCTGACCATCAACAGCAGCGGACGCATGCCCCCGGCAGAAACGGGCCTGACCTGCAACAGCTGGTATGGCAAGGTGCATCTGGAAATGCACTTCTGGCACATGGCATGGGCACCGCTGTGGGGCCACAGCGAGCTATTACTGCGCTGCCTGCCCTGGTATCACGCGCACCTGCCCGAAGCACGGGCCAACGCGGCCCGCAACGGCTATCGCGGCGCACGCTGGCCCAAGATGGTGGCCGATGACGCGCAGGACAGCCCCTCGCCCATTGCCGTGCTGCTGGTCTGGCAGCAGCCGCACATCATCACCATGCTGGAGCTGATTCGCCGGGCCATGCAGGAGGAATCTCCCGAAGTGGTGCCGGAGCTGCTGCGGGAACAATGGCCGCTGATTCAGGAAACGGCGGATTTCATGGCGGACTATGCCGTGCGGGACGAGCAGGGCGTATACCACATTGAGCCGCCGGTGATTCCCGTGCAGGAGCGTTACGCGCCGCAGGATACCCGCGACCCGTCCTTCGAGGTGGCCTACTGGCGTTTCGGGCTGGGGCTGGCGATTGCGTGGGCGGAAGCTCTGAGCCTTGCGGTGGATGAACGCTGGCAGGATGTGTACCAGCACATGGCCACGCCCCCGATGCACGGCGGGCTGTACACGGCCCACGCCAACCGCCCGGACACCTTCGACACCATGGCGGAGGATCATCCGTCGATGCTGCAATGTTTGGGTGTGCTGCCCGGGGATGACCTGGATGCTGCCGCCATGGCCCGGACGTTGGACATCGTGCTGGAGAGGTGGAATTTCAATGAGCTGTGGGGCTGGGACTTCGCGGTGATGGCCATGACCGCCCTGCGTCTGGGCAAGCCCCGGTTCGCGCTGGAGCAGCTGCTGCGCGTCACCAACAAGAACACCTACGTGGCCAGCGGCAACAACCGTCAAATTTCCCGCAGTGACCTGCCCCTGTACCTGCCGGGCAACGGCAGTCTGCTGCTGGCGGCAGCCCTGATGGCTGGCGGTGACTGTCCCGGCTTCCGGGCCGAGGATGGCTGGCAGGCTGCGGTGGACGGTATGCACCCCTACTTTTGATGGATGAAGGGAGGAATCACCGATGAACGAGCTTCGCGGCGGTGCGCTGGCCGGGGAAAGGTACCGCGTCATTGTCACCACGGACATTGGCGGCAGCGACCCGGACGACTTCCAGTCCATGGTTCACTATCTGCTCTACTGCGATCTGTTCGACACGGAGGGACTGATTTCGTCCCCCTGGGGAGCGGGACGCGCCAGCGACATTCACGCTGTGATTGACGAATACGAGAAGGATTATCCCCGTCTGCGCACCTGGTCGGACAGCTATCCTGCGCCGGATGCGCTGCGCGGCCTTGTCCGTCAGGGGACGCCGGACTTTGCGCCCTACTGCGGCTACAGCACGCCCACGGAGGGCTCCGAGTGGATCATCC
>JBJEUL010000083.1:0-5959 GCA_051883835.1 Aristaeellaceae bacterium
GCAGGGCTTCAACCTGGACGGCGGCAACACGGCGGTGCTGATTTTCATGGGCAAGAAGATCAACCGCACCGCCAGCAAGAGCGGCAAGAGCGAAACGAAGCCCCGCAACATGTCGGAGCTGTTCGGCATTGGCACCTCCGAGCTGGTGCATACCGATATGGTGGACGCACGTTAACGCGAAAGGGAGCGTGATACCTGATGAAGAAACGTTTGCTGGCCCTGCTGCTGGCCTGTCTGCTGCTGCCCACGCTGGCCATGGGCGAGAAAAGCAAAAGCAAGCTGACCGTGCTGCAAGAAAGCGTGGCGGCCCTGCCGGAGAATGCCGTGGCGGATTTTGACTGGAAAGGGGTCTCGCTGTACAACATGGCGAACATTGCGGCCTCCCGCCCCGACCTGACCTATACCTGGGATGTGACCTTCGAGGGCGTCACCGTGCCGGGCAACATCACGGAGCTGGATTTGGACAGCCTGACCCGCAAGACCCTCAGCAGGAGCAAGCTGAAGCAGGTATTGACCTGCCTGACCCAGCTGACCCATGTCGTCATGTTTGAGCAGCGCATCAGCCTCAAGAACATGGAAACGCTGATGGCGGAGTTCCCTCAAATTACCTTTGAGTGGAGTGTGCCGATTGGCAACTACCGCATCCGCACGGATGCCACGGCCTTCTCCACCCTCAAGGGCCGACAGGATCCGCGCTACACCGCCAAGGACATGGAGCCGCTGAAATACTGCACCCAGCTGGAGGCCATCGACCTGGGCCATAACAACGTCAGCGACCTGTCCTTTCTGACCCAGTGGCCCCATTTGAAGGTGCTCATCATCATTGACAGCAAGAGGCCCGTGACGGATTTGAGCCCGCTGGCGGAGCTGAACGAGCTGGAGTATGTGGAGCTGTTCATGCAGGGCATCACCGACCTGACGCCGCTGGCCAACAAGCCGAACCTGCTGGATTTGAACCTGTGCCACAACGATGTCACCGACCTGACGCCGCTGTATACCAACACATCGCTGGAAAGACTGTGGATATCCTACAACAAAGGACTGAGCGACGAGCAGGTAGCCGCCTTCAAGGAGGCTGTGCCGGGCTGTCAGGTGGAAACCGTCGAATACCAGTCCACCGGTGCCGGGTGGCGGGAGCATGAGCGGTACTTTGTCATCAAGGATATCTTTGAATCGCGGATATACCGTCCCTTTGACTAAGGGGTGTTTTCCCCCAATGTACCAGGTGCAGCTTTGAGCAGCTGTCCCTGCCGTGCAAGGATAAGGCTTGGCGGACGGTCAACCGAGGTTTGAAGGCGCAGAAGCGCGAGGAAAGATGTCGCATGCTGCTTGACAAATTTGGATACAAACCCTAAAATATAGAGATAAAAGGAGGGTGATTTGAATGAAGAGAACCATCGCTTTTCTCCTCGCACTGATGCTGCTGGCTGGTATCTGCTCCGTTGCTTCCGCTGAAACATGGAGCTTTGAACGGGGCATCACCATTGTTTGCCCGTGGGGTCTTGGCGGCGGTGCTGACGGCACCATCCGTCCCATGGCTGCCCTGCTGCAGCAGGAACTCGGCGTTCCCGTTGACGTGCGCAACGAAGCCGGTGGCGGCGGCGTGACCGGCACCACCTTCGCTTACAAAGAACCTGCCGATGGCTACACCTTCCTGCTGGCTACCCAGTCGCTCTACATTCAGGATATGCTGGACAACATGGACTTCGATTTCAAGGAAGAGTTTGAGTGCATCGATATCCTGGTGCATTCCATCAATATGCTTGCCGGTTCCAGGGTGCAGATGGAAAAGTACGGCATTAAGAATTTTTCCGATTTGAAGGCTTATGCCATGGCGCACCCTTATGAGGTTTCCGTTGCCATGCTGACGGCCACCGGCGTGGACGGCATGTGCTTTGAAATCGCCACCGATGGCCTGGCTCTGAATCCTGTCACCTATGATTCCGGCTCGGCTGTGAACAGCGATATGGCCGGTGGTCACGTGGATTTGGCTGTTGGCGGTTATGATGACATGAGCGGCCTGATTGAGTCCGGCGACATCGTTCCGCTGCTGGTGTTCTGTGAGCACCGCCTGGACATCTTCCCCGACTGCGAGTGTACCGCTGAGCTGGGCATTGATTCCTATGCCGGTCCCTGGCGCGGTATCTTTGCCAAGAAGGGCACGCCCCAGGGTGCCATTGATGCGTTGGTGGCAGCCATCGAAAAATGCCGGGCAGACTTGACCTGGCAGGAGTTCCTCAAGAACGCTGCTTATGACCAGCGCGTGGTTCCCCAGCCCGGCGACGAGCTGCAGGCCTTCTGCCTGAGCGAATACAAGGAGCTTCGGGACTACATGCTTGATCAGGACACCTTGGAAAAGGATTACGACGATCTGCAATAATCACAAACGAACAGGTTGCCAAATCACAGGATCGGGAAAGAGCTTTTCTTCCCCGGTCTTTCTGAATACAAACCAACAAGGAGTTGACAGCCTTTGTTTGAATTACTCTGCAACATCCTTCTGTTTTTGTTCCTGGGATATGCCTATTTCACCCGCGTTTTGGAGGCCAAGGTTCCCAAAAGCTATCTGAAGAACCCCAACGTTCTGCATCCCAGCATCTGGCCCAAAGCCATCATCATTCTTCTGATGATCTGTATTGCCATCAATATCTACAAGATTATCAAAAAGAACAAGGGGAATCCGGAATTCACCCTGGCTGCTTTTGCCAGGAACAGCATGGCATTCTTCAAGTCCAAAATGTTCCTGGGTATGGTCATTCTGGTTGTGGCTTCCTTGATTCTGGAGCCGCTGGGCTTTGTGGTAACCAGTGCGCTGCTGATGTTCTGCTACGGCTTGCTGCTGGGTGAAAAGAAATGGTGGCGGCTGGCCATCATGGCCTGCATCCTGGGTGTGGGATTGCATATCGTATTCAGCGGTCTGCTTGGTGTGAATCTGCCCCGCGGCACCGTTCCCTTCCTGCGCTCCTTCTCCCTGCTGCTGGAAAATCTGTTCTAAGGGGGGAATCAAATTCATGAGTTTTGGTGAAATGTTTGTTTCCGGGCTGAGTGCAGTCTGGGGCGGAGGTACGATGTTCCTGCTGGTCATCGTGGCCATCATTCTGGGCACCATCTTTGGTGCGCTGCCCGGCGTATCGGCTACCATGGCCGTAGCACTGGGCCTCACCTTTACCGCTACCATGGGGCCGGTTCCTGCCATCGTGTTTTTGACGGCGATCTATTGCTCATCCATTACCGGCGGTTCCATTACAGCCATCCTGTTCAAGATTCCAGGTGTGCCTTCCTCTGCGCCGACGACCTTTGACGGCTATCCCATGGCCCAGAGGGGGGAAGCGGGGAAAGCACTGGGCGTGGCCCTGCTGGCCTCGGCTGTCGGCGGATTGTTCTCTGCGCTGGTCATGTTCATGCTGGCCAGCCCTCTGAGCAAGGCAGCTCTGGCCTTTGGCAACGGAGATATGTTTGCCATCACCTTCCTGGGTCTGAGCATCCTGGTTGTGCTGGATCCGGAGCATATGCTCACCACCATCATCTCCGGCTTGCTGGGCCTGCTGCTGGCCTGTATCGGCCAGGATCCCATGGCAGGCGTGAGCCGCTTGACCTTCGGGCAGACCAATCTGCTCTCCGGCGTGGAAATGATTCCCGTACTCATTGGTCTGTTCGCAGTGACGGAGGTGCTGAAGCAAACCAACACCCCAAAGCGGCTCTCTGCCGATGACGGCATTGGCGGTACAAAGGGCCGGGTCAATACCAAAATGCCCTCCTTGAAAGAGTTGTGGAGCATCAAGATGACCCTGCTCCGCTGCTCCATCGTTGGCACGGTGGTTGGCATTCTTCCTGGTGCCGGTGCCACCATCGCTTCCTTCATGTGCTACACCATGGAGAATAAGCTGTCCAAGCATCCTGAAAAATTCGGTACGGGCATCATCGACGGTGTCGCTGCCTCTGAGGCAGCCAACAACTCTGCTACCGGCGGTGCGATGGTGCCGCTGCTGTGCCTGGGTATCCCGGGCGGCAATGCCGCAGCCGTGATGGCCTCTGCGCTTGCCCTCAAGGGCGTGCAGATGGGCCCCCGTCTGCTGAACGTGCAGCCTGAATTCCTGTCCGCTACCTTCATTACCATGCTTGTGACCAACATCCTGATGGTTATCGTAGCCATCGGCATTGCCAAGGTGTTCGCTCAGATTCTGGCGGTGCCGTACTCCTATCTTGGCCCCATTATCCTGCTGCTGGCTACCATCGGTTCCTTCTCCGAAGGAAACATTGTGGGCGTCAGCATCATGGTGATTGCCGGTATTCTGGGCATCGCGGCCAAGTATATGCATCTGAACAGTGCTGCCATTGTGCTGGGCTTGGTGCTGGGCGGCATGTGTGAGAAGTATTTCTCCCAGGCCTTCCAGAAAGCTCATATTGTTACCCAGCCCATGGGTTTGGGTGACTATGCGGCCAAGGTGTTCGGGGGTCTTTTTGGCTCTCCCATTGCTGCAGTGGTGATGACATGCAGCATCCTGCTGCTGCTCAGCCCCATCTATATGCCGCTTATCAGAAAGATTGCCCCAAAGCACAAGTGAGCCGCAAGCTATCTTAGGGTATGTTTCAATCATCAGACAGGTGCAGCTGCGAGCCGATGAGCCATGCAAGGATGCCATGCTGTCGGGCACATGGAGCAACACACCCTGAAAAGGACGAATAACCACAGCAAGGGGAGACGATTCGCATGAAACACTGGGCATGGCTGCTGCTGCTTAGCCTGTGCCTGCTGCCCATGGGCGGCTTGGGCGAAGCCACACCAACGGATATCGCACTGCCCATGGCAGAGGATATCACCGATGCGTGTACACTGGGCGGTGCCGGTCACATGGGCTATATCCGGGATCATGCCTACAATACCATCTGGGATTCCAGCTACAACAACGGCAAGCGTTCGCTGACCATCACGGCCCCGGAGGGCAAGACGCTGGGGGGCATCCTGATTCACTGGTGGCGTTATCCCACGCCCATCACCCTGCAGGAACCGGATGGACAGGGCGGCTGGCGGGATGTGCAGAGCGTGGCGGGCAAGTATTTGGAACAGTATTACCCGCTGGACGGCATGGAACAGGTACGCATTGTGCATCGCGATCAGGCCAGCACGCCGCTGAAAATTCTGGAAATCAGGATTTTGACCCCGGGACAGCTGCCGGAGAATATCCACCTGTGGCAGGATCCGCCGGAGAAGGTGGATATGATGCTGGTGCATGGCCATCCGGATGACGAGCTGCTCTGGTTCGGCGGCCTGCTGCCCACCTATGCAGGGCAGGAGGGCAAAAATGTGCTGGTGGTCTGCGCATCCTCGGGGATGTACGCCCGGAGGAGCGAGCTGCTGGATGCCCTGTGGACCTGCGGTGTCCGCATCCATCCGATATTCTGCAACTTTCCGGATTTGATGTCCCGGGACACGAAGGCCGTGCTGAAGAAATGGGGCAAGGAGTATGCCCAGAGCTACATCACGGAGCTGTACCGCAAGTACAAGCCGGACGTGGTGGTCACGCAGGACGTGAACGGCGAGTACGGTCACGGCGTGCATCGGGCCATTTCCTATCTGGCGCGAACGGCTGTGGAGCTGGCCGCGGATAAAACGCAATATCCCGAGCAGGTATCAACCTATGGCGTGTGGGACGTGCCGAAGATGTATGTCCACCTGTACGAGGAGAACCAAATCCGGATGGACTGGTGGCAGCCGCTGTCCGCCTTTGACGGGATGACGGGGCAGGACGTAGCGCGGAAAGCCTTTCTGTGTCACATGACACAGCAGGGCCGCGGCTGGGCCGTGGAGGATGGCGGCGAATACGACAACAGCCTGTTCGGCCTCTACCACACCACCGTCGGTGTTGACGAGCAAGGCGGCGATATGTTCGAACACTTACAATAAACCAGGGACCGCGCCAGCGTCGAAGGGGTCAAGGGGCGATGCCCCTTGTGGGGT
>JBJEUL010000084.1:0-5954 GCA_051883835.1 Aristaeellaceae bacterium
TTGCTCTTTTTCATTTTCTCTTTTGTTTTTTCCCATTACTTTCCGTGAAGAACCTATTTTCTTGCCATTCACCCAAAGCATGCTATACTGTTGAGTACAAAGGAGGGTGAACACCATGCTGAACATCACCTTTATCACCGATTACGTCTGTCCCTACTGCCTGGTTGCCCGGGAAGCCCTGCATCAGGCCATGGAAGAAACAGGCATCACAGCCAACATCACCACGCTGCCCTTTGAGCTGACCAGGGAACCAGCCCCCCGTGTGGACACCTGCCACGATGCGCAGCGCAAGGCCCGCTGGCGTGTTTTGGCGGAGCCGTGCCGGGAGCTTGGCCTGCCCATGAAGCTGCCGCCCATGGTCTGCCCCAGGCCCTATACCCGGCTGGCCTTTGAAGCGTGGCTGTACGCCAGCACACAGCATCTGGGCGATGCCTGGAGTGACCGCATGTACCGGGCGTACTTTCTGGAGGAAAAGGATATCGGGGACATGGCGGTGCTGGCCAAGGAAGCCGAAGCGGTGGGGCTTGATGCGCCCGCGCTGACGCAGGCCCTTCAGGAGGGCCGCTTCACAGCACAGCTGCACCAGTTGGAGGAACAAACGCTGGCGATGTACCATCCGCAGCATGTGCCCACCATCCTCATCAATGGCACAGAAACACCCCTGAATCACTACACCCGGGCGGAAATGGTGACACTGATCCGCCAGGCCGCGCAGGCGTAAGCCATGCAACCTGAACCGATTTCATCCAGCAAGGAGGACAATGAGCATGCTTGACAAGCAGCTTCAGCAGGAACTCATCGCCAAGGGCCGGGCTTTCACCCGGGGCAGCCGTGCCGATGACCCCTACGCAGAATCCTTTGAATCCGACCAGCAGCTGCGCCTGCCCCAGCCGCCCCTGTGCAAGGCGGCTGTCACCCCGGCGGAAAGCCACATCCCCCTGACCCGGGATTTTTCCGCCCTGCCCATGCAGAACGACCTGGTCAGCCTCATCCGCGACCGGCACAGCTCCCGGGTGTACACCCGGGAGCCCATGAGCCTTGACCAGCTTTCTTTCCTCCTGTGGGCCACCCAGGGGGTCAAGGACATCCGCGGGAAGAAGTACGCCACCCTCCGCACAGTACCCTGCGGCGGTGCACGGCACGAGTTTGAAACCTACCTGCTGGTGCAGCAGGTGGAGGGCCTCGTTCCCGGCGCGTACCACTATCTGCCCATGGAGCATGCGCTGGAATTCCTGCACCCGGTGGACAACATCCCGCAAACTGCCGGAGAAACCCTTTGCGGGCAAACCTGGGCAGGAAAGGCCAACGTGGTGTTCTACTGGGCCATGACCGCTTACCGGGCAGAATGGCGATACGGCATCTATGCCCATCGGGTGGCCCTGATTGACGCCGGGCATGTGGGACAGAACCTGTATCTGGCCTGCACGGGGCTGGGGCTGGGCACCTGCGGCGTGGCGGCATTCGAGCATGAGCTGACCTGCCGCCTGTTCGGCCTGGACGGTGAAGAGGAATATGTGGTATACACCGCGCCGGTGGGTACCGTCCGGGAGACGGACCGGGCAGCGGAGAAGGCCTTCTATCAGTTTGTCGAGGACGAAGGCCTGTAAGTGTGAGGGCATCACGCCAAGGCTATAAAGGAGAATCATCATGAACCGAAAGACCATCTATCTGGCCGGCGGCTGCTACTGGGGCGTGGAGAAGTATGTCAGCTGCATCAAGGGCGTGCTGGACACCGAGGTGGGCTTTGCCAACGGCACGCTGGTGAACCCCGTGTATCATCAGGTGAAGCAGGGCAACACGGGCCATGCGGAGACCGTCCGGGTGGTGTATGACGGGGATGTCCTGCCGCTGCCGCGGCTGCTGTCGCTGTTCTTCCGCATCATTGACCCGGTGAGCGTCAATCAGCAGGGAGAGGACGTGGGGCATCAGTACCGCACGGGCGTGTACTGGGCGGATGAAGCGGACGCGCCCGTGGTGGCCGCTGCACTGGCTGGGCTGCAGGAACAGGTGGGCCAGCCGCTGGCCGTGGAGCAGGGGCCGCTGGCATGCTTCTATCCAGCGGAGGAAGCACATCAGGATTATCTGGACAAGAACCCCGGCGGCTATTGCCATGTGCCGTGGGCCATGATTCAGTGGGTCAGGGAACAAGGGTAAGTTCCATCAACGCAAAAATAGCGGCCATCATGCCGGGCGTACTCGTCCCGTGCGGATGGCCGCTTTGCTATGGGGTTCAGTCTGTCCATGGCTGACAGTTCCGGCTGAATGGGGCATGCGTCCCCCTGTCCAGCATTCCTCATTCGTTTTCCCTGTGGGGTGTATGCCGTACAAAGGGATATGCAACCCGTTCATCCATCAGCGGGCCGTAAGCATCGACCCGGCGAAAGGTGTTGCCCATCATTTCCTGCTCCCGCCAGCGGCGCAGGGCATCCATGTCGAACCGCGTCAAATACAGCCCCTCGGTGGCTTCATCGGCCATGAACAGCACCTGATTCACACATTGTCCCTGCTCGTCCCAGCAAATCGGGCTGAAGGCACAGGAGCAGCCTGCATTGTCGCCGTTGGGATTGGCCATCACCACACCCACCATGTTCTCATAGGCGCGGGTGGACAGCGCGTTCAGCCGGGGACGCATGGCAGCGCAGTCATTGGGAACAAGGATGATTTCCGCGCCCTGGAGCATCAGCACCCGGGCACTCTCCGGGTATTCCCGGTCATAGCAGATCATCACGCCCAGCCTGATGCCGTCAAAGTCGCATACCCGGAAGGCTTCCCCCGGCTCCAGACAGCACTCGTCCGCAAAGGCACACAGATGCACCTTGTCGTAGCGCAGGAGAATCTGCCCCTGCCTGTCCACCACAAAGGCCGTGTTGCGCGGCCTTTCTGTGCCCCTGATGAGGGCCGTCAGCACCACGCCCATACGCAGCCGCTTTGCCGCGCTGCATATCCGGCGTATCCACGGGCTGTCCGCCGGAAGGGCCTCGTCATTGGTCATGGGCAGCCTGTATCCCGTCAGGAACACCTCGGGCAGCAGCAGGATATCCGCACCCAGTGCCGCAGCTTCCTCCATGCGCTGGATGACGATATCCGTGCTCCGCGCCACCTGCCTGTCGAGGGACTGCTGCTGCAAGACCGCAACCGTCAGCATCATGCCCTTATACCTCCGCCACCAGCTCCACCGGGCAATGGTCTGAGCCCATGATTTCCGGGTGGATGCACGCGCTCACCAGCTGATGCGCCAACTTCCGCGAGGCAAGGAAATAGTCGATGCGCCATCCCGCGTTCTTCTCCCGGGCGTGGAACATGTAGCTCCACCAGCTGTACGCGCCTGTCTGCTCCGGGTGAAAATACCGGAAGGTGTCGATATAGCCGCTGTCCAGCAGCAGCGTCAGCTTGTCCCGCTCCTGCTGGGTGAAGCCCGCGTTGTTGACGTTGGTCTTGGGATTCTTCAGGTCAATGGGCTGATGGGCCACGTTCAGGTCGCCGCAGAGGATGACCGGCTTGTCCGCTTCCAGCCCCAGCACATAGGCGCGGAAGGCATCCTCCCAGGCCATGCGGTAGTCCAGGCGGGTCAATTCCCGCTGGCTGTTGGGGGTGTAGACCGTCAGCAGGTAGAAGCTGCCCATATCCAGCGTAATGACCCGGCCCTCGCTGTCATGCTCCGGCAGACCCATGCCATAGCGCACACCCAGCGGCTCCCGCCGGGTGAAGATGGCTGTTCCGGCATAGCCCTTCTTCTGGGCATAGTTCCAGTAGGCATGATACCCCGGCAGGTCGATGTTCGCCTGACCGGCCTGTATTTTCGTTTCCTGTAAGCAGATGACATCCGCATCCAGCGCGGTCATGGCTTCCATGAAGCCCTTGCCCAGCACGGCCCGCAGACCGTTCACGTTCCATGAAATCAGCTTCATTCCATCATCTCCTCGTCCAGCGCATCCAGCATCGCGCCGATGTTCTCGTCCGAATACTCCATTTCGGAGGACCAGAGCCGCGCCGTTTCCACCAGCGTGTCCATGGTCTGCTCCGCTTCCAGCAGGAACAGGGCGCGAATCAGCTTCCATGACAGCACCGCGAAGGCCAGCCGCCCGGACACATCCCCATCCTCCAGGGCACCGGTCAGATGGCGATAGAGCAGGTACACCAGCAGCTGTTCCATGGGCGTGTCCCACGCGGCATCCAGCCCGGTGGAGGGCGGCGCATCCCGCAACGCTTGCAAGCGCAGCGTCCATGCCTCGTCCAGCCGTTCCAGCGTCAGGAGCATGTCCGCCCAGCCGGGGAGAGAGGATTCGGGCAGGGGAATGCCGCTCATGGCTTCCAGCGCGGCCACCCGGTCAGCAAGGGGCCTGCTCCTGTTCTGCACCATGTCCATGACCTTTTCGCGCAGGGAGAGCAATGCTTCCTCATCCCTGGTGAGGGTATCGTTCATGCCGTCATCGGTCAGGGTGATGAGCCGCACAGGCTCTGGCCAGGTCAGTATCAGCCGGGCTGCCGCCTCGCAGCACAGGCCCAGGCCGACCTCTGTCCTATCGGTGAAAAATCCCCGGTAGCGCGGATGGTCGGCGCAGACCTGACACAGGCTGTCCTCGCCAAGGGTGCAAATCAGCTCGCACAAGCCATCCGCTTGCAGGAAGGGGCAGTTTTCCTGCGCATCCAGACGGAAATGGGCCGTATCACCGCTTTGGTCAATGACGCGGCGCAGCTTATCCCCCAAAGCCCCCTCAACCTGCGCATACCGCGCAAGGGCCACGTTGTCAACATCAATCTCCCATCCCCGGCAGCAGGTATGCCGACAATCCCCCGCCACGCACCTGAAATGCGAATAATAATCCGGTGCAATCATTTGCATTGTCATTCCCCTCCAAGAGACCGCGCCAGCGGAAAAGGGTCAAGGGGCGACGCCCCTTGTTCGGTAGCAGGGGCAACGCCCCTGCGCAGGTCTGGGCGGCAGCCCAGCCCCCCAGGCCCGGACAACAAAAAAGTGGCCCGAAAGCCACTCTTTTGTTGCTATGCGATTAGTCCACCGTGAAGGGCAGCAGCGCGATGGCACGGGCGCGCTTGATGGCTTCGCTCAGCTGACGCTGATGCTTGGCGCAGTTGCCGCTCATACGGCGGGGCAGAATCTTGCCGCGCTCATTGGTGAAACGGCGCAGACGATTCACGTCCTTGTAGTCAATGTATTCAATCTTATCCACGCAGAAGGCGCACACCTTCCGGCGGGGACGGCGGCCTCCGCGGGGACGGGGCCGACGCTCAGTACGTTCCTCAGACATGACGATGACCTCCTTACCTTGAAGCGTTTGGGGACTTAAAACGGCAGTTCGTCGCTTTCCACAGCCGTGAAGCCATTGCTCTGGGCGGTGACAGCGGGCGCGGCGGGGGCAGCATAGCCACCGGCGGCATTCGCGTCATCGTTGCGGCTGGACAGGAATTCGACGTCGTCAGCAGTGACTTCCAGAGAAACACGGGTCGTACCGTCATTGGCCTGATAGGTTCTGGCGGTCAGCGGCCCGGACACGAACACCTTGCGGCCCTTGGCCAGATAGCGCGAGCAGTTTTCACCCAGCTGTCTCCACGCACTGATGCGGAAGAACTGTGCGCTGTCCTGCTGCTGGCCGCCCTGCTGCTGGTTCCGGCCCCGGCGGTCATTCACGGCGATGGTAAAATCGCACACCGTAATGCCGTTGGGCGTGGTACGCAGCTCAGGGTCACGGGTCAGGTTGCCGATCAGAATGATCTTGTTCATGCTTCAACCTCTTGGGCAGTCTTACTCAGCGGGAGCAGCTTCCACGGCGGGAGCAGCCTCCACAGGGGCCTCCACGGGGGCCACGGGAGCGGCAGGACGGGCAGCGCGGGGCTTCACGTTGCTGCGCTTCTCCTCCAGCTTCACCACCAGGTAGCGGATGACGCTGTCGTAGATCTCCAGGTTACGCTCAAGCTCGCGGGGCAGGTCAGCGGGG
>JBJEUL010000085.1:0-25257 GCA_051883835.1 Aristaeellaceae bacterium
AGCCGTGGCTGGCGTTGTAGCCGATGGATTCCGGCTTGTTGGTGCCGTGGATGCCATACTGCCCAAAGGGGACGTTCAGCCCCAGAAAGCAGGTGCCGAAGCCGCTCATCTTCCCGGAAAAGCGGCTGTTGATGACATAGACGCCCAGCGGCGTGGGGGTTTGCCATGCGCCGGTGGCCACGGTGTAGCGTTTGACCAGCTCCGCGCCGCGCCAGAGGGTGAGGGACTTCTGCTCCACATCCACATGGATGATGTAGGGTGAATCCGCGTGGCCGCCATGCTTCAGCCCCAGACAAACGGCCAGCAGGAACAGCATCAGCGCGAAGATGAAGCGGCGGCGCATGCCCTCTCCCCCTTTCCTGAGGTAGCCTATGCGGCGTATACCCCGTCCATGCCTGGAAGGGTCAGGACGAGGTAAATTCCCCGGGAAAAGCATGAAAACCGGTTGAAAATATGCCGGGCTATGGTATAATGATGCTGGTAATGCCCGGAAACTTTCAGGACAACAACCCGATGACAAGGAGGAGTCTGACATGAAAAAGATCCTGGCTCTGATCCTGGCTCTGGCGATGCTGCTGGGCTGCACCGCCATGGCGGAGCAAGCGGCTCCCGCGCTGACCCGCGACCTGGTGATCCTCTTCACCAGCGACGTGCACTGCGGCCTGGAGAGCGGCTTTGGCTATGCTGGTCTGGCAGCTGTGCGTGACGCGCTGGCGGCCAAGAACCATGTGGCACTGGTGGACAACGGCGATGCCATTCAGGGCGAGCCTGTGGGCACCATGACCAAGGGCGAGGCCGTTGTGGAGCTGATGAACGCCGTGGGCTACGATGTGGCCATCCCCGGCAACCATGAGTTCGACTATGGCATGGACAATTTCCTGAGCCTGGTGGAGAAGGCCAACTACCCCTACATCAGCGCGAACTTCACCTACCAGGGTGAGCTGGTGTTCCAGCCCTACGTCATCAAGGAGTATGACGGTGTGAAGGTGGCCTTCGTGGGCATGACCACCCCCAAGACCTTCACCAGCTCCACCCCCACCTACTTCCAGGATGAGAACGGCAATTACGTCTACGGCTTCTCCGAGGACGAGAGCGGCGAGAAGCTCTATGCTGCCGTGCAGTCCGCGGTGGACGCTGCCCGTGCCGAGGGTGCGGTTTATGTCGTGGCCATGGCGCATCTGGGCAACGAGGACACCTGCGCGCCCTGGCGGTATGACAACGTGATTACCAACACCACCGGCATCGACGTGTTCCTGGACGGCCACAGCCATGACACCGATCTGGTTGTTGTCACCAACAAGGACGGCCAGGACGTGCCCCGTGCGGCCTGCGGCACCAAGCTGGGCGGCATCGGCTACGCTGTGATTTCCGCCAAGGACGGCAGCGTGTCCACGGGTCTGTACACCTGGAACAACAAGGTTTCCGCGCCGGAGCTCTTTGGCCTTGACAACGCGGTGAGTGCCGCTGTTGCCGCTGCCACCGAAACCCTCAACGCCAAGCTCAGCGAGGTTGTGGCCAAGACGGCTGTTGACCTGACCATCTATGACCCTGTGGCTGTGACGGCTGAGGGCAAGGCTATCCGCATCATCCGCAATGCTGAGACCAACCTGGGCGACCTGTGCGCTGACGCTTACCGTGACCAGTCCGGCGCGGACATCGCCTTTGTCAACGGCGGCGGCATCCGCGTGAGCATCGCTGCTGGCGACATCACCCTCAACGATATCCTGAAGGTGCATCCCTTCGGCAACGCCATGTGCGTGGTGGAGGCCACCGGTCAGGAGATTCTGGACGCGCTGGAGTGGGCTTCCCGCAACGTGCCCGGTGAGAACGGCGGCTTCCTGCAGGTCTCCGGTCTGACCTACGAAATCCACACCTATATTGAGTCCTCCTGCATCTCTGACGACAAGGGCATGTTCGCCGGCGTGGCTGGCGAGTACCGTGTCAAGAACGTCATGGTTGGCGGCGAGCCTCTGGTGCTGGACAAGACCTACACCCTGGCTTCCCACAACTACATGCTCAAGAGCGGCGGCGACGGCATCTGCATGTTCACCGACAACACGGTGCTCCAGGATGAAGTCAAGCTGGACAACCAGGTGCTGATTGACTACATCGTCGACACCCTGGGCGGCGTGGTTGGCGAACAGTATGCGGAGCCCTATGGTGAGGGCCGCATTGTGGCTGTGGCTGAGAAGCCCGCTGAGTAAGTCGGTATGGTTCCTGCCCCTGTCGGATATGCTCCGGCAGGGGCTTTTGCGTGCCGGGGGGCTGGGTTGCCGCCCAGACCTGCGCAGGGGCGTTGCCCCTGCACCCCACAAGGGGCATCGCCCCTTGACCCCTTTCCGCTGGCGCGGTCCCTTGGGGAAAAGTGAACATGAAAAAGGTGGAAGGCGGGGCCTTCCACTTGAGAGTAACGCATATCAGAGGGTGCGCTTTTCGACTTTGCCGTCTTTGAGAACCAGCTGGACATGGTCGGCGTGGGTCAGGCATTCGATGTCGGTCAGGGGGTTGCCATCGACGATGACCACGTCGGCCAGCTTGCCAGCTTCAAGGCTGCCGATGGTGTCCTCCATGCGCATGACCTTCGCGGCGTTGATGGTGCCTGCTTGCAGGGCTTCCATGTTCGTCATGCCGGCCTTCATCATGGCGCGGAACTCACTGCCGTTCTCCAGATAGGGCGTGTTGCGGGAGTTGGAGAAGTCCGTGCCCAGCGCGATGCACAGTCCCGCCTTGCGGGCCATGGCGATGGTGTTGATATTGGCCTGGGCACAGTCCACGGCCTTTTTGTGCATCCAGTCCGGCAGGCCGGGGATGTTCGCCACGCCCAGGGCGACGGCCAGCGTCGAGACCAGCGGAACGTGCTTCTCGGCCATCAGGTCGATTTCCCGCTGGGTCAGGAACACGCCGTGCTCGATGCACTCGACACCGGCCAACAGGGCCTGATACGCGCCTTCGTAGCCTGTGCAGTGGGCGGTCACATACGAATGATGCCGATGGGCCTCCGCCACCATGGCGCGCAGCTCCTCCGGGGAGAACTGGACATCGTCAATCCTGTCCGTGGGGGAGGACACGCCGCCTGTGGCGCAAATCTTGATGAACTTCGCGCCGATGCGGAACTGCTCGCGCACGGCGCGGATGCAGCCGTCCACACCATCGCAGCAGCAGGAAAGATGGTCGTTGGCATTGTAATACTCAATCGTTTGATGCGGGCAGAAATCCACATGGCCCGAGGTAATGCCCAGCACCTTGCCGCCCGGCACGATGCGCGGCCCGCGAATCACGCCGCGCTCCACACCGCGGCTGACGTACAGCCCGGCCTCGCTCATGTCCCGCAGGCCCGTGAAGCCCGCATCCAGCAGCAGCCCTGCCTGATACACCGCGCCCACGATTTGGTCGCCCAGCATGGCACCGTTGCCAAAGCTGCCTGCGTCCTCACTGCCCGTCAAATGGGCGTGAACATCCATGAAGCCGGGCAGAATGGTGCCCCTGCCAGCATCAATCACCTCGTCGGCAGGCACCTCCGGACAGCCATTGGCTTCCCCGGCGTAGAGGATTTTGTTATCCTCCACCAGCACAGCGGCCTGTTCAATCTCCTTGGCGCGCACGACATCCACCATGCGGCCCTTGAGCAGCATCACACTCATGGTTGTTCTCCTTCGCCCGGGCAATGCCGTCGGGCTTCCTTCATATGATAGTCAGTATACATCTTAGCAAATGCACGGGAGCTTGTCAATCGGCCTGCGCACTGCGGCAGAGGGACGGTTCGACACAAGGAGTGTTTTTTATGTGTTTTTCCTGTTCGGTTGTCTCCCGGCAGCACCCATGCGGCATTGACACCCCGGCGATTTTTGCTTATCATAATGAAAAGTCCAGTGCGATGCTCGTGCAGTCATATCAGGGCCATCATGCTGGTTTCCCATATCACATGGAGGTGCATCCGGATGAAGAAGCTCGTCTCCCTGCTGCTGGCCCTGGCCCTTGTGCTTTGCGCCGTGTCCGCCATTGCTGACGGCAGCATGACCATCCTGTCCACCGAGCCCAACACGCTCAACTGGACCAAGTCCCAGTCCAATCTGGACGCGGATGTGTTCTATCTCATCAACTGCTATCTGTATCGCCCCTACAACGGCACTTCCTATGCCGAAGCTGCCGAGGGCTATACCGTGTCGGACGATGGTCTGGTCTACACCTACACCATCAAGGACGGCCTGACCTACACCGACGGCACCCCCATTACCGCCGATGACTTTGCCTACGGCCTGCTGACCAAGCTTGCCCTGGACTCCACCGCCAGCTACTACCTCAATGGCGAAGCGTACGTCAATGGTGAAGCGGACGAGAGCGCGGTGGGCATCAAGGCCCTGGATGACAAGACCCTGCAAATCACCCTGGCGGAGTATTCCGCGGAGTTTGACCCCGAGCTGGCTGCCTGCCCCCTCAACCGCGAGTTTGTGGCCGCGCAGGGCGATGCGCTGGGCGGAACGCCGGCCAACCTGATGTATTCCGGCCCCTATGTGCTCACCGAGTGGGTGTATGGCTCCTACCTGACCTTCGAGAAGAATCCTGCCTACATCTATGCCGATAACAGCTTCCCGATCAGCCAGGTGAAGCTGCTTTCCTCCTCTGCCGGCTCCGCATCGACTGCCTATACCATGTTCGTCACTGGCGAGGTGGACGTGATTCGCTCTGCCAAGACCGAGCTGGTGGAGCTGGTGGGCGAGCAGTACGCGCATCACTATGATTCTTCGGCCATGCAGATGCTGGAGTTCAACACCACCGGCTTCAGCTTTGTGGACAACACCTTCCAGCCCCGTGACGCTGCTGTGACCGCGCTGCTGGCCAACAAGAACTTCCGTCTGGCCCTGTCCTGGGCCCTGAACCGTGAGGCCATCGTGGGCGCGGTGAACGAGTCCGGCGCACCGAGCTCCCGTTACTTCGGCTCCACCTGCCTGGGCAGCGAGGAAGGTACTCGCTTCATTGACGAATATCCTGTGGACTGCGTGCCCCTGACGGGCGACGAGGCCAAGGCGAAGGAGTACCTGGCTGCCGCGCTGACGGAACTGGGCTATGCCAGCGTGGATGAGCTGCCCACCGTCAAGTACCTGACCTTTGACTCCGAGATGTACCGCCTGATGGCCGAGACCCTGCAGTCCGAGTGGAAGCGCGTGCTGGGCATCAGCAACATCGAAATCGAGCTGCAGCCCATCCAGAGTGCCATCATGAGCATGGTGTTCATGAACTATGATATCTACTATCAGTCCCTGAGCTGCTCCCCCGATGCGATGATTGGTGCGCTGAAGTACTGGATTACCGGCGGCAGCGTGTCCGACGTGATGGGTGCGCATGCTCCCTTCTCCTCCATCTACAGCAATGCGGAGTTTGATGCCATCGTCGCGGCCGTGCAGCGTGAGCCTGACCGCAATGCCCGTCTGGCTATGCTGGCGCAGGCTGAGCAGCTGATTGTGGAGGACGCCATCATCCTGCCCATCCAGTACAATGGCGGCTACTACATCGTCAATGACCGTGTGCATGATTATGTGTACGTGGACAGCCAGGACGGCATCATGATTAACTACGCCACCGTGGACTGATTCATCTCATCCTTGTATCCTCTGCGCGGGACAGGACTGGCTCCTGCTCCCGCCTCTTTTCATTTTCCTGCACCAAAGGAGTTGCCTGAATGGCTAAGTACATCATCAAGCGGCTGCTGATTTCCCTGGTCACCATCTGGGCCATTGCAACGCTGTGCTTTTTCCTGCTGCGCCTGCTGCCCGGCAATCCCTTCATCCTCAAGGACCCGCTGCACATGAAGAACGCGGAAAACATGATGGCGTATTACGGGCTGGACCGTCCGATTCTGGAGCAGTATGCCTCCTATATGTGGAACCTGCTGCATCTGGATTTTGGCTATTCGCTGACGTATATTGGCCGCAGCGTGAATGACGTGATTGCCACCTATTTCCCCATCACGGCCCAGCTGGGCTTGCAGGCCCTGCTGGTGGGCATTCCGCTGGGAATGCTGCTGGGCATCCTGTCGGCGGTGTTCCGGGGCGGCGTGCTGGATTATACCTGTCAGGTGTCCACCATCCTGCTCACGGCACTGCCCTCCTTCGTGCTGGCCGCGCTGATGCAGCTGCTGTTCTGCGTGCATTTGCGGTGGTTCCCAGCCAGCCAGTGGCTCTCCTTCAAGCATACTATTCTGCCCACGCTCATCCTGTCGGTGGGCATCATCGCCGGGCACTGCCGCTCCATGCGCACCCTGATGCTGGAGGTGGGCAAGCAGGATTACCTCAAAACGGCCAAGTCCAAGGGCATCAGCCGCTTCCGCATGGTGTTCTTCCATCAGATTCGCAACGCCATTCTGCCCATGATTACCAATCTGGGTATGGAGATTGCCGGTGCGCTGATGGGCTCCTACATCATTGAGAAGGCCTTTTCCATTCCCGGGCTGGGCAATTACTTTGTGACCTCCATCACAGGGCTTGATTACACCATGACGCTGGGGCTGGTGGTCTTTCAGGCGGTGCTGGTGGTGTTTGCCAATTTCGTGGTTGACCTGCTTTATGGTCTGGTTGACCCCCGCGTGCGCGTGCAGTAAGGAGGGAAGCGGATGAAACAGCCTGAGCATATCCCCGCGTCTGCTTCCATGACGGATGCAGCACTGGACTTTACCCCCCTGACGGAGCAGGAGCGCACCGGCATTGAACAGCCCCTGCGCCCCTCCACCCGCTACTGGCCCGAGGTGTGGCACCGCCTGATGCACAATCCCATGGCGGTGTTCTGCATGGTGCTGATGCTCGTCATCATCCTCATGGCCATCTTTGTCCCTATTTTCTCCCCCTATGATTTTGATGCCACCTCCCTGATGGAAAAGAAGCAGGGGCCGTCCGCCGCGCACTGGTTCGGCACGGACAACACCGGGCGCGATGTGTTCACCCGCGTCTGGAAGGGAACGCGCACCTCGCTGGTCATTGGTGTGCTGGGCGCACTGCTGCCCTATATCATCGGCATGACGGTGGGTGCCATTTCCGGCTGGGTCGGCGGCAAGGTGGACATGGTGCTAATGCGCATGGTGGATATCATGCTGTGCATCCCCTCCATGATTTACATGATTCTCATCCTGATGGTGCTGGGCGGCAATGCGTTTTCGCTGATTGTGTCGCTGGCCATTTCCGGCTGGATGGGCTCGGCCCGGGCATTCCGCGGACGCATCCTGCAATTCAAGAACCGTGAGTTCGTGCTGGCAGCCCGGACGCTGGGCGCAACGCCGGTGCGCATCATCTTCCGCTACATCCTGCCCAACATTCTGGGTAACATGGCGGTCGGCCTGTGTTCTGCCATTCCCGGGGCTATCTTCGCAGAGGCGGGCATGAGCTACATCGGCCTGGGCATCACCCCGCCGGCCACCTCCCTGGGCCAGCTGGCCACGGACGGCATGAAGGTGTTCATGACGCAGTTCCATGTGTTTATTTTCCCGTCCCTGGTGATTTTCCTCATTATTTTCGCGCTGTACATGTTCGGCAACGCCCTGCGGGACGCGCTGGACCCCCGGTTGCGGGACGAGGATTTCGTCATCCGCCGCTTCCGCCGGGAGAAACGGCACCGCCGCATGGAAAGGAGGGCGCAGGCATGAGCCATCTGCTGGAAGTAACTGACCTGCATGTGTCCTTTGATACCGCGGCAGGGGAAGTGAAGGCCGTGCGCGGCGTGGACTTCCACCTTGACCGGGGTGAAACGCTGGGCATCGTGGGCGAATCCGGGTGCGGCAAGTCCGTGACCATTCAGACCATCATGCGCCTGAACGAGGAGCCGCCTGCCAAAATCACCGGCGGCAGCATCCGCTACGACGGTCAGGAAATCACTGCCATGACCGAGCGGGACATGCGCTCCCTGCGGGGCAAGGCGTTCTCCATGATTTTTCAGGACGCCATGACCTCCCTGAACCCCACCACCAAAATTGGCAAGCAGATGAAGGAAATGATTCAGGCCCACGAGAGCATTTCCGCCGAAGCCGCCCGGGCGCGGATTGAGGAAATGTTCCGTCTGGTGGGTCTGCCAGGGCCGGAAAGCCTGTACAACCGCTTCCCGCATACCCTCAGCGGCGGGCAGCGGCAGCGGGTGATGATTGCCATGGCCCTGGCCTGCAAGCCGGCGATTCTCTTTGCCGATGAACCGACCACGGCACTGGACGTGACCATTCAGGCGCAGATTCTGGAGGTCATGCGCCAGACCCAGCAGCAGCTGAACATGGGCATTATCTTCATTACCCACAACATGGGCGTGGTGGCCCGCATGGCTGACCGCATTGCCGTGATGTACGCCGGGCAGATTGTGGAGAGCGGCACGGCGGAGGATATCTTCTATCACCCCACGCATCCCTATACATGGGGCCTGATTGGCTCCGTGCCCAAGCTGCGGGGGGAAATCCCGCACAGGCTGGTCAGCATTCCCGGCACGCCCCCGGACCTCTTTGCACCACCCAGGGGCTGCGGCTTTGCTGCCCGGTGCAAGCACTGCATGCGGGTGTGCCTGACCCATGAGCCGCCCCAATGCACGGCGGAGGGGCATCAGGTGCGCTGCTGGCTCTATGATGCCCGGTGTCCCGGCTCCGCCGAGCGACCCGGTGCAGGAAAGGCAGGTGTGTGAGCATGGCCGACAAGCAGCCGCTGCTGCAGGTGGAGCACCTGCACAAGCACTTCAAGGTGGGGCGCAATGCCATGCTGCATGCGGTGGACGATGTGTCCTTCACCATGCACAGCGGCGAATCGCTGGGTCTGGTGGGGGAGTCCGGCTGCGGCAAAACCACCCTGGGCCGCACGCTGATGAAGCTCTACAGCCCGGATGAGGGGCGCATCCTTTTCCATGGCGAGGACATCACCCATGTGTCTGCCCGGAAGCAGCGCGAGCTGTACAGCCGCATGCAGATGATTTATCAGGATCCCTACGCCTCCCTGAACCCGTTCATGACCATTGGCGAAATCGTGTCCGAGGGCCTGACCATTCAAAAAAACACAGCCAAGGGCAGGGCGATGACCCGTCAGGAGCGGGAGAAAATCATGGTGACCATGCTGGAGCGTGTCGGGCTGAACCGGGAGCATGCCAACCGCTTCCCCCATGAGTTCTCCGGCGGCCAGCGGCAGCGGGCGGGCATTGCCAGAGCTTTGGCGGTCAACCCGGAGTTCGTGGTCTGTGATGAAGCGGTGTCCGCGCTGGATGTGTCCGTGCAGGCGCAGATTATCAACCTGCTGATGGACTTGCAGGATGAATTGGGCCTGACCTATCTGTTCATCGCCCATGACCTGAGCGTGGTACGATGCATTGCGACCCGGGTGGCGGTGATGTACATGGGCAAGATTGTCGAGGTGGCACCGACGCAGGAGCTGTTCGACCATCCGGCCAATCCCTACACCATTGGCCTGCTCAACGCCGTGCCGGAGGCCGACCCCCGCTATGAAAAGAGCAAGGCCTACACGGTCATGCCCGGCGAAATCAAAACCCCCGTCAATCCCAAGCCCGGCTGCCGCTTTGCCGACCGCTGTCCCCGGGCGACGGAGCGGTGTCGTCAGGCAGACCCGCCGATGGTGGAGGTCGCGCCGGGGCACTTCTGCGCCTGCCTGAATCCATGAAACAGAGGCTGACCATGAACGAATTGTTTGATACCTATGTCCGCCGTGACCAGGGCGTATGCTGGCTCAAGGGTATCCTCACGCCGCAGGAGCTGCTGGATGCAGGCAAGCGCGGCTTTTCGGGCGCGGAGTTTGAGTTCCCGACCTGCCCGGCCTATGCCCGGGGCGTGGCGGAAGCGGCCATGAACGGGCTGTTCGGCTTCACGGTGGTGGGGGAAAGCTACCGCAGCCATGTGCAGTGGTGGATGAAGCATGTGCGCGGCTTCGATATCGACCCGGACTGGATTGTCCCCACCCATGGCACCATTTTTGCCCTGGCGACGCTCATCCGCATGCTGACCCATCAGGAGGAAGGCATCATCATCATGCCGCCCTGCTACAACCGCTATGAGCAGGCGGCCACCCGGCTGGGCCGACCCACGGTGCGCGTGCCGCTGCTGCAAGTGGGTGAACGCTATGACATGGACCTGCCGGGGCTGGAACGGGCCATGGCGGAGGGTCACAGCCGCATTCTGGTGCTGACCAATCCCAACAACCCCACCGGCACCATTTTCCCCATGGACACGCTGCGGGCGGTCATGGAGCTGGCGGAGCGGTATCAGGTTACGGTGTTCTGCGATGAGATTTTCGCGGAAATCACGCTTGAGGGTCAGCGGGTACCGTCCCTGTGCGAGGTGAGCGAACGGGCCGTCGTTTGCACCGGCATGGGCAAGGTGTTCAGCCTGACGGGCGTGAATCACGCCAACGTGCTGATGGCCGACCCTGCGCTGCGGGAGCGGTTCATTGCCCAGCGCAATGCCGACCACTACGGCAGTCTTGACCCCATGGTGCATGCGGGGCTGCTGTCCGCCTTCACGCAGGAGGGCGCGGAATGGGTTGCTGCCCTGAACCGCTACATCCGCGACAATGCCGCGCTGGTCTGCGATACGCTGCGGGAGGTCTTGCCGGGCGTGCGGGTCAGCATGCCGGAGGGCACCTATGTGCTGTGGGTGGATTACGGGGCCTGCGGCATGGAGCGGGAAGCCCTCGAAAGGCTGCTGAAGCGCGCCTGCTTCCTGGGCGACTGGGGCGAGGAATATTACGGCAGCGAAAGCTGCATGCGCTATTCGCTGGCCCTGCCCCGGGCGGAAATCCGTGATACCATGGCGCAGTTGAAATCTGCGCTTGCAGAAATACATCGGGAGGTGTGAACCCATGATTGTGGTAGAAGAAGCGCAGGTCAGGGCCATCCTGACCCCCGAGAAGTGCATCGCCGCCATGAAGCAGGCCTTCATGGAGCTGGAGCAGGGCAGGTATGCCATGCCGCCCCGGCTCATCACCCGCATGCCCAACACAGCAGCCTTCGGCTTTATGCCGGCCTATGTAGGGGATTATTTTGGCGCGAAGGTCATCAATGCCTTTGCACCGAACATGGGGACGCAGTATCCGTCCCATATCGGGTATGTGATGCTCTTTGAAAGTGCGCACTGCACCACCGCCGGACTGGTGGAGGCAGGCAGCATTACTGAGATTCGCACGGGCTGCGCCTCCGCTGTGGCCACGGAGCTGCTGGCCCGCAAGGATGCGCACACCATGGCCATGATTGGCGCGGGTGCGCAGGCGCGCAGCCATCTGGCGGCCATTGCGCAGGTGCGGGAGATTACGGCTGTGACTGTCTACGACATGAACCCTGCCGCTGCGGAGAAGTACGCCGCCGAGATGACGGCCCAGTACCGCATTCCCGTTACGGTCTGCGGCAGCGTGGCTGAGGCCGTCCGGGACGCGGACATCATCTGCACCGTATGCCCCGCGAAGGAAGCCTATCTCACCCGGGACATGGTGAAGCCCGGTGTCCACATCAACGCCGTGGGCACCTTCACCCCCACCACCCGCGAGGTGGCCTCCGATTTGGTGGCTGCCTCCCGGCTGTATTCGGACTATACGCCCTCCACCGTCACCGAAAGCGGCGAGTACCTGATTCCCCTCCGGGAGGGCCTGATTGACGACAAACACATCCTTGGCTCCGTGGGTGAGCTGCTGCTGGGGCAATGTCAGGGCCGTGTGAGCGACAGCGACATCACGATGTTTGACGCGCTGGGGCTGGCGGTGGAGGACATCGCGGCGGCAGTGATGGTGTACAAGGAGGTGCAGCCTGATGCCTGAATGTCGTGTGACCCTGACGCCATATCCGGCGGGGCGCGAAATTGACCATCTGGAAATCTGCTATGAACTGACGGACTGGCAGGCGGCGCAGGGAGAAGCCCTGTGCGGCTTTCAGCTGGAAAGCGTGTCCATCCCCGGATGCAGGCCGGAAGCCCTCGCTGTGTACGACAGCAAGGGGCCGCTGCCCTGTACCGAGGAGGAAAGCAGGCCCTATCCCTACCACTGGCTGCATTGGAAGCTGCCAAGGGCCACGGAAGGCCCTGTGACCATCCGTTACAGCGTGCGTCCCCGTGTGCTGGATGAAAGCAGCCGCTGCGGCCCCTACTTCGACCTGCGCAATGAGGACGGCGGCGCGAATGGTGCCGGTATCCACTTCCTGGCGGAGGTGGCGGATTTCACCGGCACGGTGTCCCTGCACTGGGACATGCATGCGATGCCGGAAGGCAGTCTGGGCGTGTGCGCATGGGGCGAGGGTGATGTGACCTATGACGGGCCGCTGGAAAAGCTGCGGCAGTGCTATTTCGCCTTTGGTGCTGTGAAGAAAATCACCGAAGGGGACTTCGGCTATTACTGGCTGGCGGAGCCGACCTTTGACGTGGCGGCCCTGGCAGGCTTCACCCGCGACCTGTTTGGCAGGATGCAGGCGTTCTTCCATGACGACCAGAAGGATTACAGGATTTTCATGCGCAAGGACCCCTTCAACCACAGCGGCGGCACGGCCCTGCAGCGTAGCTACATGTTCGGCTGGAACGATACCGAGCCGGTGTCCGTGAAGGACAAGCAGAACATCCTCGCCCATGAGATGGTGCACAACTGGCCCCACCTCAACGACAATCCCTACGGCACATCCTCCTGGTACTCCGAGGGCACGGCGGAATACTACTGCTGCATGCTGCCCTTCCGGGCCGGGCTGATTGACCGGCAAACGCTGCTGGGCGAGATTCAGCGGCGCACGACGGACTACTACACCAACCCCACCCGTCATATGGAGAACATGGAAGCGGCGCGCATCTGCTGGCAGGATCGCCGGGCGCAGCGGCTGCCCTATGGGCGCGGCATATTCTTCCTGGCCAATACGGACGTGAAGCTGCGGCAGGCGACAGGCGGCCGGGTCAGCATCGACGATGTGGTGCTGCGCATTCAGGAGAAGGACAGGGCAGGCGTGACGCTGGGCAACGAGGTGTTTCTGGACACGGTGCGGGAGCTGGGCGGCATTGATGTGCGCGAGGATTGGGAAACCATGCGCACCGGCGGACACATCGTCCCCCTGGAGGATGCCTTTGACGCACAGCTGCGCGTCCGGGAAGTCACCGTGCCGGAAGCCGATACCGGCGTGCCGGTCACGTCATACGAATGGAGTCTGAGGTGAGGACATGAGCAAACAGTTTACCCCCGACAGCATGGCGGAAATCCGCTATTTGTCCTGGCCTGCGGTCTCCGCGGATGGCCAGCTGATTGCCTTTGTGCTCAGGCAGGGGCAGGAGGACGGCAGCTTTCCGCCCGTGGTGCGCGTACTGGAAAAGGTCACCGGACGCTATGTTTATGAAACGCCTGCTGACCGGCACGAGATGCAGCCGCTGTTCCTGCGGGACGGACGGCTGGCCCTGCTCAGCGATGCAAGCGGCGAATACCAACTGTGGCTGCGCGACCTGACCACGGGCGACGCGCAGCAGCTCACGCATCTGCGGCATGGTTTGATTCGCTACCGCATCGCGCAGGACATGACAAGGGTGGTCTTTGAAGCCACGCTGTACCCCGGCGAAGCGGACAGCGGCGCAGCCTTCACGGAGATGACGGCCGAGGAAAAGGCCGCATGGCTCGAGGAGCTGGACTATACGCCCTATGAAGCCACCGACCTCATCGACAAGATGGATGAGTGGTACGGCATGCGCAAGGGCGAAAAGAGCCACATTGGCGTATGCGGCCTGGACGGCGGCAGCGCGGCCATCCTGAACCTGAACGGCATGGAAGCCGTCTATCCGGCCATCAGCGCGGATGGTGCGCAGCTGTGCTTCTACGGCATGCCCTATCAGGGCGCACGGGGCTATGACCATGAGCTGTTCGTGTGCGCCAGCGATGGCACCGGCCTGCGTCAGCTCACTGAAAAGGGTATGCTGGCAGGCAGCGGCACACCGGTGTTCACCCCCGAGGGGGACGCGGTGATGGTGCTGGCCTATCACGTCAGCGAGGGCGGCGGCCTGGCCTTCCTGCCTTACCGGGTGCCGCTGGATGGCAGCGGTGCCGTGCCTGCGCTGGATACCGGCGATGAATCGGTGTGTCAGGGTGCCGGTGAGACGGTGGTGGGCCGTGCGGAAAACGGCGAGAATGACAATATCCTGTTCATCGCGGGCGACAGGCTGTGGTTCCAGGGCAGCTACATGGGACACAACAACCTGTTCAGCGTCAGCCTGCAGGACGTGAAGGACGTGCGCCTGGAGCAGGAAGGACAGTCGGATATCCAGTCCTTCGGCATGAACGCCGAGGGGGTGCTGGCCGTGATGCAGGGAACGGTGCGCCAGCCTGCGGAGTTGTATGCCGATGGCCGTCCCCTGACGGACGAAAATGCCTGGCTTCGTGCCTATGCGCAGGGCAAGCTGGAAGAAAAGTGGATCACCAGCCGTGACGGAAAGGCCCGGCTGCACTACTGGCTGCTGCATCCTGTGCAGGAGGAGCCCGGTAAACGCTATCCCGCTGTGCTGGATGTGCACGGTGGCCCCACCGTCACCTATGGCGCAAGCTGGTGGCATGAGTTCCACGCGCTTTCGGCGGCAGGCTTCGCGGTCATCTACGGCGATCCCCGGGGCAGTGTGGGCTATGGCCGGGACTTTGGCAAGGGCGGCATCTGCTGGAAGCAGGAAGCCATGGATGACCTGATGGACATGTGCGATGACGCAGTGGCCTCCGGGCTGGTGGATGCCAAACGCATCGGCATTACCGGCGGCAGCTACGGCGGCTACATGGTCGTCAAGATGATTGGCAGCAACGATTACTTTGCCTGTGCCGTGGCGCAGCGCGCGCTCATCAATCTGGCGACCTCCTATGGTACGGGGGATATGGGCTTCGTGTCCGCCGGGAAGGGCATCGGCAAGGATTTCACCATGCTCCAATACCTCAGCGACCGCGCCCGCAACAGCAACATTCGCCGGGTGGACAGCATCAAGGTGCCGACCCTTATCCTGCATGCCAGCCATGACTACCGCTGCACCTTCGAGCAGGCGGAGCAGCTGTTCATTGCCATGCGGGAGCGCAGGCCGGAGGTTCCCGTGCGGCTGGTGCGCTTCCCGGGAGGCAACCATGGCCTGACCCGGACGGGCAAGCTGTACCATCAAATCCGCCATTTGCAGGAAATGGTGGACTGGTTCAGCAAGTATCTGCACAAGGAGGGTGAGGAACATGCCTAAGCGTCTGCCGCAATTCTCCGATACCTGGAGCATGGAGCGGCTTAACGGCGGTGACTGGTATGCCGCCGGGCAGCTGGTGTGCTATGCCTCCAACAGGACGGAGGGCATCGTCATCCGTGATTTGGCCCATGGCACCCAGCGGACGGTGACAGCCGGTGGGCGCGGCGAGGGCTATCCCCGCTTTTCCCCCGACGGCAGCCGGGTGCTGTTCTGCTCCTCGCTGCCGGGCAAGGGCCGGCAGGTCTGTGTGGCTGACCTGACCACCGAGGAGGTTCATCAGGTATCCGACATCAACGGGGCTGCGATGGAGCCCATCTGGAGCCCGGACGGCAAGAAGATTCTCTTTGCGTCCTCCCAGGGTTCCGGCGGCAAGCGCACCCAGGCTCGGGCGGATGAACCCATTGTCATTGAGCATTTCAATTACAAGTTTGAAGGGGCTGGCTACATCACCCCCGATGGGCATGTGCAGCTGTTCGTCAGCGACCTGACCACAGGCGAAACCCGGCAGCTGACCCAGGGTGCATATAACTACATGCACCACTGCTGGTCGCCGGACAGCCAGCATATTGCCTTCTGCGGCAACCAGCACCGGGGCAGCGAGGAAAGCATCGGCTTTGACCTGTACCTGCTGGACATCGACGCCCCGAGCGTGGAGCAGGCCGTGCAGCTCTCCCATGACCTGACGATGGTGTCCTATCCCAATCCCATCCGCCCGGTGTTCACCGCCGACGGCAACGCGGTCATCATGGGTGCGCTCAACCCTGACGCGGACATGAACAAGGGCTATCCCGAAAGCTACCTGTTCCGCTTCGCCGCCGATGGCTCCGGGCAAGAGCAGATTTTCCAGCCGGATGACGGCTGCTTCCAGTGCGTCCAGTTCCCCTACAACGCCTTCGCGGGGGCGGGCATGGACAAGGTGCAGCTGGATGCCGCCACAGGGGATGTGTACTTCGTGTCCGGCTGGAACGGGCAGGGCAACCTGTACCGCCTGCCGCAGGGTCACAAGCACGCCGAGGTGGTTATTGGCGGCAAGCAGTGCTGCCATGGCCTGTCCGCCATCCGGGAGGGCAAAATGCTGGTCGCGCAGGTCACGGCCACGCAGGCGGAAGCCTACTGGCTGGTGGACATCCGCACGGGCGAGAAGCTGTGCAAGGCCGTGCAGAGCAATCAGCAGCTGCTGGACGAGGTGGAGCTGAGCGAGGTGGAGGACTTCTTCTTCGACACGCTGGACGGCGAAAGCCGGGTGCATGGCTTCGTCATGCCGCCCCAGCACCGGGAGCCGGGCAAAAAGTACCCCACCATCCTGTATGTGCATGGCGGCCCGCATCCCTTCTATACCTTCGGGCTGACGATGGAGTTCCAGTGCTTTGCCGCCGAGGGATTCGGCGTCATCTTCTGCAATCCCCGGGGCTCCAGCGGCTATGGCGTGAAGCACCTCAACATGCAGCGCGCCTTTGACGGCAGTGCCTACATGGACTGCCTGCAAATGGTGGAGGAAGCGGTGCGCCGCTGCGACTGGATTGACAGCAGCCGCATGGGCCTGACCGGCGGCAGCTACGGCGGCTACATGACCAACTATATGGCCACGCATTGCAGCCGCTTCAAGGCGTACATCACCCAGCGCAGCGTGTGCAATGCGTTGATTGACTATGCTTCCTCCGACATGCAGGGCCGCAGCATGGATTACAAGTCCTTTGAGGAATTCATGGTGCATGAGCTGGAACGCTCGACGGTTTCCTATGCCGAGCGGGTGAACGCACCGCTGCTCATCCTGCATGGGGAGGACGATTTGCGCTGCCCAGTGGAGGGTGCGCACCAGCTGTTTATCGCGGTGAAGGACACGCATCCTGACCTGCCCGTGAAGCTGATGATCTTCCCGCACACGGGCCACGACCAGCCCACTGACCCGCGCCTGCTCAAGCGTTACTACGCGGAAATGGTCTCCTGGTTCCGTACCTGGCTATAACGCTCATCTCCAAGGGACCGCGCCAGCGGAAAGGGGTCAAGGGGCGATGCCCCTTGTGGGGTGCAGGGGTGAAACCCCTGCGCAGGTCTGGGCGGCAGCCCAGCGCAACATGTTCAAATAACCCCAAAGGAGTCGGAAAAAATCAGAGTTTCCAAGCAGACGACGAAGTTCGTCCGCGTCGGAAACGGCAGGTTCCGGAAACTGTACGAGGAACGACCTCATCCGACCTCGCCGCGAAGCTTTACACGTTGGCATCCATCGGCCCTGCCGGTGGGTGCCTTTATGATGGACTCCGCTGCTCCAGGGCCTGCCGCAAAAGCTGCACGGCATGCTTCTCAACGCGGGAAACATAGCTGCGCGATATTCCCAGCAGCCGCGCAATCTCATGCTGCGGATGCTGCACCCCATCGGTCAGGCCATAGCGCATCTCCAGCACCATCCGCTCCCGGGCAGGCAGCAGGCGCAGCACCCGATGCACCTTGTCCAGCGTCACCCGGCGAATGACCTCCTCCTCCAGCGCGTCCTGCTCCGTGCCGAGAATGTCCATGAAGGTGATGTCGTTGCCCTCGCCATCGGTGCCGATGGGGTCTTGCAGGGATACGTCCCCCTGCCGCTTGCGGGAGGCTCGCAGGGTCATTAAAATCTCATTCTCGATGCACCGGGCGGCATAGGTGCCCAAGGCCGTGCCCGAGTCCGGCTTGAAGCTGTTCACCGCCTTGATAAGACCAATTACGCCGATGGAAATCAGGTCGTCCTGGCCATAGCCGGGTACCTGATACTTCCGGGCAATGTGGCTGACCAAGCGCAGATTGTGGGTGATGAGGGCCTTGCGGGCATCCTCATCCCCGGCCAGCATGGCGCGGATGGTTCGGGCTTCCTCCTGCCGGCTCAGGGGCTTGGGAAATTGTGACTTGCCTGTGATGTAGCCCAAAAAGAACAAGCATTCCTGCGTGATGACCGCCAGCAGCTCCAGCATGCCAATCCCTCCTTGGGCCAGTCTATGCGCAGGAAAACGGAATCAGCACAGCATGGATGCTTCCTGCACGCCCAATGCGAAAAATGTCAGAAAGCAGCGGATAATTTGCTGGAATGCTTGACATTGGCAGGAATGGGATGTATACTGGACAAAATGGAAAGTTTCCGCTTTGGGGAGGTATGGAAATGGAGTCCTATCTGTTCGCGGGGCTGGAAGCTGGCGCGGATACGCTGGTGGTGGAGGGCTGGCACAAGCCCGGCAGCCTGACCCGCTCCAGTGGTGCGTGGATTCATGCGGCAGGCAGTGTGGTGCTGGAAGAAGGAACCTATGCAATCAAGCCCCAGGAGCAGTGGGTGTGGTTCGCTGTGGAGGACGGTGCGGCAACCCTGTGCTGGCAGGGGACGGAGCTGCTGCTCAAGGCGGAGCAGACTTGCTTCCTGCCTGCGGGTGACAAGGAGAGCAGCCTGAAGGTGGAGGGTGCGGCCCGCTGCCTGTGGGTCGCGCTGGAGGGTCCGCTGGCCCCCATGGTGGTGCGCAAGATGGGCGCACTGCTGCACATGCCCCTCAAGCAGGGCGCATTGCCCAGCCAGATGTATCTGGCCAAGCAGATTGTGCAGGTGATGGTGCGCCACTCCGGCACGGGGGATGCGACCTATCAGCTCCAGCACCTGATGTACGGCATGCTGGCCAGCCACTGGGGACAGCCCGTGGCCATGGATGCCATGCTGTCCCATGAGATTGCCAAGGTGGTGGACACCCTGCGCGCCAATCAGTACAAGGACAATTTCTCCCTGGCGGAGATGGCAGCGATTTCCCGCATGCCCATGGAGACCTTCCGCAAGCGGTTTGTCAGCGAGGTAGGCATGCCGCCGCTGAGCTATGTGCTGCACTGCAAGATGGAGCGTGCCAAGGAGCTGCTGCGCGAGCAGGACTATACGGTCAGGCAGGCGGGCATTGAGGTCGGCATGCAGGATCCGTATCATTTCAGCAAGCAGTTCAAGAATATTGTGGGCATTTCGCCTTCTGCGTTCATGCGGCAGGCCGCCAAGCCGGATGCCACCATCCGCAGGACGAGCAAGAAGGATACCAAGTAAGCCCGAACAGGCAGGAGCAACCAACGCTCCTGCCTGTTTTCTCAATCTGTCTCCCACCCACCCAAAGGATCGCGCCAGCGTCGAAGGGGTCAAGGGGCGATGCCCCTTGTGGGGTGCAGGGGCAACGCCCCTGCGCAGGTCTGGGCGGCAGCCCAGCGCAACAGCTTGGCATCACGAAAAAGGCAAAAGCCATAACGTGAGTTTCCAAGCAGACGACGAAGTCCGTCCGCGTCGGAAACGGCAGGTTCCGGGGACTGAACAAGGAACGACCTCATCCGACCTCACTTTGCTCAGCCACCTTCCCCAAAAGGAGAAGGCTTTCTCCAACGTTTTCCACTTTCTTGACAAAATGCAGGCGGCGCGGAAATGGCATCCGCGCCGCCTGTACTTGGGCTGTTGATGAACCATCCCGTATCACATCACGCTGCGCAGGAAGCGTGCCGCATCCTGTGGCCAGCCCGTCGCCTCGGGAATCAGATGCTGTCCGACCAGCGCGGTGGTTTCATCACACAATGCCGCACCGTGACTGCCGTAGGGATAAATGTGAACCTCTCCCTGTACCCCGCTCCGCCGAAGCGCGGAGGCAAAGAGCAGCGTGTTCTCCACCGGCACCGACTGATCCGCCCATGTGTGCCACAGGAATGTGGGCGGCGTCGATGGCGTGACATGTTCCTCCAGCGAGTAGCGGGCATGCACGGCCAAATCCTCACTGCCCGTCAGGTGCACAAAGGAGCCGCGATGTGCCAATGCGCCGGCTGTGATGACCGGATAGCCCAGCACCATGGCGTTGGGCCGTACCTGCTCACACGTCAGCCCCAGCGGCTGCCACAGCGATTCCTCCTGCCACATCACGCCCAGACTGCCTGCCACATGGGAGCCCGCCGAGAAGCCCATCACCGCCAGCGCATCAGGCTGCAAGTGATATTCCTCCGCATGCTCGCGGGCATGCGCCATCGCGCAGGCCACATCCTGCACCTGAGCAGGGAACACAGCCGGGGACACATGGTACCACAGCACAAAGGTGATGAAGCCCATCCCCGCAAAGCGCAGGGCCACAGGCTCCGCTTCCCGCGTGGCCAGATGGTTGTAGCCGCCGCCGGGGCAGATGAGAATGCCCGGCCGCCGCTGGCTGGTATCCACGGGCGAAGCAGGGGCGTACACGTCAAGGGGTACGCCGGTTGACAGGGTAACGCGCTGATGCAGCATGATGCATGACCTTCTTTCGTTCATCATAGGGGTTCATCCGTAACCATGGGGAAATCCGATTCAGCGGAAGGGGTTCTCCTGCGTGCCACTGCCCTGCGTGAAGGCATAGTGATTCAAATCCACACAGAGCAGGGGACGCAGACCAATGGTGGCTTCGGACGGCTCCACACCGCCCGTCATGACACTGCCGTTGTACCATACGATGGCCTGACGGCCCTCCGGGGCTTCATCTGCCAGCCACCACCAGGCACGGCCATCGCTGTGATGCTGCGCACCCTGCGCCATGGCATAGGGGGTCGCTGTGCAGGAAAGGTCATCCAGCAGGGATACCTGCTCCAGGTCAGGCAGCGTCAGCGGCACAGTATCCTCCGGCAGCGTGAGGTCCGTGGCGGAAGCCAGGGGCATGGCGTCAATAACCTGCGTGCAAAGCAGCGTCGCCGTGTCCTCCGTGACACCCAGTACCTGCCATGTCAGCGGCTGGGACGCGCCGCTCTCATCCACAGGATAGCGGCCATACACCACATAGGGGTGCGTGTCAGCAATATCCCGCAGGGCCATGTTGGTGGCAAAACGGGCTTGCAGGTCGCGGATGCGGCTCGCGCTGTCCAGATAGCCGTCCATGGCCGTGTAGCGGGCTATCAGGCTCTCGTAGGTGGACAGGGTTGCAGCGGCATATTCCTTCTCCAGCTCCAGATAGAGCGCACTGCGGCAGGACAACGCCCGGGCCTTGGCATCCAGCGTGTCGCCCAGCGCATCAAAGGCCGCCATGGCCTGCCCGAAATCGCCGGCCTGATACAGCCCGTCCGCCTTGTCATACGCCGCTTGCTGAAGCCCCTCCTCGCACTGCTCCAGGAGCGCGTCCGCTTCCTCCAGCCCCTTGTAAGGCTCCAGCATGGCCTGCGCCTGCTGCCAGCCGCCAGAGACCATCAACGCCTTGGCGCGGCGAATGTCCCGGGCAGGAATCGCCGCTTGCAGGGAACGTGCCTGCTCCGCACTGTCCGCAAAGGCACCCAGGGACGCATACAGGGCCATGGCACCCTCCAAATCATCCGTTTCCGCCAGCTTGGCGGCATTCAGGTACGTCAGGTAGCGGCTGCTGTTGAGGAAAGGGTCAACCTGCAGCAGCGTGCTGCGGGCCAGCTCATGCTCACCCTGCTGCAAGGCGTACAGCCCCGCCGCGTACAGTGCGTATTCGCCGGAATCCTTGTAGCCGCCCAGCTGGTCGAACAGCTGGGCCGCACCCGCAAAGTCCCCCGCACCCAGGAATCGCTGGGCCTGCTGGTAATAGTCCTCGTTGGAAGCGGTGCAGCCCGTGGCCGTCAGGGCCAGTGCCAACGCCGCAAGAAGCGTGATGAGCCGTTTTTTCATCCATCCTACCTCCCCATGAAAGCATGGGGATAGCATGACCGGAAGCAGACCGTTTTATGACCGCCGAAGCAGACGAAGAATGGCGGTTTTTTTCCGCGCCTTCCACCACAGCAGGCACAACATGCCATAGACCAGCACGCCTGCCGCTGTCTGCACCATGAGGCGCATCCAGCCGCCAAAGGGCAGCACCGCACCAACCCCGCGCACGCACAGCAGCATCACGCTGCCCATGACCGCGTACACCGCCACATAGCCCAAATACTGCCCATAGGCCAGATCATGGCGCACGAACAGCCACTGCGTCACCGGCACGGAGAACTCCGCCAGCAGCGTGCCTACCACCGCGCCCATGGCACCGATGCGCGGAATCAGCAGGCTATTGGCCACCAGGTTGATGACCGCCCCCACACTCACGCTGATGATGAACACCTTGTCCCGCCCGTTGGGCAGCACCCATTGCGTGCGAATGACATTGGCAAAGCCAATGGCCATCAGCGTGAAGGCCAGGGGCATCATCAATGGCCCCGATGCCGTGAACGCTTCCCCGAAGAACAGCGGCGCGAATCCCTCCGCCACCGCCGCCACGCCAAAGGCCAGCGCACTGACCATGCAGAGCATCAGCTCCATGGACAGGGCAATGTGCTGCTTCACCCGCGCCAGCTCACCCCGGCGCAGCAGGTTGGATACCTTGGGCAGCATCACCGTGCCAATGGCCGAAATGAAGCCGCTCAGGCAGTAGATAATCTTTTCCGCGTTGGCATACAGACCGTTTTCCGCCATACCGGCCAGCGCGCCCACCATCACCTTGTCCATCTGCCGGTAGACGCTCACCGCCACCACCGAGATGGACAGCAGCGCACAGGGGGCCAGATGCTTCAGGCAGGCTCGAAATGGCACCTTCACCGGCTGCACCCGGCCCCGCAGGGAGGCCCAGCAGCTCACGCAGCCCAGCAGCGTGGCCAGCGACCAGGCAAAGGCGTAAATCCACAAATCCTCCGGCCCATGCACAAACAGGAACACTGCCCCTGCCGCCAGCAGCTTCACCGCCGTGTTGCGCAGGGCAATGGGCTTGAACTGATCCAGCCCCATCAGGCACCAGTCCACATTCACCAGACAGGACACGGACATCATTGTCAGGTGCAGGGCAATGAGCTGTTCTTCTCCCGCGATGAAGGCCACATAGCCCAAATAGGCCAGCAGCGTCACCCCGGCCACCAGCAGCTGCATGCGCCAAATCTCCGAAAAGACCCGGTTCAGCTCCTCCCGGCTCTCCCGGGCGCGGGCAATGGCCCGTGTGCCGTAGTTCTCCAGCCCCAGCATGCCCACCAAACAGAACATGTAGCTGATGGACCAGGCGTAGTCGTACAGGCCCACGCCCTCCTGTCCTACGGTTCGGGACAGATACGGCGCAGTCACCAGCGGCAGCAGCACGGAAAACACACGGTAGGCGATATTGTACAGGGCATTCTTGCGTGTACTCACAGGCATATCCTTTCCTTCATGGAAACCCCACATCCTCTATGCTATAGTTCGCGATTTCCTGCCTTCTTCCTGCTTGACAGCAGGGCCCGTGTCAGGTATAATGCGTAAACGGAAATAGAAAATTCGGTTAACGCAAAAGGAGAGGATTGGTCATGAAGCAGTTTTCCGTCAAGCAGCTGACCCTGTGTGCCCTTTTTGCCGCCCTGACGGCGGTCTGTTCCCAGATTCAGATTCCCCTGCCTGCCATCCCGATTAACCTGGCTCTGTTCGCGGTGCATCTGTGCGCCGCACTGCTGGCACCGCGCTATGCCGCGTTATCCATCGGGGTGTACATTTTGCTGGGTGCGCTGGGGGTGCCGGTGTTCGCGGGCTTCAAGGGCGGCATTGGCGTGCTGTTCGACAAGACCGGCGGATACATCCTCGGCTACCTGCTGTCCGCCCTGCTGACCAGCTGGCTGATTCACCGTGGGGAGCGCAGCTTCCTGCGGGACTGCCTGGCGATGGTGCTGGGCGTGGCGGTGTGCTATGTCTTTGGCACGGCATGGTTCATGGTGCTGACCGGCACGCCCCTGTGGACGAGCCTGACCTGGTGCGTGCTGCCCTTCCTGCCCGGGGACGCGGTGAAGATTCTGCTGGCGGCCTTCCTGGCCAGACGGCTGCAGGCTCCCATGCGCAGGCTGATGGCGTAAGCTCTGCCATTGCGTCCGGCGGAAATCCGGTGTATACTGGTCATATCCTCCGGCCTGACGGTACACGCCGCCTATGCCGGAAGCAATGGAGTGAAGACCATGAAGCAGGAACCTGTGCGCCGCGTGCTGCTGCTTTACAAATCCATGATTCCGTCCGTGCTGCTGTGCGGACACTGCCAATTGAAAGACCTTGCTGCCCGCGGAGCCGTGGCCTACCGCGACAGAACCGTGATGCAGGTCAGCAAGGACGACCTGAGCTGGGCCGATACGGTGCTGATGTGCCGCCCGGACAGCATCTACGAGCGGCAGCTGGCTCAAATGGTGAAGGCGGCAGGCAAGACGCTGGCCTATATCATCGACGATGACCTGCTGCATGTGCCCATGACGCTGACAAGCGCACCCTATTACACGCAGAAGGAAGCCCAGCAGAGCATCCGTACCCTCATCAGCCTGAGCGATGCCGTGATTTCCCCATCGCCCGTGCTGCTGGGCAAGTACGCCCAGGAGGGCCGCAAGGGCATTTTGCTGGAGGAGCCTGCCATTGATCCGGTGCATCGCGGGCCCCGTACGCCGGACAGGCCGGTGAGCATTGGCTTTGCAGGGTCGGTGGATCGGGCAGGGGACATCGAGCAGCTGCTCAAGGACACGCTGCTGCGCATCCACAGCGAGTATGGCAGCCGGGTGACATTCACCTTCTTCGGGGCAGTGCCGTCCTTCGCTGGGGAGCTGGACGCTCGCTGCATCCCGTACTGTGATTCCTATGATGCCTACCGCCGCACCCTCAATGCGCTGCAACTGGATATCGGCCTTGCGCCCATGCCGGACACGCCCTTCCACGCCTGCAAGCACTACAACAAGTTCGTGGAATACGCGGCCGCGGGGATTGTGGGCATCTTCTCGGACGTGCAGCCCTATACCCGGCTGCGGGAGCAGTTCGGCTGGGAGCTGCTGTGCGAGAATACTGCCGATAGCTGGTATACCCTGCTCAAACGGCTCATCGACCATCCTGACGAGGTAGAACGCATCCGCGCCCGGCAGGAGCAGCTGGTGGATACAGTGTTCAGCGTCCCGGTCATCGCCGAGCAGCTGCACCAATCGCTCAACGCGCTGCCCCATCCTGCGCAGCAAACGCCCCTCCGCGCTCCCTTCCTGCCTGTGCAAAAGGTGCAAGCCCAAATCCGGCGCATCATCAGCGGCCTGAAACGCTACGGCCTGCGCACCCCCGTCCTGCTTCTCCGCCGTTTATTTCATGATTAACCCCTCCAAGGGACCGCGCCAGCGTCGAAGGGGTCAAGGGGCGATGCCCCTTG
>JBJEUL010000086.1:0-5916 GCA_051883835.1 Aristaeellaceae bacterium
TGCAGGAGCTGCCCTTCTCCTACTATGACCGGATGCCCGTGGGCTACCTGATGTCCCGCCTGACCAACGATACCCAGCGACTGGGCGATACCATTGGCTGGGGTCTGGTGGATTTGTGCTGGGGTGCCGTGTTTCTGGTCGCCTGCTCGGCGCAGATGCTTGCGCTGAACTGGCAGCTGGCTCTGGTGGTGATTTGCGTCCTGCCGCCGCTGGCGGTTATCTCATGGAAATTCCAAAAGGGCATTCTGGCGGCCTACCGGCAGGTGCGCAAGCGCAACAGCCAAATCACTGCTGGCTTCAACGAGGGCATTACCGGGGCCAAGACCACCAAAACGCTGGTGCGCGAGGCCATGAACATTGAAGAATTTGATGATGTGGCCCAAGGCATGCGGACAGCCTCCGTCCGTGCCGCCACACTGTCCGCACTGTTCCTGCCCATCGTGGTGAGCCTGGGCAGTCTGGCAACGGCCTATGCGCTGTGGCAGGGCGGTCAGGACGTGCTGGCAGGCGCGGTGGCGCAGACCGGCATGACCATTGGTACCTTGCAGGTGTTCATCAACTACACGGTGCAGTTCTTCCAGCCGGTGCGCGATATTGCCCGCACCTTCGCGGAAATGCAGTCCTCGCAGGCGGCGGCGGAGCGCGTCATTACCCTGCTGGAAACCGAGCCTGACATTGTGGATACCCCTGAGGTGGTGGAACGCTTCGGTGATAATTTCCACCCCAAGAAGGAAAACTGGCCCAAGCTCATCGGCGATATTGACTTTGAGGATGTATCCTTCCATTACAAGGACGGGGAGCAGGTGCTGTCCCACTTCAACCTGCATGTGAAGCACGGGCAGACCGTCGCCCTCGTGGGCGAAACGGGCAGCGGCAAGTCCACCATTGTGAATCTGGTTTGCCGTTTCTATGAACCGACGGAGGGCAGCATCCTCATTGACGGCGCGGACTACCGTACCCGCAGCCAATTGTGGCTGCAATCCAATCTGGGCTATGTGCTGCAATCCCCCCATCTGTTCTCCGGTACGGTGGCGGACAACATCCGCTACGGCAAGCCGGAAGCCACGGACGAGGAGGTGCGCCACGCCGCGCAATTGGTGGGTGCGGAGCCCTTCATCCTGATGATGAAGGACGGCTACGAGTCGCAGGTGGGCGAGGGCGGCAACCGTCTGTCCACCGGACAGAAGCAGTTGGTGTCCTTTGCCCGGGCCATTCTGCAAAGCCCCGCCATTTTCGTGCTGGACGAGGCGACCTCCTCTGTGGACACGGAAACAGAGCAGCTCATCCAGCGGGCCATTCAAACGGTGCTGGCGGGACGTACCAGCTTCATCATTGCGCACCGGCTGTCCACCATCCGCTCGGCAGACCGTATTCTGGTCATTCAGAACGGTCAAATCATCGAGGATGGCACCCATCGGCAGCTCATTGCCCGGCAGGGGTACTACTACAAGCTGTACACCAACCAGTTCCAGGAGGAACAGGGGCTGGATATTCTGGACGGCAAGGCATAAGGAGGGAAAGCCATGGCAGGTTTGGTCATCCGCCCGTATGAGGAACGGGACTGGCAGGCCATCGAGGCCATTCATGATGCGGCCCGCATGCAGGAGCTGACCCTGGCAGGGCTGGCAGATGCCTTCATCCCCTTGGCACAGGCAGCTGTCAGCGAGGGCCTGTTCGACTACACGGTGGAGGTCGCGGAGCAGGCCGGGCAGGTGGTGGGCTTTGTGGCCTATACGCCGGAGGAGCTGGCATGGCTCTACGTCGCGCCCCAGTGGATGCGGCAGGGGATTGGCCGCGCTCTGGTGCGCCATGTGCTGGGCAGGTGCGATGGAACCGTGACGCTGGAGGTGCTGACCGGCAATGCGCCTGCCCGTCGCCTGTACGAACACTGCGGCTTCCGCCTGACGGAAACGGTCAGCGGACGCATGCCGGGGAATGAATCCTTCCCGGTGACGGTGTGGTGCATGGCCTGCGAAGCCCCCATCTACACGACAGCGGACGGCTACACCCTGCGCCTGGCGCGTCACGGGGATGCAGAAGCGTACTACCATCAAAACTTCAACCCGCTGGATGCAGAGATGGCGCGCCTCACCGGCTGCAAGGCAGACTTCACCCATGACGAGGTGGTGAGCTTCTTCCATCAGTGCGTGGATGCGCAGGACCGTCGGGACTTCCTCATCATCGCCCCGGACGGGCGAATCATCGGGGAGAGCGTCATCAACGACATCGACCACGCGGCACGCTGTGCGAACTACCGCGTGGCCATCTTCCACAGCCAAGACCGGGAGCGTGGCATCGGCGCATGGGCCATCCGCCAAACCCGTGACTACGCCTTCTCCGTGCTGAACCTCCACCGTCTGGAACTGGACGTATTCTCCTTCAACCCCCGAGCCATCCGTGCCTATGAACGTGCCGGCTTCCGGCACGAGGGCATCCGGCGGCAGGCGATTCCTGACGGTGCAGGCTGGGCGGACGATATCCTCATGGGTATGACGGAGTCCGATTGGTACCCCTCCAAGTAATCGCGCCAGCGGAAAGGGGTCAAGGGGCGATGCCCCTTGTGGGGTGCAGGGGCAACGCCCCTGCGCAGGTCTGGGCGGCAGCCCAGCGCAACACGTTCAAGCCCCCTGACTTGTATGCAGTCAGGGGGCTTGAGCCGTTTGTCAATTGGCACTGATGGTACCGGCAGCAGCATCCATGGTGACAACCGCGCCGGATTTCAGGATGTCCAGCGCACCCTTTGCGCCGATAATCACGGGAATATCCAGACTCATGCCCACAATCACGCCATGACCGTCCGGGTCATCATCCTCCAGAATGATGGCACTGGCCTTGCGCAGCAGCGGAAGCATCTCCCGCGTGGACTGGTGGCACACAATGATGTCCCCCGCGTCAAACTCCTTTGCGTCCGTTTCCATGGCATGAATGACGCACAGCGGTGCCGTAACGGTGCCGCCATGCACACCCTTGCCCCGGGCCAGCAGATGGCCCACCACATGCACCTTCATCAGGTTGGTGGTGCCGGAAATGCCCAGCGGGACACCGGCGGTCAGCACCACCAGCTCACCGTCGCGGACAATGCCCTCGTGAACAGCCGCATCCACCGCATGCTCGAACAGGGCATCCGTGCTCTGCTCCTCGGCAATGCGCAGCGGCACCGTGCCCCAGCTCAGGGACAGCTGCCGCCATACCCTGTCGGAAATGGTGCAGCCCACAATGGTGCAGGCGGGCCGGTAGCGGCTCAGAATCCGTGCCGTGGAGCCGGACTTGGTCACGGTGATGATGGCAGAAGCATTCAGGTCATGGGCTGAGGTCACGGTGGCATGGCTGATAGCACTGGTCACATCCGTGGAGGAGCCGCTGGGCCGGGAGAAGCGACGGATGTAGTCCATATCGCTTTCAGCCCGCAGCGCAATGCGCGCCATGGTTTCCACGGCTTCCACAGGATACGCGCCTACAGCCGTCTCGCCAGAGAGCATGATGGCCGAGGTGCCGTCATAAATGGCATTGGCCACGTCGGTAGCCTCAGCGCGGGTGGGACGGGGATTCTTGATCATGGAGTCCAGCATCTGCGTGGCGGTGATGACGGGCTTGCCTGCTGCAATGGCCCGCTGAATCAGCGTCTTTTGCAGGGACGGCACAGCTTCCAGCGGCACCTCCACACCCAGGTCGCCACGGGCAACCATCACGCCGTCAGCCACGCGGAGAATCTCGTCAATGTTCTCCACGCCCTCCATGTTCTCAATCTTGGCAATGATGTTGATGCCCTCGCCGCCATGCTCCCGAAGAATGTGGCGGATTTGCTGAATGTCGTCCGCACAGCGGGTGAAGGACGCAGCGATGAAGTCAAAGCCGTTCTCCGCAGCGAACACCACGTCGTTATAGTCCTTCTCGCTGATGAATGGCATGGACAGATGCACGTTGGGCAGGTTCACGCCCTTGTTGTTGGAAATCACGCCGCCATTGAGGACCTTGCAGAAAACCTCGGTGTCCGTCTTGCGCTCCACGGTCATGGCAATCAGGCCGTCATCAATGAGGATGGAGCTGCCCACCTGCACATCCTGCGGCAGGCCCTTGTAGGTAACGGATGCGCGGGTTTCATCGCCCACCACGTCCTCGGTGGTCAGGGCGAAGAGCTGCCCGGCCTCCAGCATGATCTTGCCCTGGGCAAAGGAACGCACGCGGATTTCCGGGCCCTTGGTGTCCAGCATGGTAGCCACGGGCAGCCCCAGCTCATCGCGGGTGCGGCAAACAATATCGAAATACTGCTTGTGGGTTTCGTAGGAGCCATGGGAGAAGTTGAAGCGGGCAACGTTCATGCCGGCCTTCATCAGGGGAGCAATCAGACCCTTTTCAATCAGGTTGGGGCCGATGGTGCAGACTATTTTGGTTTTGCGCAGCGGTGTTTGCATGGATGCCTTCCTCCGTTCGCTTTTAATAGGAAGCTATGCCCCTATCATACACCAATTCCGCGCAAATGAAAAGGGGCCAACGCTGGTTTTTTCATCCTCCAAGGGGTCATTCACGGCTCTTACGATTGTAAATTTTCATGGACAGAAGGATGGACAGTGCGTTAGCCGCCACGCAGACTACCAGCAACAACGCCGTAACCGTGATGAGAGACGCATCCATGGCGGTCATCAGACTGTCATTCTCCCCCAGCACGAACGTGACGCCCACAATAGCGGCCACGCCCACCAGCATCACCAGACGCCCCTTTTCCACGCCGAAGTGCATCATCAGCGGCATGGTCACAGAAAGAATCAGGGCGGCGATACAGGCCAGAATCAGCAGTGAGGACAGCTCGCCAGGGTTAACGGCACCACCGCGCACCAGCGCGTTCACCACCGTGGAAACTACGGACAGGAGGATGGAGCCGCCCAGCATGATGTACCCCAGCACATACTTGCTCATCACCAGCTGGCGGGGCGTGTAGGGCATCATCGCCGCCAGACGGGGCCACTTGGACTGCTCATCATACGCAAGCGCAGTCAGAGGAATCATCGCGGCAAACACCAGCGCATAGGCCGCCATGCTTCCGCCGGGAATGCACGCGAAGATCACCACGAAGAGAAGGGCCATGCGCAGATAGCGCGAAAGCGTCAGAAAATCCTTGAGCAGCAGTGCCTTCATGTCAATTCACTCCCTTCACCATCAGCAGCAGAATTTCCTCCAGCGTGGCATGCTCCGGCCGGATGGACGGGGGCAGCTGTTCACGCCGAACCAGTGCCTCCACAAAGTAAGGCATTTCCCGCAACCCGCACAGTGCGCCATCGGGCAGCAGGGCCAGCTGCTCCCGGGCCATCCGTACCACGGCGTACTCCTCCAGCAGCCGATCCTTCTCCTGACACAGCAGCAGCTGTCCCTTGTGCAGATAGGCAATGTAGTCGCAAATCTTCTCCAAATCGCTGACAATGTGGGAGGAAAGCAGCACCGCGTGGTCGTCCGCCTGCGCAAAGTCCCGGAACACATCCAGAATTTCATCCCTCACCACGGGGTCAAGACCGGAGGTAGCCTCATCCAGTATCAGCAGCCGGGGCGCGTGGGACAGAGCCACAGCAATGGCCAGCTTCATTTTCATGCCCCGGGAAAACTCCTTGAAGGGCTGCTTCACCGGCAACGAAAATTGCTCCAGATACCGGCTGTACGCTGCCGCATCCCAGCGGCGGTAGGTGTGGGCCATCACGCGGCCAATGTCACCGGGGGACAGAACCTCCGGGAAGAAGGCCTCGTCCAGCACCACGCCAATATCTTCCTTGACGGCCTGAAAATCGGGGCTTTGGTTGTCCTGGCCCAGTACGGTGACGCGTCCCGCGTCCGCCCGGGCAGCATTCATAATGAGGCGAATCAGCGTGGATTTACCCGCGCCGTTTTCGCCCACCAGACCCATGATGCACCCGGCAGGCAGGGAAAAGG
>JBJEUL010000087.1:0-5885 GCA_051883835.1 Aristaeellaceae bacterium
TCATGGCCGAGGCTGCCGGTATGGACGAGACCCGCACCTTCTTCGCGGACTGGACGGTGCGCCACCCCGACAACGAGAACGGCGAGCTGCTGCAGCACTGCGGCCCGTGGCCCCTGTCCGTGGCCAAGGAGCGGCCCACCATCTGCGTGCCTGTGGCCTTCCCGCAAAATGGCGCGGTATCCGCCGAGGCCAGGCATGGCGAAATGACCCTGTGCCGCTTTGACGGCGATGACGGCCAGTACTCCCTGCTGCTGGGCAATGCCCGCGGCGTGGAAGGCCCCTACACCAAGGGCACCTATGTGTGGGTGGAGGTGGACGACCTGAAGCGGCTGGAGAACAAGATTGTCTGCGGCCCCTACATCCACCACTGCGTGGGCATCCACAAGGACGTTGTGCCGGTGCTCTACGAGGCCTGCAAGTACATCGGCGTGAAGCCTGACCTGTACGACCCCATCGAGGCGCAGGTGCAGGCGGCCATCTACAATCCGCAGAAGTGAGGGGCGCAGCCATGCAAGAGAATCTGACGGCGAAAGCCTACCGCCTGCGCCAGCATGTGCTGGACATCATCATGGCTGGCAAGGGCGGGCACATCGGCGGCGACATGAGCGTCATGGATGTGCTGGTGACACTCTACTTTGACCAGATGAACATTTCCCCCGAGAATCAGAATGACCCCAACCGCGACCTGTTTGTGCTGAGCAAGGGCCACGCGGTGGAGTCCTACTATGCCGTGCTGGCTGAGAAGGGCTTCTTCCCCTATGAAGAAGTGCTGGCGAAGTTTTCGAAGTTCGGCTCCCCCTTCATCGGGCATCCCAACAACAAGCTCCCCGGCATTGAAATGAATTCCGGCTCCCTGGGCCACGGCCTGCCGGTGAGCATCGGCATGGCCCTTGCCGCCCGCATGGACGGCCGTCCCACCCGCGTCTACACGGTGATGGGTGACGGCGAGCTGGCAGAAGGCTCCGTGTGGGAGGGCGCGATGGCTGGCGGCCATTACAAGCTGGACAATCTGTGCGCCGTGGTGGACCGCAACCGGCTGCAAATCTCCGGCACCACCGAGCAGGTCATGACGCAGGACGACCAGTGCACCCGCTGGGCGGCCTTTGGCTGGCACACCATCTCGGTGGACGGCAACAGCATCCCTGCCCTGCATGCAGCCTTTGAGGAAGCCAAGGCCACCAAGGGCAAGCCCACTGTCATCATTGCCAACACGGTGAAGGGCTGCGGCTCCCCCGTGATGGAGAACAAGGCCGCATGGCATCACAAGGTGCCCACAGCGGAGGAATACGCGCAAATCATGGCCGACCTGAAGGCCAGGGAGGAGGCCGCGCTTCATGAATAAGATTCCCAACCGTCAGGCCATCTGCGAGGTGCTGATGGAGCAGGCTGCCACGGACAAGGACATTGTGGTGCTGTGCAGCGATTCCCGTGGCAGCGCGTCCCTGGCCCCCTTTGCCAATGCCTTCCCGGAGCAGTTCGTGGAAATCGGCATTGCCGAGCAGAATCTGGTGAGCATCGCCGCGGGTCTTGCGAAGTGCGGCAAGAAGTCCTTCGCGGCCTCTCCGGCCTGCTTCCTGTCCACCCGCAGCTATGAGCAGTGCAAGGTGGACTGCGCCTATTCCAATACCAATGTGAAGCTCATCGGCATTTCCGGCGGTGTCAGCTATGGCGCGCTGGGCATGAGCCATCACTCCGCGCAGGATATCGCGGCCATGTCCGCCATCCCCAACATGCGCGTCTACCTGCCCAGTGACCGGCATCAAACACGCAAGCTGGTGGAAGCCCTGCTCAAGGACACCAAGCCTGCCTATATCCGCGTGGGCCGCAATCCGGTGGAGGACATCTATGACGAGGCGAACGTTCCCTTCGCCATGGACAAGGCCACCGTGCTGCGGGAAGGCACGGAGGTGGCCATCATTGCCTGCGGCGAGATGGTGCGTCCCGCCATGCTGGCCGGCGATTTGCTGGCCGCGCAGGGCGTGTCCGCCACGGTGCTGGACATGTACTGCGTCAAGCCCATCGACAAGGAGGCCGTCCTGCGTGCTGCCAAGGGTGCCAAACTGGTGGTCACGGTGGAAGAACACGCGCCCTTTGGCGGTCTTGGCTCCATGGTGGCGCAGGTGGTCAGCGAGAGCTGCCCCACCTATGTGGTGAATCTGGCCCTGCCGGACGCGCCCGTCATCACCGGCACGTCCCAGGAGGTCTTTGACTACTACGGCCTGAACGCTCAGGGCATTGCCGACACGGTGCTGCACCGTCTGGGCCGGAAGTGAAAGCGAGGGCACGGCATGCAGTACATCATTGGCATTGACCAGTCCACCCAAGGGACGAAAGCCATGCTCTTTGACGGGCAGGGCGACATCCTCCTGCGGGTGGACAAGCCCCACGCGCAGCTCATCGACCAGAAGGGCTGGGTGGAGCATGACCCGGAAGAAATCTACGGCAATCTCATCGAGCTGATTGGGCGGCTGATTGCGCGCTCCGGCGTGAATCCGGCGGACATTGCGGCCATGGGCATCAGCAACCAGCGGGAAACCGCCATGGCCTGGTACCGTGACACCGGCAAGCCCGTCTACAACGCCATCGTGTGGCAGTGCGCCCGGGGCGAGGCCATCTGCAAGCGCATCGAGCAGACCGGCTGCGCCGAGGATGTCCGCGCCCGCACAGGCCTGCGGCTCTCGCCCTACTTCTCCGCCGCGAAGCTGGCGTGGCTCATGGAAAACGTCCCCGGCGTGAAGGCGCAGGCCGAGCAGGGCAACGTGTGCTGCGGCACCATGGACAGCTATCTGGTGTTCCGCCTGACCCACGGCGCGGAATTCCGCACGGACTATTCCAACGCCTCCCGCACGCAGCTGTTCAACATCACCGAGCTTGCCTGGGATGATACGCTGTGCAGCCTGTTCGGCATCCCCCGGCCGTGTCTGGCGGAGGTGACGGATTCCGACGGCCTGTTCGGCATGACGGACTGCGAGGGTCTGCTGCCCCATGCCATCCCGATTCACGGCGTGCTGGGCGATTCCCACGGCGCACTGCTGGGGCAGGGCTGCCGGGAGCGCGGCATGATGAAAACCACCTACGGCACCGGCTCCTCCATCATGATGAACATCGGCGACCAGCCCATTTTCTCCGACCTGGGACTTGTGACCTCGCTGGCGTGGAAGATTGGCGGACGGGCGCAGTATGTGCTGGAGGGCAACATCAATTATACCGGCGCGGTCATCACCTGGCTGAAGAACGACATGCAGCTGCTTGCCAGTGCCGGCGAGTCCGAAGCCATGGCCCGGGCGGCGAATCCGGCAGACCGCACCTATCTGGTTCCGGCCTTCTCCGGCCTTGGCGCGCCCTACTGGCGCAGTGACGTGAGCGCGGCCATCATCGGCATGAGCCGCACCACGGGCCGCAATGAGGTTGTCCGGGCAGGATTGGCGTGCATCGCCTATCAAATCGCGGACATTGTGCTGCTGATGCAGCAGGAATCCGGCGTGGAGCATATTGAGCTGCGCGTGGACGGCGGCCCCACCCGCAACGGCTGGCTGATGCAGTTCCAGAGCGACATTCTCTCCTGCCCCGTGATGGTTCCGCAGGCGGAGGAGCTTTCCGGCATCGGCGCGGCCTATGCGGCAGGACTGGGCGCGGGGCTGTACGGCGAGGAAGTGTTCTCCCGGGCCGTGTATCAGCCCTTTGCCCCGCAAATGGGCGAGGACGAGCGCACCGCGCTGTATCAGGGCTGGAAGGCCGCTGTGGACAGCATCCTGTAAGGAGGGCGGACGACCATGCCTTACGTCAACGCCCGGGACATGCTGGCCCGCGCCCGTCAGGGGCATTACGCGGTGGGCCAGTTCAACCTGAACAATCTGGAATGCATCCGCACCTTCATGGAGGCGGCGGAGGAAACCCATTCGCCCATCATCTTAGGGGTATCGGGGAACATCGCCAAGGCCATGGGCGGCTACAAGCTCATCGCGGATGTGACCCGGGACTTCATCGACGCGCTGAACATCACCGTACCGGTCTGCCTGCACGCCGACCACGGCACCTTCGAGCAGGCCCTGTCAGCAGCGGAAAGCGGCTTCACCTCGGTGATGTACGACGGCAGCCACGACGGCATGGCGGAGAATATCCGCCGCACCCGGTACCTGGCGGAGCTGTGCCACAGCTGCGGCCTGACGCTGGAAACAGAGGTCGGCGCAGTGGCCGGTGAGGAGGACGGCGTGTCCTCCCGGGGAGAATGCGCATCGCCCGAGGACTGCCGCATCATGGCAGAGCTGGGCGTTGACCTGCTGGCAGCAGGCATCGGCAATGTCCACGGAGCCTATCCGTCCGACTGGGCTGGGCTGGACTTCGCCCTGCTGCGCGAGATTCGGCGCGTCACCGGAGAGGTGCCGCTGGTACTTCACGGCGGCAGCGGCATCTCGGAAGGGATGATTCAGCAGGCCATCACAGAGGGTATCTGCAAAATCAACGTGAACACCGAATGCCGTGAAGCCTTTGACGGGGCCACCTGCCAGTTTGTGCAGGACGGCAGTGCAGCCGCTGACCGCAACCACACGCGACTCATCACCATGACCCCCGGCCTTCGCGCCGTCAAAGCCAAGTGCATCGAGAAAATGACCCTTTTCGGCTGCATAGGCACAGCCTAACAAGGGCCCGCGCCAGCGAAAAAGGGTCAAGGGGCGATGCCCCTTGCGGGGTTTGGGGCAGAGCCCCAAGCAGGTTTGGGCGGCAGCCCAAGCGCAGCATGCCCAAAACCGATTCAAGAGAAACCCGTTCCCAACAAAAGCCGCCCGGATACAGCTCATCAGCTGCCCGGGCGGTTTTGATTTGCATAACGCCTTTTGATGCAGATTCCTATCAAAGCATCAGCAGGAAACCCGCATGCCGTTGACCTCCACATCGCCATCGGCCAGAATCACAATATAGTACCGCCCGTCAATCATGCGCGTTTCCACCAGGTCGCTATGCTCCGGATCCACCTTGATGGACACATTGGGCGTGCTGATGCGGAACTCCTTGGTCGCCACCACATTCACCGCCGGAATCGCCGCCTGCTCCCCGAAGGCTTCCGCGTACCGCTCCTCGAAGGCTTCCCGCTTCTCCTGCGATACGCCGCAGCTTTCCAGCACCTGCTCCACGTCCCGGCTCGTCAGGCGCAGGGGCTCGGCGGTCTTGTCGGCCTTCTGTTCCTCAATCATCGCGCTGACCGTCTCGTGCATGGTCTGCACCACGTCCAGACTGCATTCCTCCTGCAAGGCCTCCTGCAGGATGACCTGCATGACCTCCTTCTGCTCGGGCGCGGTCATTTGGGGCTGCGTGCCGAATACGCTTTGCAGGAACGCCTCGTGCAGGTCAGCGGCATCCCGGGTGTAGTACAGGGCGCGGTGGATGTTCGCGCTGCGCTCCTCAAAGGCGGGGAACAGGAAGCCCAGCTCAGGCGCACTCACCACCCAGTCGTTCTCCCGGCTGTGGAACTCGCTCTCGGCGGCGAAATAGCGCAGATTCGGCTTCAGCTGGCGCACGGGACACACCGCGCAGAGAATGTAACTGAACATTTCCTCCGACTGCTCCCTGTCCAGCTCGTCCCGGGCGTTGCGCACGGGGAGGTCATAGCCGTCATGCAGCAGGAGAATCAGGTAGTTGTCCGCATCCTGCTGCTCCTGCACAGACTGCGCCATTTCCTCGTGCCTGGCCAGCACATGGGCAATCGCCTTCTGGCAGAAGGCATCCACAGCCGCAGCATCCTGCAAGCCGGAAACGCGCAGCTCCGTCAGCAGACGATGCTCCTCCCCCGTTTCAACCTGCTCGGGGGTAAAGTCGATGGGCAGCAGATTCTGCCCCGCCGTGCCGGACAGGCACCGCTTGAAAAGGGCCATGTACTTCTCGTTTTC
>JBJEUL010000088.1:0-5884 GCA_051883835.1 Aristaeellaceae bacterium
CCATGCGCACCAGCATGCGCGCCCTGCGCAGCGGCGAGGTGCTGGGCATCTTCCCGGAGGGGACGCGCTTCCACAAGGGCCTGATGGAGGAGCAGGAGGCCGGTGCCGCCATGATTGCCCTGCGCAGCGGCGTGCCGATGATTCCCATGTACATTGACCGCAGGCTCGCACTGTTCCGCCCGGTGACATGCGTGGTGGGCGAGCCGATTCCCATGGATGACCTGCGGGAAAAGGGAATCAACAAGGAAACCTGTCAGGAACTGATGGCGCGCATCACCCAAACCTATCAAAAACTGGCGCAGGAAGCCGCGCAGAAATAAAAATCGACAAAGATTCATATTTTTTTTCAAACCTTGCAGGAATCATGGCTTTCACGGCGAAACAGTCTAAATCAGAGCAATTTGCATGTGAAGGGGTGTGCTGCTCGTGCCGCTGGAAATCGCTGACCACGCAGGCTTCTGCATGGGTGTCCGCCGTGCGGTGGATGCCGCGATGGCCGTGGCAGATGCAGGGACGCCTTCCTGCACGCTGGGGGAGCTGATCCACAACCCTTTCGTGGTGGATATGCTCCGTGACAGGGGTGTGCCGCCCATTGCCGCGCCGGAGGAAGCCCAGGGTCGGCAGGTGCTGATCCGCAGCCACGGTGTGGGCCCGCAGGTGCTGGATGCCTTGCGGCAGGCAGGCTGTCAGGTCATGGATCTGACCTGCCCCTTTGTGGACAGGCTGCACCGCATCGTCCGGGAGGAAACATCGGCGGATTGTCCGGTGATTCTGGTGGGCGAGAAGGAGCATCCTGAGGTTCGCGGCACCGCCGGATGGGCGCAGGGCCAGGTCTATGTGGTGGCCACGCCGGAGGAAGCCGGGCAGCTGCCGCCCATGGACAGGGCACTGGCCGTGGCGCAGACTACCTTCCCGCCGGATCGCTGGGAGGCCGTGACGCAGGTGCTTCGGCAAAGGATTCCTGCCCTGAAGGCGCACTGCACCATCTGCAACGCCACCGAAACCCGTCAAAGGGAAGCCAGGGAGCTGGCGGCCCGGGCGGATGCGATGATTGTGGTGGGCGGACGCAACAGTGCCAACACCCAAAAGCTCTACGCGGCCTGCAAGCAGCTGTGTCCGCGGACAATTCTGGTAGAGTGCGCGGCGGAAATTCCGCCTGCCTTTGCAAATATACATTCCGAATTCATAGGAATAACCGCTGGCGCATCCACGCCGGATGGTTCATTTAAGGAGGTTGTTACCCGCATGACTGACATTGAGAACAAGGACTTCATGGCCGAAGTCGAAGCTACCCTGGTGAAGATTCGCCCCGGTCAGACCGTGACCGGCACCGTCGTTCAGGTGACGGAGGACGAAGTGTGCGTCAACATCGGCTACAAGGCTGATGGCCTGATCAAGCGTTCCGAGCTGACTCAGGAGGACGTGAAGCTGGGCGATGAAATCGAGGTAGAGGTCGTTAAGGTCAACGACGGTGAGGGCAATGTTGTCCTGTCCCAGCGCAACATCGTCAACCGCAAGGCCTGGGATGCGCTCATGGCCAAGTACGATGCGGGCGAGTATGTGGAAGGTGTCGGCAAGGAGGCTGTCAAGGGCGGCCTGATCGCCGATGTGGAGGGCGTGCGTGCCTTCGTTCCCGCTTCCCAGCTGTCCCAGCGTTATGTGGAGAAGATCGCTGACTTCGTGGGCAAGCCCATGAAGCTCAAGATCATCGAGGTGGACAAGCAGAAGAAGCGCATCGTTGCTTCCCGCAAGGCCGTGATGGCTGAGGAAGCCGCCGCCAAGAAGAAGGAAGCCTGGGAGAAGCTGGAGGAGGATATCGTCATCCATGGTATCGTTCGCCGCCTGACCGACTTCGGTGCCTTCGTGGACGTGGGCGGTGTGGATGGCCTGATCCACATCACCGACCTGAGCTGGGGCCGCATCAAGCATCCCTCTGAGGTTGTGAAGCCCAACCAGGAAGTGGACGTGAAGGTGCTGTCCCTGGATCGTGAGCGCGAGCGCATCCAGCTGGGCTACAAGCAGCTGCAGCCCCGTCCCTGGGACAATGCCCAGGAGAAGTATCCCGAGGGCTCCATTGTGGAGGGCAAGGTTGTCCGCATCACCGATTTCGGTGCCTTCGTGGAGTTGGAGCCCGGCCTGGACGGCCTGGTGCACATCTCCCAGTGCGCGCTCAACCGCGTGGCCAAGGTGGAGGACGCCGTGCAGGTGGGCCAGGTGGTCCGCGTGAAGGTGCTGAGCGTGGATCCTGAGAAGAAGCGCATCTCCCTGAGCATCCGTCAGGTGCTGGAGGAGGAAGCCTTCGACAGCATCCCCGAAGCCGAATTCGAGCTGGTGTCCACCGACGACGTGCCCGAAGCCTGAGAACTGAGACCATGTTGATGCCCAAGGAGGCAAGCCGCGTGCTTGCCTCCTTGCTCATTCCTGGCCCAAGAGCGGCAGAGCAAGGGCCGTGTCCTTCATCGGATAGAAAAGGGAGGGGCGGGACAAAATGGGAAAGTGCATCATCCTTGCACCGCTGTACCGTGGCGAGGAGCAGGCATGGCTGCGCAGGGAGGAGGGTGACCTGCTCCTGTGCGCCGATGGCGGGTATGATGCGGCGATGGCCTTCGGTATGCGGCCTGACCTGGTGGTCGGGGACTTCGACTCCATGCCCGCGGAGCATGTGCGAGGGGAGGATGCGGTGCTGCGCCTGCCTGTGCACAAGGATGATACCGACATGGTGGTCTGCTTGCAGGAGGGCCGCAAGCGCGGGTATCGAACGTTCCGCATTGGTGGAGGTCTGGGCGGGCGCATCGACCACACGCTGGCCAATTTGCAATGCCTGTGCGACTGTGCGCTGCGCGGCGAGGAAGCGTGGCTGTGCGATGCGCACAACCGGGTGACCATCCTGCCCCCGGGGGAGCATCTGCTGCACAGGATGCCCGGACGCAGGCTCTCCCTGCTGGCCTTCACGCCGCAGGTCACGGGGGTGACGCTGCGAGGGACGGTCTGGGAGCTGACGGAGGCTTCGCTCTCCAGCCGCTATCCGCTGGGCGTGAGCAATGAATTCGTCCAGGACACGGCATCCCTGCGCTTCACGGACGGCTTGCTGTTGGTGGTTCATGCTGAAGATGCGCCTTTTGTCAGGTTGTGACAAAAATCGAACCAGCGGCGCGCCGCTCTTGAGGAAAGGCATCGAATCTGCTACAATGGGCATGTTGACGATGAAGGATAGGAGAGGGAGTGTGCCATCATGCTGGAAATGGGCCAACTGCTGACAGAGGGCAAGGGCAAGCGCGTCTACGCCACCTCGGACCCGGACAAGGCCATTGTGTACTTCAAGGATGAAGCGATGGCGTATCACGGCTTGAAGCGTGGACGGATTCTGGGCAAGGGCGAAGTGAACAATGCCGTGTGCCGGCATATCTTTGAGCTGCTGGAAAGCCATGGTGTCCGAACGCACTTCATCCAGCAGCTGGATGGGCGGCAGAGCCTGATTTACCGGGTGCAGATGATTCCCATCATCATCAAGGTGCGCAACCGTGTGGCAGGGATGCTGGCGCAGCGCATCGGTCTGCCTGTGGGAACGCCGCTGGAGGAGCCTGTGGTGGAGTGTACCCTCAAGGACGAGGAATTGGAGTGTCCGCTCATCAACGGCAGCCATATCCGCGCCCTGAAGCTGGCCACGGCGGAGGAAATGGCGTTCATCAACAGCACCGCGCTGAAAATCAACGATATCCTTTCCAACTACATGAAGGAAATCGGCATTGAGCTGATTGACTTCCAGCTGGAATTTGGCCGCTACCACGGGCAGATTCTGCTGGCGGATGAAATCACGGCGGACACGGCCCGCTTCTGGGATGTCAAGACCCATGAGCCGCTGGACATTGACCGCTTCCGCCGGGATTTGGGGAACGCGGAGCAGGCGTATCAGGAGCTTTTGCACCGGATGATGGGCATGGAGGAATGACGGATGAAGAAACAGCTGCTGGCCCTGGTGATGGTTCTGTCACTGCTGGTCAGCATGAGCACGCCCCTGGCCCGGGCGGAGGAATACGCCACGCTGATACGCAGCGATGGCACGAAGGGCGCGTTTCCCGCGCTGAACGAGGAGGGCTTCCTGGACGAAGGCGAGTTCGTCTACGCCGATGCGGAGGAAGGGCTGTGGCGGTTTGTGGACGAGAACGTGCGGGTGGAAATCTTCCGCTGCCAGACCGTCAAGCCGGATCCGAAGCTCATTTGGTATGAAGCGGAAATCTGGAGCCGCAACGGCGAAATCTTCCAGCTGATGACCAACCTGCCGGACAAGCACATGAGCAGTGCAGCCTGGCCGCATCTGGTCGCCCGCAAGCATCAGGCGGTCTTTGCCATCAACACGGATTTTGCCCAGAACCGCTATCCGGCCAAGAAGAAGGTCGGCGTCATCATCCGGGACAGGAAGATTTTCATTGAAAAGACTGTCTCGGCGGGCTACAAGGGTTTCCCCAATCTGGACATTCTGGCCCTGTTTGAGGACGGCAGCATGAAAACCTTCGAGTCCAACGCCCATACCGGGCAGGAGTACCTGGATATGGGCGTGGTCAGCACGCTGGCCTTCGGACCGATTCTGATTCAGGATGGGGTCATCAACGAGGCGGAAATCCTGGCCCGATACAACGGCAGCAACGCACCCCGTACCGCCATCGGCATGATTGAGCCGGGGCATTACGCAGCGGTGATGGTGGAGGGCCGCACATCCACAAGCACCGGCTGCAAGGTGATTTTTGCGGCCCAGGTGCTCAAGGCCATGGGATGCGTGGAGGCCCTGAACCTGGACGGTGGCGAAACGGCCTGCATGATTTTCATGGGCGAGCAAATCAACACCGTGGGCAAATCCCATTCCAAGAAGGGCTATGCCCGCAAGACCACGGAGGTACTGGGCATCGGCGAATCGGAGCTGGTGCCGTCGGCGGAGGAGTGACCGCCCAAGCCTATCCATTGCAGCAACCATCAACGGGCGCACATGTGCCTTGCGGCACCGGCGATACGCGGCTTCTCCAGAGGATGGCGAGGCAGTCATGGCGACCAAAACCCGGATTTGACAGCTTTTTACCTGATTTTCCTGTGCAAAGCAGGCTCGCGTGGCTTGCATATGAAGGAAAGTTGTGCTAAAATGATTTGCGATGCGCTATGCACAGGCAGGCGCAGACAGGGGCAGTCGCTGCCCCGGAGCCCACAGAGTCATGCAGGAGGGAACAATCCACCATGAGCTATACCTATGAGAAGCTTTCCAGCAACAAGGCCAAGCTGACCATTGTCGTGCCTGCCGAGCAGTTCGACGCGGCCATGAATAAGGCATATTTGAAGATGCGCAACCGCATCAATGTCCCCGGTTTCCGCAAGGGCAAGGCCCCCCGCAAGCTGATTGAGACCATGTACGGCGAAGGCGTGTTCTATGACGACGCGCTGGACATCATCTTCCCCGAGGTGTATCCTGCCGCGGTGAAGGAAGCGGGCATCACCCCCGTGGACCGTCCCGAGGTGAACGTGGAGGAGATTGGCCAGGGCAAGGATTTGACCTTTACCTGCGAGGTGTTCGTGCGCCCTGACGTGGAGCTGGGCCAGTACAAGGGCCTGGAGGTCGAGGTGGAGCAGCAGACTGTTACCGATGACCTGATTGACACCCGCATCAAGCAGGATCAGCAGAAGGCTTCCCGTACCGTGGACGTGGACGACCGTCCCGTGGCCACCGGTGACACCGTGAAGCTGGACTATGCCGGCACGGTGGATGGCGTTGCCTTTGATGGCGGCACCGCGCAGGATCAGACGCTGGTCATCGGCAGCAACACCTTCATCCCCGGCTTCGAGGAGCAGATGATCGGCATGAGCATCGGTGAGGAGAAGGACCTGAACGTCACCTTCCCCG
>JBJEUL010000089.1:0-5856 GCA_051883835.1 Aristaeellaceae bacterium
TCCGGCAGCTTCGACAGCTCCCGGTTCTCCTTGGCCCACAGCACCATGCCCTTGGCGGCATCCACATGGGTCACATGGGCCCCTGCCGCCGCGCAGGCCAGGGTTGCGGCTCCGGTATAGCCGAACAGGTTGAGCACCTTCACATCCTTGCGGCCGCTTGCCCGGATGATATCATCCATCCAGACCCAGTTGGCCGCCTGCTCCGGGAACAGCCCCGTGTGCTTGAAGCCTGTGGGGCGCACATAGAAGCTCAGCTCCCCATGGCGAATGACCCATCGCTCCGGCAGCTTGGTCAGGAACTCCCACTCGCCACCGCCCCGCTCCGAGCGATGGTAATGGGCCTGTGCCTGCTTCCACAGGGCCGGGTCGGCCTTGGGCCAGATGGTTTGCGGGTCGGGTCGGCGCAGAATGACATCGCCCCAGCGTTCCAGCTTCTCGCCGTCGCCGGTGTCCAGCACCTCGTAATCCGCCCATGTATTGGCTAAAAACATAGTACCTCCTTGGCAGGGGCGTTGCCCCTGCACCCCACCAGAGGCTCTGCCTCTGGACTCCGCAAGAGGGGCATCGCCCCTCTTGACTCCCGTTTTTTTGGGGTTCAGCGTGGTTGATTCCTTGAAGGGGTCACGCCGCGCGGAGGGCGCGGCGCGACGCGGGGCCTGCAAGGTTTACAGGCGTTCGAGGATATCGTCGTGGGTTTGGATGAGCTTGTCTACCAGCTCTTGACAGTAGAGGCGGTCAAGGCCCTCAAGGGCGGGGTCGATTTCGATGCAGGTGCGCAGGGCACTGCGGTCACCGGCGGCGGCGCGGGCGGCAAGACGGTTGGTTTCGTCGATGTCCGCGCAGATGTCGGCCAGCTCGCCCGGAAGGGTCAGGGCAGCGGGTACCTCGGTGCCGTGTGCGAGGGTCAACGCGGTTTCAATGATGGCCTCCGGGGGCAGCTGACGGAGCGTGCCGTTGTTGCGGCGGGTGACGGCAGGCATGGTCAGGCTGTCACCGCGCAGGAGGGCCAGAGCCAGCTGCATGGGGCGGATGGGCGGTGCCTTCGACAGCAGCAGCAGCTGGGCCATCATGCCCTCCTTGTCTGCTGCGCCCTTGTCGCCCACGGTGTTCATATAAAGGATGCGTTCCTTGCGCTTCTCGATGCTCTCACCCAGCTCGGGGGTTTCCTCGGGGATGAAGTCCGGCTGTGCGGGGAGCCATTCGGCATGGTCGGTCACATCGCCCACGGCCACTGCGCCGTACCAGTCCAGCCAGCGGCAGGCCAGACGGCCAAACTCGCCCTGCTGGGTCAGGCGGATGACCTTGGGCAGGAGGTCAGCTCCTTCCTTGGTATGCAGGGCCAGCAGGAAGGCGAAGCCGGGCAGACCGGCCATTTGCGCGTCCACCTTGTCCGGCTTGATTTTGAGCTTCTTGCAAATAGCGTCCAGGCCATTGGCACCGCGCATGGGGGTGCGCCCCAGGCCATAGCAGCGGAAGCCCATGTTCAGGAACATGGCTGTGGTTCTGGCCACAGGCTGGCCCAGATTGATGACCAGCGCACGGGGGCAGGCCGACTGCATCTGTTCACACAGGGTCAGGACGTTCTCGCCCTGACGCAGGGTGTGCATCAGGCCGCCGATGCCGCCATTGACACGGGCTTGGTCGCTCAGGCCGGGGTCATCCTCCTCCACGCCGGACAGGGCTTCCCGATCCTGATGGAAGCGTGTCGCAGCCATGCAGTCCCCGGCATAGATGACGCAGTCCGCATCCCGCAGCACCTCGCCGCGCTCGCCGCTGACCTCAAACGTCCCGACAAGCCCGCTCCTGACCTGCACCGCCCTGCCATAGCGCAGCAGCACATCCTGCATCGCGGCGTTCCTTTCCTCGACCCAGACCTCCGCTTTCTGCTTGCCCACAAACAGCAAATCCGTCAGCAGCGTCGGCAGCAGTCCCGGAATATCCTGACCAATCAAGGCAAACTTCACATCTTCCTCCCCCTTCTCAACCCCCACATCATATCATGAACACCTCCAAAAGTAAAGGACGGGGGGCGTTGCCCCTGCACCCCACCAGAGGGCCATTGGCCCTCTGGACTCCCATTTTTTGGGGGATGTTCATTGGTTTCTCCGATGCAGGGGTCACGCCGCGCAACGGGCGCGGCGCGACGCGGGGCCGGAACAGTCGTGTCCGCGTATCCTCGTTCCCCTTGTAACACATCCGCGTCGCGGCGCACCCACAGTGCGCCGTGACCCCTGCAAGGGGATGACACAGTAACGGCTCACCCGAAAGGGAGTCCAGAGGGGCAATGCCCCTCTGGTGGGGTGCAGGGGCAACGCCCCGCCTCCCGTTGACGGCGGACGTGGGGCGTGGTATGATAGGGCGGTTGATTTTTCAAAGGATAAGTGAGGCGTGAGTGTGATGAATCGGGTGTTTCTCAAAGGCGTGAAACATGGATTGCCGATTGGTCTGGGGTATCTGTCGGTGGCTTTTACCTTTGGTATGAAGGCGGTGTCGGATGGGCTGACGCCGTTGCAGGCTTTGCTCATCTCCATGACCAATGTTACCAGCGCGGGACAGTTCGCGGGGCTGCCGCTGATGCTGGCGCAGGCGTCCCTCATCGAAGCTGGACTCACTCAGCTGATTATCAATCTGCGCTATGCCCTGATGTCCCTGTCCCTCTCCCAGCGCATGGACAAGGACATGAATACACCCCGCCGCATGGTCTTCTCCTTCATGAACACGGACGAGATATTCGCCGTGGCTTCCGCACAGCCGGGGAAGGTCAATCACGTCTACCTCTATGGCCTGATGTCCACGCCTTATCTGGGCTGGTCGCTGGGTACGCTGGTAGGCGCAGTCGCGGGTCAGCTGCTGCCCGTGTTCGTGCGCACTGCGCTGGGCATTGCCATCTACGGCATGTTCCTGGCCATCATTTTGCCCCCGGCACGCAGGGAACACCCCGTCCGCGTGGTCGTGCTGGCTGCCGTTGGGCTGAGCCTGTGCTTCCGCTACATCCCGGCCCTGAGCCACGTTTCCAGCGGATTCGTCATCATCATCTGCGCCATTGCAGCCTCCACCCTCGGCGCGCTGCTGTTCCCTGTGAAGGAGGATGAAGCATGAACTGGGCCGATTATCTCCCCCACCTGCTGGTCATGGCCGGTGTGACCTACCTCATCCGCATGCTGCCCCTGACCTTCTTCCGCAAGGAGATTCACAGCACCTTCGTCAAGTCCTTCCTGCATTATGTTCCCTATGCCGTGCTGGGGGCCATGACCTTCCCCGATGTGCTGTATTCCACCGGCAGCCTGTGGACAGCCCTGGCCGGACTCATCGTAGCGGTCATCATGGCCTGGAAGGGCCGCAGTCTGCTCACGGTGGCCATCGGTGCCTGCGTCACCGTTGCGGCAGCGCAGGCCGTCATGCTGCTGCTTTAAGTCGCACACCTTCCCCGCCCGTGCATAGGCTGTTGGTGCGGAACACCTTGTTCCGCCAACTTCCGAACAGGAGAGGAAGGTCCATATGCCCAACTGCTTCAACTGTCAACCCAACAGGCGGTGCTGCCAGCCTGCTTTGATTGGTTCCTCCTGCGCTCATCACTGCGGCACGGGCTGCCACAGCCAGACCGACTGCTGCAATCACTGCGGCCTGAACCTGCAATCCCTGAGCTGCTGCGCCACCAACCCCGGCTGCTGGAACAACTGCGACTGGTGGAACGACTGGTGGAACAACCATGGCTGCGGCTGCTGGAACAATAACTGCTGGAACAATGGCTGCTGGAACAGCTGCGACCGCAACTGTGACCGCAACTGTGACCGCAACTGCGGCTGCCGTCGCTGCCGGAACAGAGGCTGTGGCTGCGGCTTTCGCAACGCGGGGTTCTTCTTAGAAGAGCTGGCACTGGAGGACATTCTGGAGGAAAACGGCTGCCTGTCCCAACTCTGCGGCTGCTTCAACAACTGCCACTGCTGCAGCTGCAATTCCTCCGCGACCCTCGGTCAGCTGGAAGCCCTCGAGGTGTGGGACCTGTGGCTGCATGTGCTGACCCACCCCCACGACGAGTGCGCCCGCCGCCTGTGGTGCGAGCTGCGCCGTCTGGCCCGTGAAGCCGGATGTGCCTGCCGCTTTACCGGCGGATGCTGCAACGGCGACTTCTGGCGATGGCTGAACCTGCTGTGGCTCCGGGAACGCCGCCGCTGCTGCGAGCATGAGCATCATCGTCCCTGCGATGACGATGACCGCCGTGACCCCTGCCGCGAATGCTGCGAGGAACGCTGCCGTGAGCGGTGCGAGGAACGCTGCGAGGAGCATTGCCGTCACGAGTGCCGTCGAGACGACTGAGTCCACCTTGACACGCACCCTCCTTCCCATCCCTGATGCGGAATGAGGGTTTACCCAATCCAACCTTGTGGGGTGTGCGGAGTGTGCCGCGCGCCCCCTTTGTCTTGTGCGGACGTGTTGCGCTGGGCTGCCGCCCAGACCTGCGCAGGGGCCTTGCCCCTGCACCCCACAAGGGGCATCGCCCCTTGACCCTTTTCCGCTGGCGCGTTCCCTTGGAGAGGGTTTTTGAAAAATACAGCGCGGCTCGGCAGGAACTGCTTGACTCCGTATGGAACATAACTTTATTCCGCTACATAGTGAAAGGAGTCAGTACCCATATGAACAAGATGCTTCAGGAGCTCAAGGCCAGCTGGCAGGGCCTGCTGCTTTGCCTGCTCATTGCTGTGCCCAGCCACCTGCTGGGGCAGCAGTTCCCCATCATCGGCGGGCCGGTCATTGCCATTGTGGCGGGCATGGTCATTTCCCTTTTCTGGAAGAACAAGGGCGTGTTCGCCCCCGGCATCCGCTTTGCCAGCAAGAAGGTGCTGCAATGGGCCGTGGTGCTGCTGGGCTTCGGCCTGAATCTGTCGGTGGTGCTCCAAACGGGTGCGCAGAGCCTGCCCATCATCGTCTGCACCATCGCAACCAGCCTGATCATCGCCTATCTGCTGCACAAGGCCCTGCATGTGCCCAGCAAAATCAGCACCCTGGTGGGCGTGGGCAGCAGCATCTGCGGCGGCAGTGCAGTGGCGGCAACGGCCACGGTGCTGGATGCGGATGACGAGGAAGTCGCGCAGGCCATCAGTGTGATTTTCCTGTTCAATGTGCTGGCAGCCATCATCTTCCCCGCTCTGGGACAGGTGCTGGGCTTCTCCACCACCAGCGGCGAGGCGTTCGGCCTCTTCGCCGGTACGGCGGTGAATGACACCTCCTCCGTGACGGCCTGCGCCGCCACCTGGGACAGCATGTTCGCTCTGGGCAGCGCGACCCTGGACAAGGCCGTCACCGTCAAGCTGACCCGCACGCTGGCCATCATACCCATCACCCTGGCACTGGCCTTCCTGCGCACCCGGGGTCAGAAGGACGGCGGGCAGAAGGTCAGCCTGAAGAAGATTTTCCCCTTCTTCATCCTGTGGTTCATCGCGGCCAGCGTCATCACCACCATCTGCACGGCCTGCGGCGTGCCTGCCAGCGCGTTCGTCATCTTCAAGGAGCTGAGCAAGTTCATGATTATCATGGCCATGGCAGCTATTGGCCTGAACACTGACCTCATCAAGCTCATCAAGACGGGCGGCAAGCCCATCCTGATGGGAGCATGCTGCTGGCTTGGCATCATTCTGGTGAGTCTGGTGATGATTCCCCGCTAAACCATCCCTCTCCAAGGGATCGCGCCAGCGGAAAGGGGTCAAGGGGCGATGCCCCTTGTGGGGTGCAGGGGTGAAACCCCTGCGCAGGTCTGGGCGGCAGCCCAGCGCAACACATCGGCATAGCAAAAAGGGAAAGCAAAAAAGCGTGAGTTTCCAAGCAGACGACGCAGTTCGTCCGCGCTGGAAACGGCAG
>JBJEUL010000090.1:0-5845 GCA_051883835.1 Aristaeellaceae bacterium
CCCCCGGGGAGGAATTCGTCTACGAGAGCATCACCGGCTCCATGTTCCGGGGCGTCATCACTGCGGAAATCGACGTGGCGGGGCGCAGGGCGATTATTCCCCGCATCACGGGCAGTGCCTACATCACCGGCTACAACGAGTGGGTGCTGGACGACCGCGACCCCCTGCGGGACGGCTTCCTGCTAGGCCGGACTGCCCCCCAGGCTGCCCACAGCGAGCGTGAGCAGATTATCGACGCCGCCTGGTCGCTGTTCCGCGAAAAGGGCTATCAGCAGACCACCCTGGAGGACATTCTTGACCGGGCCAACGTCACCCGCGAAACCTTCCTGACCCACTTTGCCAGCCGGGAGGAACTGCTCCATACCCTGTCCGACCTGTTCGACCAACGCTACTCCGAACTCATCACCGAGATGGATCCGGCCCTGCCTGCCTTCCGCAAGCTGATTCTGCTCAACCGGGAGCTGTTCGCCATGATTGAGAGCCGGATTCCCGTAGATCTGCTGGCTTTCCTCTACTCCGAGGAAATGGTGGACACCGGCAACAAAACCCTGCTCAACCGCGACAGGCTGTATTACCGCCTGGTGGAGAGCATCATGGCGGAGGGCCTTGCCTCCGGTGAGTTTACCGTCCGGGAGTCCGCTGCCAAGCTGATGGAGGATTACGCCCTGATTGAGCGGGGATTCCTCTACGACTGGTGCATCCACCACAGCACCGCCAGCCTCACCGCCACCGGCAGCCGGCTCATGCCCGTGTTTCTCAAGGGGCTGGTTCTCCCTGCCGAATCAGCCCTGCAGGCATAAAAAAAGGCGTACCGATGCCATGATGCATCCGGAACGTCTTTGTCCTGCAAAGTTATGCGATTCGACCTTCCTACTATACCAACAGCAGGTGCAAATGTCAATGCAGCCCTGCATAAAAAATACAGGCAGAAAACAGTCCTTTCCGGCCCGCAATCGGGGGAGCATCGCACCGTATGCCTTGAAAATCCTTGCTTTTTTTTCTCATGACCAGCCGCTCTGTCATGACAGTTTGTCATGTATAATGCACGAAAGTGTCGCTACACAAATAGGCCTGATGCGGTTATAATCACCTTGACTCCGATGAATCAAAGGAGCGACGAAAATGCAGGATGCCATGTTTCATTATCCCCTCCGGCAGCACATCGGTGCAGCGTCGATTCCGGTGGTTGCCGCAGGCGATTCCGTTCGGCGGGGCGCACTGCTGGCCCGGAAGCCGGAGGGCAGCCTCGGGGCGAATCTGTTCTCCAGCGTCTCCGGTGTGGTTCGGGCCGTGACGGACACCGGAATCACCGTGGAAGCCAAGGGTGAGCAGAACGCCGCTTTCGTACCGCTTCAGGGCAGCACACCCCTGGAGCGAATCGAGGAAGCAGGCCTGGTAGGTCTGGGCGGCGCGGGCTTCCCCACCTGGGCGAAGGTCAACATGCCCTTCTCCGCTGGCGGAACGGTCATTGTCAACGCCGCGGAGTGTGAGCCGATTCTGTGCCACAACATCGCTGTCATCGAGGAAAATCCCGCCCGACTCATGCGGGGACTGCATATCCTCATGGAGGTCACCCACGCAGCAGAGGGCATCATCGCCATCAAGGGCAAGCACCGGGCGGCGATTGCCCGACTGCGGGAGGTTCTTCCTGCTGCGGGCGTGCGCATCGCCCTGCTGCCTGACCTGTACCCCATGGGCGAGGAGCGGGCGGTCATCCGGGAAACCATGGGCAAGCTGCTTAGCGTCAACAGCCTGCCCATGGAGGCCAACGCCGTGGTGGTCAACGCGGAAACCGTCTGCCGGGTGCAGGAGGCCGTTGACCTGCGCAAGCCCCTCATCGACAAGGACATCACCGTCGCCGGGAAGCTGGCCGGGAACGAAAACCTGAATCAGGTATTCCGGGATGTACCGCTGGGCATCTCCGTGGGCGTCCTGTTCGACAGAGCTGGCGGACTGGCCCCGGGCTGGGGAGAAATCATCATGGGCGGCCCCTTCACGGGCAAGCGCACCACACTGGACGCACCCGTTGTCAAGACCACCGGCGGACTGATTGCAGCGGAGTGCTTCATGAAGGGGCCTGAGCGGCTTGGCCTGCTGGTATGCGCCTGCGGTGCCGACCAGGCCCGACTGGAAGAAATAGCTGCGAGCATGGGCAGTCAGGTGGTTGGCTGCGAATGCTGCAAGCAGGCCCGGGAGGTTCGGGGAACGCTGAAGTGCGAGAACCCCGGCCGCTGCCCCGGTCAGGTGCAGAAGGTCATGGCCCTGAAAAAGGCCGGAGCCCAAGCGGTACTCATCAGCAACTGTACGGACTGTTCCAATACCGTCATGGCCTGCGCACCGCGGCTGGGCCTGCCGGTCTATCACTGCACCGACGGCGCACTGCGGGCAGTCAATCACCCGCTGGTACGCCGTATCCACACCCCCGCATCCACCCCGAAGGAATGAAGGAGGAAACCATATGTCCATGACCAACGAAGCCCTGAAAAAGCATTTGAAGGATCCGGCCATCTTCTGCTGCAGGCGGCAAAAGGGTCTTGTCATCAGCGCGGCAGACCTGGAGGATCCCTCCCTGTTTGACGACATGGTGGAGGCTGGTCTGCTGACCCTGAGTGAGGATGGTCTGCGGGTTGAACAGGTGCTGGGCTGCACCCTGCTGACCGATGTGGAAGCCCTGACCCCCATCACCCGGGAGGTGCTGAACCGGGTCAACGACCCCGAGACGGAAGTCGCTCCCGCTCCGGTGGGAAGCAAGGAAACCCCCACGGAGGTTTTTGCCCCCGTGATGAAGACAAGCGTGGGAGGAAACGGCATGATTCATATTGAGATTGGCAAGGCCGAAAAGCTGGAAAAGCTGGTGTTGGACATCCCGGTGTTCGGCGGCGCAGCCCCCGCTGCGCCCGCCGCCGAGGCGGCTCCCGTCACCGAGGCCGCGCCTGAGGCTGCTGCGGCTGGTGAAAAGAAGGTCATCCGCACACTCGTGAAAAAGCACATCCGCATCACCGGCGCGGAAATCGGCAGCGAGACCTGCATCCGGGACGGCAAAATCACCATTGACCGCGCCATCGTGGAGCGGGCCGTGAAGGAGGACCCGCTGTGCAAGAGCCTGGCCCTGGACGTGATTTATCCCGACCAGCGGCACATCTACACCGAGACCATCATGGATGTCTGCCCCATCGCCACGAAGGTGGAGGGCGAGCTGGGCAGCGGTGTTACCAAGGTGGCTGACGGCGTGGTGTTCATGCTCACCGGCGTGGATGAGGACGGCGTGCAGGTGCATGAGTTCGGCTCCTCCGAGGGCTTCCTGGACGAAAAGATGTACTTCGGCCATCCCGGCTGCGCGGACGAAAACGATATCATCATCCGCTGTCATGCGGTCATTCAGCGGCTCTCCGGCATGACCCGCCCCGGCCCCTTCGCGGCGCACAAGTGCCAGGATTACATCATTCAGGCCGTCCGTGACGAGCTGAAGAAGTATGACGGTGAGGTTGTCCGGGAGGAGATTTGCGAGGACGTACGCCGCCGGGGCAATCCCCGTGTGGTGCTGGTGAAGGAAATCATGGGTCAGGGTGCCATGCACGACAACGTGATTTGCCCCACCGAACCCTGCGGTATCCTGGGCGGCCAGAAGAACGTGGACTGCGGCAATGTCCCCATCATCCTGACCCCCAATCAGGTACGCGATGGCTCCATCCATGCGCTGACATGCATCGGCCCCGCCACCAAGGAAATGACTCGTCACTACATCCGCGAGCCGCTGGTGGAGGGCCTTGCCGCCGACACCGAGCTGGATTTGGTAGGCGTGGTGTTCGTGGGTTCTCCGCAGGTCAATGACGAGAAGCTGTGGGTTTCCGAGCGTCTGGGCTCCCTGCTGGAGTCCCTCGATATTGACGGCTGCATCATCACCACCGAGGGCTTCGGCAACAACCATATCGACTTTATCCAGCACATCGGCCAGGCCGGCAAGCGGGGCATCCCCGTGGTGGGCGTGTCCTTCTGCGCCTATCAGGGTCAGCTGGTAGTGGGCAACGAGTACGCCACGGCCATGGTGGAGGAAAACATGGACAAGGGCGGCTTTGAGAACAACGTGGCTGGCTGCTCCTGCGTGACCAGGGAGGTTGCGGCCCGCGCCATTCAGATGCTGAAGAACCGCATGACCGGTGTCGCCATCAAGCCTGCGCCCCGCAAGTGGAGCAACGATGTCATCAACGCCAACAACCGTCTGCTGGGTCTGCCCGAAACCACCCTGCTGGACAACGGTACCCTGCATTGAGTGCCGCCTACATCATCAACCCGGTGCTTATGGGCGGCCTGGTCAAGGAAGCAGGGCCGGACATGGTGAAAATCCACCTGCATGGGCGGCTGGGGGTCATCACCATACCGCGCTGGCTGGTGATGACGGAGGAAGCTCTTGCTCCCGGACATGAGCTTGAGTTCTACTTCAGCTATCTGGAGGTGGACAGTGCCCCCCGGGACTACGACCTGTCCGAGTTGAAGCTGCTGCGGGAAATGACGCCCGTCCCCGTGGGCGGAACCCTCACCGAGGTCAACGATACCGCCATCCAATGCACCATGCCGGGCAGCATGGGTATGGTCGCGGTTCCCCGGCGCTGGGTGTTCACCCATCAGGCACTGGAAATCGGCCAGACCGCAAACTTCTATCTCAGCCGCATGCAAGTGGTCGGCAAGCGGGATATTCCCGCCCGCTCCATCTGATTCAATCACCCTACTGACAGGAGGAATATCCGATATGAAATTGACCACCGTGGAAGGGATGCAGTCCGAGATTTTCGTCCCCATGACCCCTGCTCCCGTCTTTACCGAGCTGAAGAAGCCCCTCAGCGAGTGCAAGGTTGCCTTCATCACCGCCGGCGGCATCCACAAGAAGAGCCAGACTCCCTTCAACACCTCCGGCGACTTCTCCTACCGCACCATCGAGTTCAGCACCCCCTCCAGCGAGCTGATGGTCACCCATGGCGGCTTTGACAACTCGGACATCAACAAGGATGTCAACGCCATGTTCCCCATTGACCGCCTGCATGAGCTGGTGGACGAGGGCTTTATCGGCTCCCTGGCAGATGAAACCTACACCTTCATGGGCGGCGGCGGCAATGTGGAGAAGTTCCTGCATGAAACCGGCCCGGAAATCGCCCGGAAGCTGAAGGCGCAGGGCGTGGACATCGTGCTGTGTACCGGCGGCTGCGGCACCTGCCATCGTTCCGCCACCATCGTGACCCGCTGCTGCGAAGAGGCTGGCATGAGCTGCGTGGTCATCGCCGCACTGCCCCCCATCGCCCGCCAGCAGGGCGCACCCCGCATCACCGCGCCCCATGTGCCGATTGGCTCCAACGCAGGCGAGCCCAACAACATCCCCCAGCAAACCGCCATCATCAAGGAATCCCTGGAATGGGTTCGGGACTGCCCCAGCTACAACCAGACCAAGGTACTGCCTTACGAGTACCGGCACAACGTGTAATCCAACGTGCAATGATGCATGTTGTAAAAAGGAGACATGGAACCATGAAGCTCAGGGATTTGGGACTGACAGCACAGGATATCAAGGACAAGGTCAACAAGTACATGATTGAGACCTACGAGCGTTTCGACTTCGTGGCCGAAACCGCACGGGAGCAGTACGTCTATGACGAGAACGGCACCCCCTATCTGGACTTCTATGCAGGCATCGCGGTGAACTCCGCCGGCAACTGCAATGAGAAGGTCGTCGCCGCCGTCATCGACCAGGTGCAGGACATCATGCACACCTTCAACTATCCCTACACCATCCCCCAGGCTCTGCTGGCCGAGAAGATCTGCACCACCATCGGCATGGACAAGATCTTCTTCCAGA
>JBJEUL010000091.1:0-5816 GCA_051883835.1 Aristaeellaceae bacterium
ACACCACGCGGTACCACAGGCTGCCGCCCACGGACTGGCTGCTGTTGTAGGCCATGACCGTGCCCAGCGGCACATTGTAGGGCGCGTTGGCATCCTTGGAGGGAGCAGCGCGCAGGTTCACATCGTCCAGCACGGTCTGCACATACTGGGTGACAACCGTCGAGCCGCTCTCATCCGGCACGCCGTTGCCAGCCAGATAGCTGGCCTCCTGCGTGGGCGAGAGCTTGAAGGAATGGTCACCCCGGACATAGCCGCTCAGGCTGCCGGCCTTGATGGGATACCAGGTATAGCCGCTCTTGGTGGTGCTGGGGCCGGTCATGGGCCACACACCGCCCTTGTCCACCTGACCCACGGCCGTACCGCCGGGAGTCTTGCGGACATTGACATTGTTGGAGGTAATCATCACATAGCCGTAGGAGGTAGTGGGCGGCGGCGTTGTGACGGCAGGGCTGTCCGTAGGCGCACTGGGCGCGGAAGTCGGCGTGCCGTCGGACTGGCAGGGGGTGGCACAGTCGCCCCGGATATAGCCGTTGCGGCCCGAAGCAGCGCGTACCGGATACCAGGTGTACTTGCCGCTGACCACCGGGTAGCCGGTCATGGGCATAATCACGCCCTTGGCAATCTGCTCCAGCGAGCTGCCCGCAGGCTTGTTGCGCAGGTTCACGCCGGTAGCTGTGGTGATGACATAGCCATAGGTGCCATCCACCACAGGGGGCGTGGTCACGTTGGTGGAAGGCGGCGTGGTCGCTGCGCCCTCGCTGTTGACGAAGGCCACGCAATCGCTGCGCATGTAGCCGCGCACGCTGTCCACCTGCACCAGATACCAGTTGTAGCCGCTGGCAGCCACCATGTCGGACAGGCGGGTAACAATCACGCCCTTGCCGACCTGCTGGATTACATCGCCGCCAGGCTGCAGGCGCAGATTCACGCCGGACTTGATGGTCTTGAGGTAGCCCTTGGCCGTGACGGTGGAGCCATCGGTGCTGGTGGAACCGCCGTTGGTGGAAGTCACATGCGCCACGCAGTCCTCGCGCACAAAGTAGTACGCGCCCTGGTACAGCACAGGATACCACTTGTAGCCGCCCTGCGTCTGGGTGGGGCCGGTCACAGGCAGCACCTCGCCGGGGGTACTCCACTGGGCCAGTACCTTGCCCCCGGGAGCTGCCCGCAGGTTCGCGGAGGAAAGCACCAGCTTCACGAAGCCGAAGTCATCCGGCGCGGTGCTCGAGGTGCCGATCACCGTCACAAACGGGGCCTGCACATAGCCGTCCCGGCTGTTGTGGCGAATCTTGTACCAGTCGTTGGCCGTGGTGCTGGCAGGGACGGAGAGAATCTCTACCCGCGTGCCCCTGTCCAGCTTGTCAATCAGCTCGCCGCCTGCCGTCTGGCGGAAATTCACCTGATCGGCGTTGATTTCGCCAATCAGGAAGCTGTTGCCGGAGTCGCCCGTGCTGCCGGAATCGCCCGTGCTGCCGGAATCGCCCGTGCTGCCGGAGCCACCCGTGCTGCCGGAGCCACCCGTGCTGCCGGAGTCACCCGTGCTGCCGCCGGGGAGGTCATCATCCACGTCGGAATCCTCACTGCCTCCCGTGGAATTCAGCACAAAGAAATCGCTGTGGATGTAGCCAATGTACGTATTGGCCGTGACGGCGGTGGGATGGGCCGATTGAACCTTGTACCAGGTCACACCGCCGGAGGTCACGACATCCCGCACCTCGCACATAAAGCCTGTGTCCAGCTTGAACCAATAGTCGGCACTCGTGCTGGGCTGCTTGCGCAGAAACACACCATCCGCCGTGACCGTACCGGTTGCGCTTTCCGCCTGAGCCGCCGTTGTCTGCCCCAGCATGGGGAAGCAGGACAGCACCAGTGCCAGCACAGCCATGACGGCAATCAACCTTTTCCAGCCCTGCATCATGAATGGTTCACCTCAGTCCTCATTCACGCGCCCATTCCCAGGGAAACAGACGCGCATATTTCGATATCTACATTCTATTACAGAAATATTACAGTGTCAAGAACGCTGCAGGAACCTTCCAAGTTTTTTTACGATTTTAACGCCCCCCAAGGGAACGCGCCAGCGGAAAGGGGTCAAGGGGCGATGCCCCTTGTGGGGTGCAGGGGTAAAACCCCTGCGCAGGTCTGGGCGGCAGCCCAGCGCAACACGTCAAACCCGCAAAAAGGAAAAAACAAAGCGTAAGTTTCCAAGCAGACGACGCAGTTCGTCCGCGTTGGAAACGTCAGGTTCCGGGGACTGCACGAGGAACGACCTTATCCGTCCCGCTGTGCTCGGCCACCTTCCCCAAAGATAAAGTCTTTCCAGCCCTTTTCCTGCTTTATAAGCAGACGAGCTGTCCCGACCACTTGGCTGGGACAGCTCGTCTTGCATGGGATATGGAAGGCTCAATAGCCCAGTGCGTGGTTGACCGCTTCAATCACGGCATCGCTGGTGACGGTCGCGCCGCTGAGCACGTCAATGTTCTCGCCTGCCGTGAAGGGGCCGGTCTGACCGATGAACTGCTCAGCAAATTCAGGCTCCTCCATCACGCGGGTGCCGATGTACTCCGTCTGCGTGGACGCATCAATCACCAGCTTGCTGACCTTGCCGTCCTCCACCAGCACCTTCACGATGACCACAGCACCGCCAAAGCCCTCCGCCGTGGTGCGCAGGGAGCCGTCTGCCTCGGTGGTCACAGGGGCAGCCACGGGCGCGTCCGCGGTGAAGCCCAGCGCGTTGTTGACCGCTTCAATCACCGCCTTGCTGGTGATGGTCGCGCCGCTGAGCACGTCAATGTTCTCGCCTGCCGTGAAGGGGCCGGTCTGGCCGATGAACTGCTCGGCAAACTCGGGCTCCTCCATCACGCGGGTGCCGATGTACTCCGTCTGCGTGGACGCATCAATCACCAGCTTGCTGACCTTGCCGTCCTCCACCAGCACCTTCACGATGACCACAGCACCGCCAAAGCCCTCCGCCGTGGTGCGCAGGGAGCCGTCTGCCTCGGTGGTCACAGGGGCAGCCACGGGCGCGTCCGCGGTGAAGCCCAGCGCGTTGTTGACCGCTTCAATCACCGCCTTGCTGGTGATGGTCGCGCCGCTGAGCACGTCAATGTTCTCGCCTGCCGTGAAGGGGCCGGTCTGGCCGATGAACTGCTCGGCAAACTCGGGCTCCTCCATCACGCGGGTGCCGATGTACTCCGTCTGCGTGGACGCATCAATCACCAGCTTGCTGACCTTGCCGTCCTCCACCAGCACCTTCACGATGACCACAGCACCGCCAAAGCCCTCCGCCGTGGTGCGCAGGGAGCCGTCTGCCTCGGTGGTCACGTCCGCGGCAGGCGCGGGCTTGCTCTCGCCAAAGACCACAATGGGGTCAGCCACAGGAGTCTTGCCCAGACCCAGACGGGCCACGCAGCTCAGGGCGGCGTTGGTGGCATCCTTGACGGCGTTGGAGGTGATGGTCGCGCCGCTCAGGGCCTGGAAGGCACCGCCGTTGATGGCATCAATGCCCTTGAACTGATCCTGGAAAGCAGGCTCCTTGGCCCGTGCGCCGAAGTTGGCGGTCTCGGCAAAGTTCAAATCGCCCACCACACAGCCCGTCACCAGGCCATCGGTGCCCACGCCCAGGGTAACAGCCACGTCACCGGCGTAGCCCTTGGCGGAAGCGGTCACGCACCAGCCGATGGTCTTGCCGTCCGTGCTGGCCTCGTACAGGCTGCTGACGCCATCTTCCGCGCTCACGGTGAGTTCCTTGTATTCATCGGCGGGCATCACCGCACCGAAGGAAGCCTTCAGCGCGGCCATTTGATGCTCCGCGATGGGGCCCTTTGTCACCATGTTGGTGACGGCCAGCACGACGCCGGCCACCAGCGCGATGATGGCCAGCACCAGGAATGCAGGGAGCTGCTTGCGCTTCGATTGGTTTTCCATGGAAGGTGCCTCCTTGTGTCATCCTTGTTCTATGTGAAAAAATGGATTACCTGTTGGAGCCTGCTGTTTGCAGGGGATACCTGTCGCCCAGGCCCGGGGTGGTCACGATGGTCATATCCTGCCGGATGAGCAGCCCGTCACAGCCCAGACGGCTGAGCAGGGCCAGTGCCTTTTCCTCCCCCAGCACGATGCAGGCCGTGGCCAGCGCATCGGCGGTCATGGAGCTGTCCGACACAATGGTGGCGGAAACCAGCCCCGTATCGGCAGGCAGGCCCGTTGCCGGGTCAAGGATGTGATGGTACAGCCTGCCGTCCAGCTCGAAGCACCGCTGATAGGTGCCGCTGGTCACCACGGAGCAGTCCTTCACCCGCAGGGCCGCAATGGCACTGCTGGGGCTTGCCGGATGGGCAATCCCCACGTTGAAGCCCTCCGCGCCCGGCGCATTGCCCAGCGCGTATACATTCCCACCGAAATTCAGCGTTGCGCCGCTGACCTGACCGCGCACCATCTCCGCGATTTGGTCGGCAATGTAGCCCTTGGCAATGCCGCCCAGGTCGATGCACATGCCCTTGGGCAGGGTGACGGTGCTGTCCTCGCCCAGCAGTATCCGGCTGTCATCCACCAGCGGCAGGGCCGCCAGACGGCTGGCATCATCGGGCATGCGGGGCGTATCGCCGGTAAAGTCCCACTGGGTGGACAGGGGCGCAATGGTCACGCTGAACGCACCCTCCGTCTGACGGCTGATGTCCACCGCCCGCTGGAGGATGGCCCACGTTTCCGGGTCAACCTGCACCGTTTCGCCCTCCGAACGGTTGATGCGGTCCACATCGCTGCCGGGGACGGTGCGGCTCAGCAGCCGCTCATAGCGTCCGCATGCCTGCCAGAGCGTTTCCAGCAGCCCCTCGGGCGCATCGTAGAGCGTGAGCGTGACCACGGTATCAAAGTAGTAGCCCACGCCGCTCACCTTCTCCTGCGTGGGAGAGGGCGCACCGGGCGCGGCACAGCCCGTGAGCAGCAGCACCGCCAGCAGGGCAGGCAGCAGCTTCATTCGCTTCATGGTGCCACCGCCAGTTCCACGCTGACCCGGTTGGGCAGGCAGATGATGAATTGCTGATTGGGCCGGGTCTCCCAGTTGTCCCGTGTGACCTCGCCCATCTTGACGCACAGCTGGTTGTGGCAGGAGGAGGAAAGCATCACCGCACCCTCCGATGTGATTTCCACCACATTGACCTCGCCGCTCTCCTGCGTGACGGTCACCGTTTGAGGCTGGGTCAGGGGCACGCGGGCATACTCCTTGCCGCCCACGGAGATGATGACCATATCCTCCTTCGCCGCCGTGCGCATCAGGGGCGAAAGCAGCATCAGCGCGAGGGCCAGCAGGGCCGCACCGCCAATCAGCAGCCAGTTCTTTTTGCTCATCATGTTCCTTTCTTCGCCACCGATGTCCCCATGCGGGGGCATACAGGATAGATTATACCACGCGGCAAAAATGCGTGTCAACCATCCGGGCGGGGTCTTTTGGGCAGATTGGGGCTGTCGGTTTTTGTCCATGCGTCACTGGCTCTTGCCGGATTGTGCCGGACGTGCTATAATTGAAAGCAAAGACAGCGGCCGGTCTGCGCGGCGCGACTTCACCGTGAAAGAGGGTAATACAGTCATGATTCATTCCAATCCGCTGCTCAAGGGCAAGACCTCCAAGAAGTTCATCACCATGGGCGAAATCATGCTTCGCCTGACCCCCCCGAACTATGACAAAATCCGCATGGCCAACGCCTTCGAGGCCAGCTACGGTGGCAGCGAGGCCAACATTGCCCTGGCCCTGGCCAATCTGGGCGTGGACAGCACGTTCTTCTCCGTGGTGCCCAACAACTCCCTGGGCAAGTCCGCCG
>JBJEUL010000092.1:0-5805 GCA_051883835.1 Aristaeellaceae bacterium
AGCAGGGCTGCCGCTATCAGAATAATCCGCTTTCTCAAAATCATCCGCCTTCTTCTTGTTCTTTCAGGACGCTGCCGGTTCACCTTGCGGATGTACCGATGTCCAGGGCTGACCAAACACAGCCGGAAACTGTACTAATAGTACAATATACTTCTATTAATCACTTTTCATTATATGTGTTTTTGGCGGCATTGCAAGTACTTTTACCAAAACATCATGACTTTTAACAAATAGATGCTGGCACGAGCGTGCTGGTTTGCGTCTGCCATAGCGATGGGCTGCCGGTGCGTGTGACCAAGTGAACCAAACATGTTCCGCAATGCGCTGATTCCCATCATCACGGTCAGCTTGGAGCGTGCGCAGCAGCAGGCCTGCTGTATTTTGATATACATTTTCATCGGAGTGTGCTACAATATCTGTGATACAGCGTATGGACGCACCAGGTATCCCAGCATGGTCTTCATGCTCTGCTGCAACGATCCGAAGCGCGAAAACGGCCTTGCTGCCAAAGCGGAAAAAATGCGGCAGCTCTGCGAAGAAAACGGCTGGGAACCCATCTCGATGAAACATGACTGGGTGACCATTTTTGGTGCTGGTGTGTCGAAAAAGCAAGGGGAGAGCTGCCCGAGCTGTCCCCCCAAACTACAGCATGAATCAAGCATCATGCGTGAAGGAGGATTCTATCATGAACAATGCGAAATGGAAGCATTCCCTGTGCTGCGTACTGACGCTGGCACTGCTGCTGCCCGGCTGTACGGCCATGGCCAGTGAAGCATCCGATGACTCCGAGGGCTTTGTCCTGCTGACAGATGTCGTGCCGGATGTGATGCTGGAGGTTCGTTATTACGCCACCTACAACTTTGTCGGTGCGCGGGTGGATGGCTACGAGGAACCCTGCGTCCTGCTCACCAAAGAGGCTGCCGAGGCCCTGAAGGCCGTCAGTGACGATGTCATGGCGCAGGGCTACCGGCTGAAGGTCTTTGACGGCTATCGTCCGCAGATGGCGGTTGACCATTTTGTGCGCTGGGCTGAGGATTTGGACGCAACGGAAATGAAGCCCTATTTCTACCCGGAGGTGGATAAATCCCTGCTGTTCGAGCAAGGGTACATCGCCGCCAAATCCGGCCACAGCCGGGGCAGCACCGTTGACCTGACCCTGTTCGATATGGCCGCCGGGAAAGAAGTGGACATGGGCGGCACCTTCGACTATTTCGGCGAGCTGTCCCATCCCGATTACACCGCGACCCTCACCGAGGAACAGATCGCCAACCGGAACATCCTGCGGGAAGCCATGATGCGCCACGGCTTCAAGCCGCTGGATACCGAATGGTGGCACTTTACCCTGAAGGATGAACCCTATCCGGATACCTATTTCACGTTCAAGGTCAGCACGGATTCCGTGAAATAAGCAGGCCGCACCGGGCTCATGGTGCGCAAAAGCAATGGGATGAATCCCGCAGGTACCTTCACACGCCGCAAAGAAGCACAAAAGCCCTCCGCAGGTTTGAACCTTATACGGTTCAGCCTACGGAGGGCTTTTCTCAAGTATTCGATTCGTCTCACAGAAGCGGTGAAGTTCCTCGCTATCCATCACTGCATGACACTGAGGGACAATAGAACTCAGTCTGTTGCATTGAGTACTCCACAACCAGCATCGGTGTACAGCGATCCACGCACTGCTGCAAGAGCCGTCGCTCATGCTTGGTCAAGGCTGCATTTTGGGAGCAGGCTGCATTTGCATGCGTTTGTCACGCAGCGCATGCAGTCTCTTGTGCATTCGATGATTCCTTTGCGCTTCGGCTCTGGATTCATCGTGTTGTTTCTTCCTACTATGATACGGCTTCTGCCTATATCTCCACAAAGCCCGCTGCCGCAATCATATTCCTGACCTGCTGCCAGGCTGTTTTCGTCCCGCCTACGATGGAACAGGGTCTGTCCAGGGTAATGCTGCTGCCATCCACCCGACTGATGCGCCCGCCCGCTTCCTCGATGATGACGCTGGCAGCGGCATAGTCGTAGGGCTGGAGCTTCAATTCGTAATAGGCCACGTTGCTCCCGGATGCGATGCGGCACAGGTCGAGCGCAGCTGACCCGCCGTTGCGGATGGACAGGCTGCTCAGGAACATTTGCCGGGTCACATCAAAGAGCAAGTCCGTGTCGCTGTCGTTGTACCTTGCGCAGCCAAAGGCCACAATACCCTCCCGGATGGGCTTGTCCTGCATGACCAGCTTCCTGTCATTCAGCCACGCACCCTCGCCCCGGACAGCATGGAACAGCTCGTCCACATAGGGGTTGTACACATAGCCTGCCACCATCTGCCCGTCGTAGGCCACGCCCACCGATACACAGCTGTGGTGATAGTCGAACATGAAGTTGGTCGTGCCGTCAATGGGGTCAATGTAAAAGGTGTAGGGAGATGTCGCGATGGCGTGGTTGCCCTCCGTGTCCTCCTCGCCGTAGAAGCTGCATCCGGGAACTATCTCGGACAGCCGCGTCATGATGAACCGCTGGATGCGCAGGTCGTAGTCCGTGCAATAGTTGGCGGGGCCTTCCTTTTCGTGGATTTCCGATGCGCTCAGGCGTGCGCTGTACAGCATGGCTCCGGCTTCGTGCACGATATCCTGAAGTACGCTATCCAGTCCTTTCAGCATGGCTGTCTCCTTATATCAGTTCTGCGTCGTACACATCTACATCGCTGTCCTGGAAGATTTCCTTCAGGCGCGCATGCACCTGCGCCCGGGTCACACCCTTTTTCAGCACCACTTGCAGGAAACCGCCGCCGCCTGCACCGCAAACCAGCTTGCCGTCCACATACTCGTCAATGGACGCGAAAATCTGGTCGATGAGCGTGTTGGTGCTGCCTGCGTCAATCATCTGGGACAGCTTCCAGTGCTCGTCCAGCAGCCTGGCGAAGGCGTCAATGTTGCCGCGCTCCAGCTCAAAGCGCATCAGGGCGGCACTGCGCTGAATCTCGTTGAGGGCGTAAAGACTGTCCGGCTCGTTGCCGATGTAGCGGCCTACCACGTCCCGCAGAAGGTTTCTCGCCAGCCTGCGCTGTCCCGTGTAAATCAGCACGAAACGTTCCTTGAGTTCTGCCCATGCGGCTGCGGGTACCTTGATGTGCGTCACCCGGATGTCCTGTTTCAGCCCCGGCATGGTGGTGATGTACTTCACCCCGGTGGACAGGCCGCCCACCTGGTCTTGCCAGCCGCCGCCGGTGGACATGATTTGCTCCATGACCGACACATGGGCATACAGGTCGTCCTCGGTGTAGTCGATGCCCGCAAATTCGAACAGGGCCTTGACGCACGCGCCCGCCAGAATGGAGGACGTGCCCAGCCCGCTGCCCTTGGGAACGCCAGTCACCTCCGACTTCATCAGGATACCGCCGCCCAGGCGTTCCAGCACCTCGTCCAGATTGCCGCCCTCCGCCGGGAGAATGCCGCAGGCCAGCAGCGCGGCCTTTTGCAGCACAAAGGGGTCATAGGGGTCACCCACGGACTGCAGCTGTGCAATATCCGTGAACTCGCCGTGGGTGTCCATATCACGGCTGTCAAAGACGATTTTCTTTTCGGGCAGACGTTCCAGTGTGACCTCAACGGGCATCTGTCCGTTCAGCAGGATGGCGGCGTTCAGCACTGTGCCGCCGTTTTCCAGACAGTAGGGTGGGGTGTCGCTCCAGCCACCGCCCCAGTTCACGCGCAGGGGCAAGCGAACCGTGTGTCTGTCCTTCACGATGCGGCAGGTTGTGTTTTCTTCCAAATGAATCTGCGATATGACCGCTTTTTGGATTTGCCGGAAGGCTTCTGCGATATGTTTCTCGCCCTCCGCGCCGTTCAGAATGCGGCCCAGATAGTAATGCAGGCGCATGGCTTCGCTGGCATCCGCATGAGCCAGCCGCTTGTCCAGCCATTCACGCTGAATCTTCGTCAGGCCATCCGGGTTGATTTGGCTCCTGAGCTGGCTGACAGGCACCTTGGCACGAATATCCTTGGCCAGACGGTCCATCATGACCAGCTCGTGCATGCGCTTGTCCCACGCGATGATGGCATCCGGGTCGGCTGCATTGAAGCCGGAGCAAAGGCTGGTCTTTTCCGCCTGTTCCCATGCCGTCCTGTCGCCGCTGCCCATGGCGATAGCGTACACGTTCAGCGCGGCCTTGACACCCTCGGCAACTGTGGCGCACACAGGGTACAGCTCCGCTGTCCAGAGGGGGCCTGTCATGCCCATGTCGCTCAGGGGCTTGCCGAACAGCTTGTCCTCCTTGGGGTTGTCGTTCACGCCGTAGATGCGTACCACAAAGCGTCCGTCCCGCTGCTTCAGGCCGTGAAGTACCACGTTATCCGGGACGCGCTCACCGCAGATGTCCACATAGGACAGCAGAACGTTGCTGCCGATGACTGCATCGCCGTGGACATAGGATGTTTCCAGATGGACAGGGGTTCCCACCTGCGCCCGGGAGGACAGCACGGCGTTGTAGCCGGACACGCCCTCCGGGACGCTGCTGTTGACAGCCGCCCGCCAGCCCAGCGAGGTGTATTCCTCAATATCATGGCTCATCAGGCGCATGATTTCCCGGGTGGTGCCAAAGTGAATGAACCGCGCCGGGGCCAGTCGAAGCAGCTTCATGCGGTAGGGGCGCAGGGCGTTCCATACGGCGGTGCGGCAGGTGGTCAGCTCAGGGCTGAAATCGCCCTCGGGCTTCTCCTGATAGAACTGTTCAAGGGTTGCATCACTGCCCAGTGGGTAGAGGAAGTCCGCATACAGGGACAGGCGCACATGGTCGTTGATGAAGTCCTGCTCCCGGCCCTGCATCATGGCATCCAATGAAGCCAGCATGGCAGGAGAGAAGATGACCGCGCCAGTGTCGATATCGACCCGGTTTTGCTCGTTGACCGCACCAACGCTACGGAGCATCGCCACGGACTGCTTTTGCAGGCAGCGGGCTACGTTGCCGTCCTCGCCGCGCAGGTACACGCCGTGGTTCTTGCCGGTTTCAACGTCCTCCTTGAAGCTGATAGCTGCCGCGCCACTGCCGGAATAGTCGATTTGCAGCGGATTGAACAGCAGCAGCACATCGCCGGAGAGCAGCAGCATGCCCTCCCGGATGCGGGCAGGCACGCCAGCCATGGCGATCATGAACTCGTCAAACAGCGTGGACGAGCGGCCATCGGGCAACTCATGCGGCACGGGCGAGAACAGCTTGCCCAACGCGGAGTATTGCGGGGTGCGCTTGCTGTCGCCGCCGGAGTGGATGACGAGAATGCGGAGATGGTCGAAGCCATGGTGGCCTTTGGCCGCTTCCTGCTCTCTGATATAGCGGATGACACCCAGGGTTGCGCCGCCGCTGCCCACGCGCTTGCCATCGGGGTCAGGGAGGACAGCCACATGGGTATGGGGCGGGAAGGAACGCTGCTTCAGCTGCGCTTCAAAGCCCTCTGCCTGATGGGCGTTGGACGCGGTGAGGATGATGTAGTCCCAGACCGGAAAGCCGGGATTGACAAGGGCGCGCTGGTAATCAGACCAGGCATCAGTATAGGTCTGTGCGTGGAAAAGGGAGGTCAGAGCGTGCTGCATATGCTGTCACCTGCTTCTTTGGGATTCATGTCGATGGCGATTCCGGCAGACGGTTTTGCTGCAATCAATCCCGCCGGAAGATATCACGGGTGTATACCTTATCCTTTACATCATCCAGGCAGGCATCATAGCGGTTGGCAATGATAGCTCCGCTCAGCCGCTTGAACTCGTCCAGGTCGCCAATCACCTTGCTGCCGAAGAACGTGCTGCCTGCCTCCAGCGTCGGCT
>JBJEUL010000093.1:0-24639 GCA_051883835.1 Aristaeellaceae bacterium
TGGCCGCAGGCGTGCTGGCCAACGGCGTGACCTCCTTCCTGCCCACCACCATGACGGTGGACTGGAACCAGCTGGAAACGGTGTTCCGCCAACTGCGGAAGCTGAAGGCGGAAAGTCTGCGGCCGGACTTCCCCGGTGCGGAGATTCTGGGCTGTCACGCGGAAGGCCCCTTCATCAATCCGGCCCGCAAGGGTGCGCAGGCCGCGTCTGCCATCCTGCCCCCGGATGCCCAAAGGGTGCTGCCCTTTCGGGACATCATCCGCATCATCACCTATGCCCCGGAAATGCCAGGGGGTCTGGAATTTACGCATGCCCTTCGGCAGCAGAGCGATATCCGCCTGTCCATCGGCCACACCAGCGCGAGCTATGACCAGGCGGTGGAGGCCATTGGGCTGGGAGCCAGCCGCGTGACCCATACCTTCAACGCGCAAACGCCCCTGCATCATCGCGACCCCGGCGTGGTGGGCGCAGCCCTGACACAGCCTGTTGACTGCGAGCTGATTGCGGATACCTTCCATGTGCATCCGGGGGTGTTCACGCTCATGGACAGGGCCAAGGATGACCATCTGGTGCTGATTACCGACTGCACCCGGGCCGGTGGTCTGGCGGACGGCGAATACACGCTGGGCGGTCAGCCCATCTTCGTCAAGGGCATCGAATGCCGTCTGGCGGACGGCACCATTGCAGGCAGCGTCCTCAAGCTCAATGACGCCGTGCGCAACTTCCGCGACCACGCCTCCGTGCCCATGTGGAAGGCCGTGCGCGCCGCCAGCCTGAACGCCGCCGCCTCCGCCGGCGTCGCAGCCCGCAAAGGCTCCCTTGAAAGCGGCAAGGACGCCGACATTATCCTGCTGGATAGCAACTGCCGCGTACTGCAAACCTATGTGCGCGGCACCTGCCGATATACCCACTAACCCCTTGATTCTCCCTCCCCCCCAGTGGTATACTAAACTGCACTGGCCCAGCCCCCTCCAGGGTTCGCGCCAGCGAAAACGGGTCAAGGGGCGACGCCCCTTGTGGGGTGCAGGGGCAAGGCCCCTGCGCAGGTCTGGGCGGCAGCCCAGCCTCCCACGTTCGAACAGCAAGAAAGGAAGCAAACACTCCATGGTAAAGGTCAACATCATTTCCGGTTTCCTGGGCGCAGGCAAGACCACGCTCATCAAGAAGCTCCTGACCGGCAAGGTTCGGGAAGAAAAGATTATCCTGCTGGAAAATGAATACGGCGAGGTCGGCGTGGACGGCAGCTTTATGAAGGACGCCGGCATCACGGTGACGGAGATGAATAGCGGCTGCATCTGCTGCACGCTGGTGGGCGATTTCCAGAAGGCTGTGGATGAGCTGATTGAGCAGTATCACCCTGACCGGCTGATCATCGAGCCCTCCGGCGTGGGCAAGCTCAGCGATATCCTCGCCGCCGTGGAGCGCACCTCCGAGCGGCACGAGATGACCATGGCCGGCTGCGCCACGGTGGTGGACGCAGGCAAGTGCCGCATGTACATGAAGAACTTCGGTGAGTTCTTCCTTGACCAAATCAAGACGGCCAACACCATCATTTTCAGCCGTACGCAGCTGCTTACCCCTGAGCGGGTGGAGAAGTCCCGCGCGCTGGTGGAGGAGCAGCACCCCGGCTGCCGCATCGTCACCACGCCCTGGGATGACCTGACGGCGGATGCCATGCTGGAGGTGATTGAGTCCGGCAAGCCCATTGAGCTGCATCTGGACGATGATGACGAGGACGAGCATCATCACCATCATGACCATGAGCATCACCATGAGCATGACGAGCATGGCGCGTGCGGCTGCCACGACCATGACCATGACGAGCATGACCATGAGCATCATCATGAGCATGACGAGCACTGCGAGTGCGGCTGTCACGACCATGACCATGATGAGCATGACCACGAGCATCATCATGAGCATGACGAGCATTGCACCTGCGGCTGCCATGACCATGACCACGACCATGAGCATCACCACCACCATCACGCGGATGAGGTGTTTGTGTCCGTGGGCGTGGAAACGGCCCGCCGCTATGAGCAGGAGGAAGTGCAGGCCATGCTCAATCAGCTCAGCGATGAGGAGGAGTATGGTCAGGTGCTGCGCGCCAAGGGCATTCTGCAAAATGCCGCCGGTGAATGGTTCCAGTTTGACTATGTGCCGGGCGAGAGCCAGTTCCGTCCGGGCGTGGCGGACTACACGGGTCGGCTGTGCGTGATTGGCGCACACATTGAGGAGGCGGCGTTGCGCGCGCTGTTCAAGGCATGAGAAACAAGCGTGAGATTGTGCCGGTCTATCTGGTGATGGGCTTTCTGGAGAGCGGCAAGACGACGCTCATCAACTCCATGCTGGAGGACGAGGGCTTTTCCGACGGTATCCGCACGCTGATTATCTCCTGCGAGGAGGGCGTGGAGGAATACGACGGCGACCTGATGAACGAGGCTCATGCGGCCTATGTGCAGATGGAGGAAAAGGACGAGTTCACCACCAAGCGGCTCATTGAGCTGGACGAGAAGTACCGGCCTGAGCGGGTGATTCTGGAGTACAACACGGTGTGGGGCGTGGATTTTCTGGGCGGCACGGGCATGCCGGCGATGTGGCGCGTGGCGCAGATTATCGCCCTGGCGGACGCGACGACCTTTGAGAATTACATGACCAACATGCGTCAAATGCTGACCGACCCGATGAAGCAGGCTGACCTGATTCTGGTGAACCGCTGCCGCCCGGAGCATCCCAAGAGCCAGTGGCGGCGGCAGATGAAGGCCTTCAACAGCCGTGCGAATATCATCTTTGAGAACGTGGACGGCACCAGCGAGGACGGCGTAGCGGATGAGGATCTGCCCTATGATATGAAGGCCGCAGTCATCGACATCAGCGAGGAGGATTTCGGCACCTTCTACATGGACAGCATGGATCATCCGGAGCGTTACGAGCGCAAGACCGTGCGTCTGGTCGGCCAGGCCTTCCCGGACCGAACGATGCCCAAGGGCTTTTACCTCTTTGGCCGCCTGGCCATGACCTGCTGCGCCAACGACATTGCGCAAATCGGCTGGGTCTGTCAGGGCATCACGCGCCCCAGCTCCCGCAGCTACATCAAGCTGACCGCCCAATGCACCACCGCCACCGACGGCCGCGACACCATTGTGATGCTTCACGAGGTACGCTGCGAGCCCGCCGACCCCCCAAAAGAAAAATACGTCACCTTCAACTAACCCCCAGCCCGCACCGCGCGGGCTTTTTGTGTGGGGAGGAGACGCAAGGGGCGCTGCTCCTTGACCCCGCCAGAGGGCCATTGGCCCTCTGGACTCCCATTTTGGGGGATGTTCATGGGTTCCTCCGATGCAGGGGTCACGCCGCGCGGAGGGCGCGGCGCGACGCGGAGCCGGAACAGTCAGGGCCGCGGGGGTTCGTTCCCTTGTAACACGTCCGCGTCGCGGCGCACCCTCCGTGCGCCGTGACCCCTGCAAGAGGACGGCGAAGTAACGGCCCCCCCGAAAGGGAGTCCAGAGGGGCAATGCCCCTCTGGCGGGGTGCAGGGGCAGAGCCCCTGCCCGTCTCCCACCCCTTGCAACAAAGGGAGGAAACATGGTATAATATATTCTGCGCCTTTATTGCGAAAGAACCGGGGAACCGGTATGACGAATAGGAACGCCCGGGATGCGGGCAAGGAGACGGAAAGCCATGATGGAATGGATTAAGAAATTGCTGGGGGGCGGCAATGACGCACAGCTCAAAAAGCTGGATAAGACCGTCGATGCCATTGAAGCCCTTGAAAAGGAGTACATGAAGCTCACCGATGAGCAGCTGCGGGCCAAGACGGATGCGCTGCGCGCACGGCTGCAAAAGGGCGAGACCGAGGACGATATTCTGCCCGAGGCCTTTGCCACGGTGCGCGAGGCGGCCAGCCGTGTGCTGGGCATGCGCCACTACCGCGTGCAGCTCATCGGCGGTGTGGTGCTGCATCAGGGCCGCATTGCGGAAATGAAAACCGGCGAGGGCAAAACGCTGGTCGCGACCCTTCCGGCCTACCTCAATGCCCTTTCCGGCAAGGGCGTGCATGTGGTTACGGTCAATGACTACCTGGCCCGCCGCGACAGCGAATGGATGGGCAAGGTCTACCGCTTCCTGGGCCTGACGGTGGGCCTCATCGTCCACGACATGGAGCCGGACGAACGCCGCAAGGCCTACGCCTGCGATATCACCTACGGCACCAACAACGAGCTGGGCTTCGATTACCTGCGCGACAACATGGTCATCCGCCAGCAGAATCTCGTGCAGCGGGGCCATCACTTCGCCATCGTCGACGAGGTGGACTCCATCCTCATTGACGAGGCCCGTACCCCCCTGATTATCTCCGGCCAGGGCGACAAGAGCACCATCCTCTACGAAAAGGCCGATGCTGTGGTGCGCTCCATGAAGCGCGATGTCCACTATGAGGTGGACGAAAAGAAGAAGTCCTGCGCCCTGACCGACGAGGGCGCGGTCAAGGTGGAAACCGCCTTCAACATCGAAAACCTCAACGACCCCGAGAACGCCGAGCTGAACCATCACATCAACTGCGCCCTGCGCGCCCATGCCATCATGCGCCGGGATATCGACTATGTGGTGCAGAACGGTCAGGTGGTCATCGTGGACGAGTTCACGGGCCGCCTGATGATTGGCCGCCGCTACTCCGAGGGCCTGCATCAGGCCATTGAAGCCAAGGAGCATGTGAAGGTCGAGCGGGAAAGCAAGACCCTGGCCACCATCACCTTCCAGAACTATTTCCGCATGTACAGCAAGCTGGCGGGCATGACCGGCACCGCCAAGACCGAGGAAGACGAATTCCAGGGCATTTACGCCCTGGATGTGGTGGAAATCCCCACCAACAAGCCCAACATCCGCAAGGATTTGGACGATATGGTCTACAAGAACAAGGCCGCCAAATTCAACGCCGTGCTGGCCTCCATTGAGGAGCATCACGCCAAGGGCCAGCCCGTGCTGGTGGGTACCGTCACGGTGGAAACCAGTGAGATGCTCTCCGACATGCTGCGCCGCCGGGGCATCCCCCATGAGGTGCTCAACGCCAAGAACCACGCCAAGGAAGCGGACATTGTCGCGCAGGCAGGCCACTGGGGTGCTGTGACCATCGCCACCAACATGGCAGGCCGCGGCACGGACATTCTGCTGGGCGGCAACCCGGAGTTCCTGGCCCGCCGTGCCATGCGTCAGAATGGCTATGCGGAAGAGCTGATTGAGGCGGCTACCGGCCACAGCGAGAGCGTGAGCGAGGAGGTGCAGGAGGCTCGGGAGACCTATCAGGCCCTGTACAAGTCCTTCAAGCAGGACACCGACCGGGAGCATGACCGCGTGCTGCAAACCGGCGGACTGCACATCATCGGCACCGAGCGGCACGAGTCCCGCCGCATCGACAATCAGCTCCGTGGCCGCGCCGGCCGTCAGGGCGACCCGGGCAGCACGCAGTTCTTCATGTCGCTGGAGGATGATTTGCTGCGCCTGTTCGGCTCCGAGCGCATCGCGGGCATGGTGGAGCGGATGGGCCTGAAGGATGATGAGGCCCTGCAGGCCGGCCTGCTGACCAAGCAGATTGAGTCCGCGCAGAAGCGTATTGAAGGCCGCAACTTCGAGATTCGCAAGAACGTGCTGGAGTACGACAACGTAATGAACCGCCAGCGCGAGGTCATCTATGGCCAGCGTCGCCGGGTGCTCATGGGCGAGAACGTCCGCGAGAACATCATCGGCATGGCGGCCAAGCTCATCGACGCGGCCATTGCCCGTTACTGCGCCAGCGAGGACGGCGAGGACTGCGACCTGGAGCAGCTGAGCAAGTATCTGGACGCGCTGTGCGTGCATCCGGGATGCGTGGAGCGCAGCAAGCACCTGCTGGTGGACGAGGGCGACAAGGCAGCCTTTGTGCAGGCCCTGAAGGATGATGCGCGGGCCTTCTACGAGGAGCGGGAGACGATGCTCAGCGAAATCGGCGTGGACATGCGGGAGCTGGAGCGCGTGGCCCTGCTCATGTCGGTGGATCATCGCTGGATGGACCACATTGACGCCATGGATCAGCTGCGCGACGGCATCGGCTACCGGGCCTACAGCGGCAAGAACCCCGTCACGGAGTATCAGATTGAAGCGGGCTACATGTTCGAGGAGCTGAATCATCTGATTCGCGAGGACACGGTGCGCAAGATGTATCACCTCAAGGTTGACCGCACGCCGGAGCGTGTGCAGACCGCGCAGCCCACCGAAGCCCGCACAGCCGGTGACGGCCCCCGTCAGCCCCGCCGGGTCAAGAGCAGCGAGAAGGTAGGCCGCAATGATCCCTGCCCCTGCGGCTCGGGCAAGAAGTACAAGAACTGCTGCGGCCGCAGCGAGGGCTGAAGGATCCCGTTTCCCTCGGGCTTTCCGTAACGGCTGCGGATGTCCCTCCACTTACTCCCAACGACAAGAAACAGAGGTATCGGCATATGATTGAATTTGACCAGTACAGGAAGGATCTCGAGGGTATCCGCAACTCGGTGGAGCAGGCCGGTGAAGCCCTGCATATCGGGCACATGCGGGAGCAAATCGAAGAGCTGAACGAGGAAATGAATCAGCCGGAGTTCTGGAACGACCCGGAGCATTCCTCCCGCGTGAACCAGAAGCTGGGCCGGCTCAAGGCGAAGCTGGCCCACTACGAGAAGCTGCTTTCCACCGCCGATGACATTGAGGTCATGATGGATTTGGCGCAGGAGGAAGGCGACGAGGACATGGCCCTGGAGGTCGGCAGTGAGCTGGCCGCACTCAAGGAGCAGGCCGACGCGCTGGAGCTGGAAACGCTCATGCGCGGTGACTATGATGACAGCGACGCGATTCTGTCCCTGCACGCGGGTGCCGGCGGCACCGAAGCCCAGGACTGGACGCAGATGCTCTACCGCATGTACACCCGCTACTGTGAGCAGATGGGCTTCACGGTGAAGCTGCTGGACATGCTGGATGGTGACGAAGCCGGGTTGAAGTCCGTGACCTTTGAGGTGAGCGGCGACCATGTGTATGGCTATCTGCGCGGGGAGAAGGGCGTGCATCGTCTGGTGCGCATCAGCCCCTTTGATGCCAATGCACGGCGGCATACCTCCTTTGCATCCCTGGACGTTGCGCCCATTCTGGAGGATGAAGGCGATGATATCGTCATCGACATGAAGGATGTGCGCGTGGACACCTACCATTCCTCCGGCGCAGGCGGCCAGAACGTGAACAAGACCTCCTCCGCCGTGCGTATGACGCACTTTCCCTCCGGCATTGTGGTCGCCTGCCAGACCGAGCGCGACCAGGTTCAAAATCGTGCCACCTGCTTGAAGATGCTCAAGGCCAAGCTGCTGGAGCTGCGCGAGCGCGAAAAGGAACAGCAGATGGCGGATATTAAGGGCGAAATGAAGAAAATCGAATGGGGCAGCCAAATTCGCTCCTACGTTTTCCAGCCCTACACCATGGTCAAGGATCACCGCACCAACTATGAGGTCGGCAACATCGCCGATGTCATGAACGGGAATATTGAAGGCTTCGTCACTGCGTACCTGAAGATGCAGTGAGGGAGGACGACGCAGGGGCTCTGCCCCTGCACCCTGCCAGAGGGGCATTGCCCCTCTGGACTCCCTTTTTTGGGGCCGGGGCTGGGATCCTCCGATGCAGGGGTCACGCCGCGCGGAGGGCGCGGCGCGACGCGGGGCCGCAGCAAACGGGGGCATAGGACGGAGAACTGGTGCATAGTGCTTGACAGGGCTGGGCAGTTGTGCTATGGTAGAGCCCTTCCAGAATATTGAAGGTAAAGAGGGAGTCAGAATGGGTTTGCAAGTATCGGGTGCCATGAAGAAGGATGCGTTGGTCATCCGGGTGGAAGGCAGGATTGATTCCACCAATGCACCGGAGCTGGAAAAAGAGGTTTTCAGCCTGTGCCAACAGTATCCCTGCGAGAAGGTTGTCCTGGATGCCGAAAAGCTGGAGTTCATTTCCAGCGCGGGTCTGCGGGTCATGCTCAAGCTCAAAAAGGCCAACAAGGACTTTGCAATCATCAACGTCAGCAATGACGTGTTTGAAATTTTCGACATGACCGGCTTCACGGACATGATGACCATCCGCAGAAGGCTGCGCCAGTTCTCCGTGGAGGGCTGCAAGCTGATTGGTCAGGGCGGCTGCGGCAAGGTCTATCGCTATGACCCGGAAACGATTATCAAGGTCTACCGTCCTGAGCTGGAGCTGGAGTCCATCAAAAGGGAGCGGGAATGCTCCCGCCTCGCCTTCACGCGGGGTCTGCCGACGGCGATTGCCTTTGACCTGGTTCGCGTTGGCGACAGCTATGGCGTGATGTACGAGCTGATGGACGCTGACAATCTGGCCTCCACCATGCTCCATCACCCCGAGCAGGAGGACAGCTACATCAGGAAGTATGCCGACCTCGCCAGGCAGATGCACCATACCGCCGAGAAGCCCAACACGCTCCCGCCCAGCTCGGACATGTTCCGCAGCACCGAGAGCTACCTGCGCAAGTGGCTGACCGAAGAAGAAATCCGCCGCTATGATGCCATGGTTGACCTGATTCCCCCGCGCAATACCATGATTCATGGCGATTACCATGAAAAGAACCTTCTGGTGCGCCATGGTGAGCTGGAAATGATTGATATGGGCGATATCAGCCAGGGCCATCCCATGGTGGAGCTGGGCTGTGTCTATTGCACCCATGCCGTGTTTTCCGAGCAGGTCATTGGCATGAAGCGGGAAAAGGCCATGGAAATCTGGCAGAAGTTCTGCGACTGCTACTTTGGCGAGATGCCCGAGGCTGTCAAGCCCAGCTTTGAGCGCACCCTGAAGTGGCTGGCAGCCCTGCGCCGTCTGCCCTTCCTGTGCATGAGTCCCCTGAGCACCAAGGAACTGATTGATTCGGTCAAGGCGGAGATCTTTGTGGATGCGGAGCAAATCAAGCAGGACTTTGCTGTGCTGGATGCGACGCTGTTTCCGGCCCTGGACTAATCCTGTCTGAAAGGAAGAACCTACGATGAGCAAGCTGAGCAACATGAAGCGCAGGGTGCTGGCACTCCTGTGTGCCTGGGCCATCATGACCACCGGGTGCTTTGCGTGGGGGCATACCGCTTCCGCCGAAGCAGCCGACCATCTGACAGAAGAGAAGGACACCATGGAGCAGCACATGATTGATATCGGAGGGATTGACAACGCCAGGCAGCTGGGCGGCTACATCGGTGCCGATGGCCGGCGCGTCAAGGATGGACTGCTGCTGCGAACCGGGCGGCTGGATACCCTGTCCGCGGAAGCCGCGGCTGAGCTGGCCGAGCAGTATCACATCCAATATGTGGTGGATTTCCGCATGGGCTACGAGCGGGAGAAGGATCCTGACCAGGAGATTCCCGGCGCACAGAACGTGTGGATCAACCTGTATGAGGTGGATATGTCCAACCCCGACATGGTCGCGCTGATGCGCCGCATCGCCGCAGCGCAAAGCGACCTTGAAAAGAGTGTGGAATACGCCAAAAGCGGCAGGCTTTCCGGGCTGTATACCGAGCTGCTGATGCGGGAGCTGGGCCAGCAGGGCTATGCGCAGTTCTTTGATATCCTCCTGGAGGCCGACGGCGCGGTGCTGTGGCACTGCACCCACGGCAAGGACAGGACGGGTGTTGCCGCCGCGCTGCTGCTGTATGTGCTGGGGGTGGACGAGGAGGTCATCATGCAGGACTTCCTGCTGACCAATGAGGTCTATCAGGATGCCATCCTCCAGACGCAGGCCGCATTGCGGGCCAGCGGGTATGATGATGCCCTCGTGCAGGAAGCACAGGCCATGGTCGGCGTGAAGGGTGAATATCTGGAAGCCGCCTTGGAGGCCGTCCGGCAGACCTACGGCTCGCTGGATGCCTACATCCGCGACCAGCTGGGTGTCTCCGAGGAGGAACAGCAGCTGCTGCGGGAAAAATACCTGGAAAGCGTCCCGACGCTGTGATGGACAAATAGGCAAAGCTACAGGGTCAAGAGGCATCGTCTCTTGACCCTGTTTCATTGTTTGCGGAGCCTGCTGACAGGTTGGATTACTTGCCTTTCAGCAGCCAGTTGGTAAACGCCTTGACCTGGGCAGCATCGGCCTGAATCCGCTCACCGCCGATTTTCCGCCATATGCCGGAGAAACCAAAGGGCAGCAGGGGATGCAGCGCGTTCCACAGCCTGGGCGCATCCTGCCGCAGACACTCCTTCAAATCCGCAGCAGCCCAGCCGATGCCGTTGGGCATCAGGATGGCATAGCACCAGAACAGCTTGTCAATCAGATGGGCCTCGTTCAGCTCCCGCAGGGTCAGCGTATCCATGCGGTCCAAAGGCAAATCAAGCTGTTCCAGAATCACCGGCCAATAGGCGACCCCGTAGTGCTGCGGTGCATCATAGAGCAGCCGCTGCAAAAGCCAGGCCGCATCGCTGCTGCTCGCGCTGGGGGCATGGAGCTGGGAATGCTCCTGGCCGAGGGGCTCAGGACGCTGGGCCAGCAGCTGGAGGGCCTTGTCCGTATCCCAAGCCTGCAAAAGCTCATTGTACCGCTGGCCATAGATGCTGGCCTGATAAATCCTGCTGCCGGTGAATGCGTCAATGCGAATCTGCTGTTCCTGCAGCAGGGACAGCACCTCCTGGAGCATCGGCCTGTTGTCCGGCTCCGCATACCACGACTCGAAGCTCCTGTGCAGATACTTCATGAGGATGTTGAACAGCTGCTTTCGGTAGGCATCGGCTGTGACGCTGGCGGCAAACAGGGACAGCCCATGAATCAGGCGAAGCCGCTGCGCAGAGCCGGTCTGCGCGTCCCATTCATGCTGCAAACGCTGCTCAAGCCCTTCCGCAAAGGCAGGTCGCTGGCTGATCTCCTCCCAGGAGATGCTCAGCAGCTCGCCATACTGTCGCTGCCATGCATTCTCCAAATCCTGCAAACTGTCAGCCTGGGCCAGAAAGGCTTTGATGTGCTGATGGATGCGCTGGTCCCGGAGCTGGAGCCAATGTTGCAGGTCACGCTGGTATGCCGACAAATCATAATGCAAATGCTCCAAGATGGCTGTCATGGTTTCCGTCAGCGCGCTCGGACGGTTGCCGGCTTCATACAGGCCAAAGGCCTTGTTGAAGAAGGCAAGCACAGCCGCATGAAACGCTTCATCGTCATGCGTCTGCCACAGCTCGGCCTGGCTTTCCATGAAGCGGATGACCTGCTGATCCGTTTTCCCCTTGCGTATCAGATTCAGGATGATATCCAGCACCTGCTGGTAGACATCCAGGGGCTCCTCCCGGTACATGCTGTAAATTTGCCGGAGCGCGTCCTCATCCATGGTCTGGCGCGCCTGGGTCAGGAAATATTCCTTTCTGTAGTGTGCTATGGGTGCAAGGATGCTGCGGCATTCCTGCATCGAACAGTGATAGCCCTCCATCAGCGCGTTCTCCATGCGGTTTTCCAGCTGCTCCAGCTCGTTCATGGACATTTCCCGCAGGGGAGCCGCGGTCAGCCATTTCCGGGCAAGCTCGCGGAAGCCCTCATAGCCATACAGCGCATGGCCGTCCCTGGCATAGAAGTCCTCCTCGCTCCAGGCGACGAAATGCGCCAGCAGGAATTGCTCGAGCATCAGGGCATCACCGCCGGGCAGCTTGCCGCTTTTCCGCAGCCTGCTGCCCTTCGCTGCAATCTCGGAAATAGGCGTTGACGGCGGGGAAGCGCGATGGATGGCTTCATGCAGCCAGCGTTGTTCCATGGTGCAAAGCATATCGCTGCTGACATCCGCCGGAACAGAGGCGGCTTTCAGGCGGTTCTCCACCTTCATCAGGAGGTCGCTGATTTGCGCCATGCTGCTGAAATGGATGGATGGAAAGACCGTGCTGAGCCATTCCTGCATCACATCCTCCAGGTCATGCGCAGCGATGAGGATGGGCCAGTCAATCCATTGCGCCAAATGCATGGCAAGCCCGGTTTTCAGCATGCCCTTGACCCTGGTATCGGCTTCCTGCTGCATGGGCTGCTGGGCGTAGCACAGGAATGCTCCGCTGACCAGGTCAAGGGAGGGCGTATCCGCCCGGAGCAGCGCATTGGCCAGGGCCTGACTGCGCTTGTATTCCAGCATGGCCTGGAGCCGGGCGGCTGTTTCATCATCCAGCTGATACTCAGCGATGGCCGCGTCCCGCAGCCGAATGCCAATGCGGTGCAGCTCCTCGTGCCGGGTAAACTCCTCGCGGGGCTGTTCAAGCCATCGGGTGGTCAGATGAACCAAATCCAGCTGTGATGCGTATGCTCTGGCCCCATAGGGCAGCCGGAAGCCGGCTTGAAGCCCCCACAGGCCGAAGTTTCGAATCAAGGCATCCTCCATCCGGGACAAAATCTGCATGTCCAGCATGGTGTCCTTGGCCTGGACATAGATTTCAGCCAGGGTGGCGAGATCATCGCCGGTCAGCTGGGCGGCCTGCTCCTTGCGGCAGATATCATGCAAATGGGCATTGTAGGTGCAGATGACGAGCTTGTTTTGTGCATCGGCACTCAGGAGTTCCTTGCCCATGCTGCGCCTGATTTCTCTTTGGGCAGCCTCCAGATTCCTTTTCAGCTCCTGCACCCCGCTGACGGTCCAGTCCGGGCTGTCCAGCCTGTCGCGGAGCCACTGGTTCACCAGCGGAATGACAAATTCGGCTGTGTAGCCGTATTGCTCCACATACAGGGGACGGGAGCCGGCCAGCCAGATGGCCATGTGCTCGTCCAGATAGTCATCCATGTCCTTGAGCAGGCTGGATGTGCTGTCCAATTGCGCTGCATGCGCTGTAATCCACATGCGCTGACCGGCAATTTTCGCCAGACGCTCCGCTGTGACCTCCAGACGCTGCTCGTCATGAAAGCTGCTGGCCTTCAGCAGATAATCGAGCCGAACCACAGCCGCATCAAAGGCATCGCCTGACATGCCGAAATCGGTAGCACCGCGGCGAATGGTCTCGCGTAGTGCAGCCAGTGCGTCTGCATCCATGGCATGGGGCAGATACTGGTCTTGCCACATGGCCAGAATGTCCGCAAACTTCTGCTGATGGTTGGGCATATACTCCTTGCTGCCCGTCACCCTCGTGCGGAAGGTGATTGACGCTGTCGCCCATGCCATGAAGGCACCGGCCAGATGCGCAATCATGCTTTGACACAGGGCCTCGTCCTCCGCAACTGCCTCATCCCGGAACAGCATCTCGGCAATCAGGCTGGCAGCATCAGCATCGGAGAAATCGTTCCGATACTCCTGCACATAGGCAGCCGCATAGGTGCGTTTGACCTGGTGAAGCAGCTCCTTACGGTCATCATCCTTGATACGATGGCCTCGGCAGGCCGCGTCCAATTGCCCCAGCAGCGCGCTGAGCTGTTTGGAGGTCAGCCCTTCGCGCACCATGCGGGAGGAAATCCATTCTCTGGCCACCTGCTCAAACCATGAATCCTCATATCGGAGACTTTCTCCGCTGGCAAACGGCTTTTCCGCCTGCCCCCACAGGACAAAATAGTCCAGCATGGAAGCGGACAGGATGGCGTCTATGTCTTTGCTCAGCGCATGGGGAATTTGGCGGAGCTTGTTGTGGATGGCAGCCATTTGCAGTGCTGCCTGGCTGCTCTCGGGCAGCTGCTTCACTTCCTGAAGGCGCGTTTCGCCCCACTGCTTCCAGATGGGCAGGGTGAGCATGTCAGCCTGCTCACGGGTCGTATATTGCTTGAAGGCCTTGGCGATGTTCTGCACCAGGGCTTCCAGCTCTGCGCTGGACTGCTCGGCCAGCTCGTTGCCGTCCTTGATCCAGGCCCCGAGAACATCCATCAGCCAATCATCCTCATAGCGGGCTTTGAAGCCGCTCATAAAGGGCTTTTCCGCCTTTTCCCAGGCCAGAAAATGCTCGGAAAGGTAGTCGCGAAGAGCCTTCTCGAGACGCTCAAACCGCTCCTGCAAACGGGGCTCCCGCGCCATGGCATCCTGAAAGCGGCGCAGCTGGCTGTGGATGTCCGCCGTGGTGACGGCCTTGTCCACAGGGTCGATATCGGCATCCATGGTTTCCTGGAGCTTCGCCTCGCCCCACAGCAGGCGCAGATGCATGAGGAGGGGCGTCTCCTTCTGCTCCTTGGACTGATAGTTCTTGAAGGCGGCGGTCATGCCCAGCCGGAGCTCATCCAGGGCCTGGGCATCCAGCTGTACATCCTCCAGACCGTTCTTCTGCCATTCCCGGGCCACATGGAGAAACCAGTTGTCCACATATTTCCCCTTGCTGCCGCTGCCAAAGGGCGGCGTGCAGTGGCTCCACGCCAGAAAGCAGGGGAGCATGGCGTTCGTGAAGGCTTTTTCCAGCTCATCGCCCTCCTGTGAACCCTCGCCGGTTTCCTCCGTCAGCACCCCCTCGGTTTCCCGGAGCTTCACATGAAGGTCGGCAATGAGAAAGGCACGCTGTACCATATCCGTATCGGGCTGTGCAAGGATTTCATCCAGCTGTGCCTTGCCCTTGATTCTTCTGAATCTGGCCAGACACCTGTTCCGGTTCTCCGATGATTCGCCATAGGCATCAAAGACCTTCAGCAGATGGGCTTCCAGCACTTCCATCCCGGCGACAGAGCAGTCCTCGGTGACAGCAAGCAGGTTTTCCTCCATCCACTTTTGGGCCAGCGTCAGAAATCGCTGATCCCCGGCGATGATGGCCGGTTCCGCTTCAATCCAGAGCAGATAATGCTCCTTGAGGTACGACAGGGCATCCTCCGCAGCGGCGTTCGCGGCCTCGGACAGGCCCAGCTTCCCAATGCCTTCCCCCAGTGCCTTCAGATCCGTCAGGGTGGGCTGTTCCCCGCGCTTCTCGTTTTGCCTAAGGGTGTTCACCCGGGTCGTCAGCCAGAGCTGATTCAGGGACAGCATGAGGGCTTCTGCCGTTTCCCGGGGCAGCTCGGGATACAGGGCAAGCACCTGCTGAACCAGTGTGATGAGCGTATCAGCATCGTGCCTGGGTTTGTCAGGCTTCCACTGGCGCACGATGCGCTCAAAGGAATCCGTTTCAAGCAGCTCCTGCCGTTCTTCGTCCGGGGACGGTTCCAGGCAAAGCTCAAGATAATCCTCAAAGTGTGAGGAAAGATACCGCTCCATGCGCCGGATGTTGTCAGCATCAGCCGGTTCCCTGTGCGCGTGGAGCAAATGCACCACGGCCCTTGTCTTTTCCCTGTCGGACAGCTTGCTGCTGACCAGCAGCTGCTGCAGGAGCACCGTGACAAGGGGCGAAAGATGCTCGATGGCCAGCGGCTGGGGCATATGGGCCAATGCCATGGCCCATTTGCGCTTGGCGAAATACGTTTCGGTGGTGGGACTGGCCAGCTGCGTCCACAGGGAGGAGATTCTCTGGGCCAAAGGCTCCAGAATGGCCCGCACCTCATCTTCCCCGGCACCGCCCTCGCAGGTGTGGGTATACAGGCCCACATAGCAGTTTTCCAGCAGCGTGACTTGGTCGCTCAGCTTCATCTCCCGATGCCCCATGGCCTGAATCAGATACCCCAGGTACATGATTTGCGGCGCGGCAGCCTTGGGGATGCCGTTTTTCAGGGCACGGAAAGCGGTATACCATTCGGGATAATTGGCTTCACCGGCCATCAGGCAGCGGCCAATGGCATTCAGGGCCTCGCGATCCCGGTGATTGAGCTTGCTGAGCAAATCATGGGAGCTGTTGAGCAGGTCAATTTTCTTGTCGGTGGGCACGCCTGTTTCGGTGGAGAGAATCACACAAACCGCCTTTTTGAAGCTGGTGACGGCTTCGCTCCACTTGATGCCGAATACCGCACTGACCATCTCCCGGGCTTCGGCAGGAAGCCGGGATACGATTTCCTGATTGAAGAACACCACGGCCTGCTCATTTTTCATCAAGGCTGCGTCCCTGCCGTCCCGGAGCATCAGGGGGAGCCGGTTACCGGGCATGCCCCGGGAGGGGTGATTCTGCGCCAGACTCACCCAGTACAGCGCGAGAAACTGCCCCAGGGTCTTTTGCTGCTGCTCGGTCAGCTGCCGCTGAGGATGCACCGGACCATCAGGAACCTCCACCTTTCGAAGCGTCAGGGGCATGGAGGATTCATACGCATGGGCCAGCTCCTCGCCGGACATGAAGGCGTCGCGCTTGAGCAGCAGCATGGTGCTGCTGGTGGTTTCGTCCACCGGCACCAGCCAATGGGTGTATTTGCTGGGTGTGCCGCTGGTTTTCCACTGGGAACAGATGGCAGCTGTTCTCTGGAAGCTGTCGTCGGTGGGTTCGATTTCAAGCACGTAGGTCTGCTTGTCCTCGGAGATTTCCCGCCTGGAATCATTCAGGGGGAAGGCATAGGTACGCGGAGCATTCGGGTTGGCCGCTGTTCTGGACTCCAGCACGGGGGCGGCATAGCCGTCCGTGGCACTGTGTCCCTGTGCGCGCTGATGACAGGTGATGATTTTCACAGGATATCATCCTTTCTGCCCATGCCGGATGGACGCGTTATTCTGCAATGCCCATGGATTCCCGCCTGACAGGCAGTACGCCATGGCTGCTCAGCACATTGAGCAGCGGCTCAAGCACATTGAGCGAGTAGGAAAAATTGACCGTGGTTCCGGAGCTGAAGGCAGCTTCGTGCTCCGGAACAGTCTTGGAGGCAACCGCCGTATAGTAGGTATCAAGGGCGGCATGTTTGATGTTCAGGCGTTGGGCGAACACGTTCATCAGGCCGCTGTAATCGGAGCCTTCCATTTGCCGGAGCACCGCGCACAGCTGGTCATTGACCTGCCGGAGCCGTTTGGCATCAATGATGCCCTGATGCCAGCGGTCGCCGGACTGCCCAAAGGCCGTCATGGCGATGCGCTCGTCCTCCTCCATCCAGAAGTCCAGTTTGGGCAGCGTGATTTGAAGGCTTTTCATCTGCTTGGGGTCGAGGCACATGCCCAGGTTTTCAAGGTTTTCAAACAGACGGTTGATGTCCATGCGGCAATATTCGCCGTACCTTTCCGCGTTGTGTTCCCCGTCCCGCTGCTGACGGGTTTTGATAAAGTGATTGATGTCAATGAGCATGATTAAATCCGTGGACGCCCGGATATTGCTGAAGGACAGCATTTCCCGATACTGGGGCTCCGGGCGCAGATACTCGCCGGGGATGTCCTGAAGAATCAGACAGAACGGCGCATAGTCCGGGTGACTGGGCGTAATGCGCATGACCACCGGCAGAACGGGCGGATCCTCCTCCTGTCCGGCACTGGCCACCGTCGGGTCAACGCCGTGGTCGTGGATATAGTTGACGCATTCCTCGCATTCCGGCACCAGGGTGACAGACCCCAGCCCAACGCCATCGCCCATGCCGTGGAACTTGTGCTGAAGATACTTGGCCAGCACGACCATATAGGTGGTTTTTCCGCTGCGCTGTCCGCCCAGCAGGCCAATGCGGATTTTCCTGTCCGACATCAGGCCGATGGGCAGGGTCATATGGCATCGGGGACAGACCCGGATGGAGGATCGCCGCCAGATTTTATCATCCTGGTGTTCTTCTTCCGGCTCATCCTCCGGCATCGGGGTGCCAAAAAGGCTCAGCCCAAAGCCAAAGTCACTGATTTGGGTGTTGGTGATGTTGCGCAGGGGGCCGCGCACTGCAAGGGGAATCCTGTCATCCTCCCATGTCAGCACGTTCTCGGGGTCGTCCGCCCAGTCAAGCCAGATGCGATAGGGAGCTTCCTTGTCCTCGCAGCCCTTGTAGGTGCGAATGTGATCTTCAAAGACCTGGTCGTAGAAGTCACCGGTAGGCGGCACTTCAATACAGAACTCTATTTCTTTTACCTTGAAGGATTGTCCGCAAAAGAGGCACTGGCACTCCTGCTCCAAATCATGGCTGCCGGAGAGCGGGGCCTGAAGCTTCCCTGTCATCGCTTTGTCCTCCTCCGTATCATTGCACGTCACAGCTTGCGAATCCTGACATAGCGGAATGTCACCCTGCGCTCGTTGCAGCAGATGGTGAAGCCGTCCCCAGGCTTCAGGGACAGGGCTTTGCCAATCTCCTTCCTGCCTGAATAACGCTTGGTGCTGACATCATAATCGAACGCGCAGCCTGCATACACGTGTACATCAAGCCCATCGGGAAGATGGATGCAGATACGGTCCTTGGCGCGCGGGTGCAGGGTGATGCGCCGCAGCGTATCCTGAGAGATGTGCAGACCGCACATGGTTCGGGCCAAATCGGGGATATAGTCCGCCAGAGCTTCCGGACGGCGGCTGCCTTCCGGCAGGCACTTGCTCAGCCCATCCGGCAGCTCAAGCCCCTGATAGCCATAGCTGACATCAAAGGCAGCTGCGCCGAAGTGCTTGCGCCGCCGCTGGATGCACCAGACGGTGACGGCGATGACCAGGAAAGCGGCAACGGCCAGCGCGATTTGCAGCCTGACCGGGCGGATTTCCATCACGATGGGTGCGCTGACCGTCACGGCACCCTCAGGGTCTGATGCGGCAATGGAGAAGCTGTATACGGCCGGCAGACAGAACTGCCCATGGGCGGCGTGCAGCACAAGTCGGCTCCCCTGGATGTGAACCTCCGCATAGCCCTGGGTCTGTTCCTCCACGATATCAAAGACAAGGCTGTCGCCATCCGGGTCCGTGAAATACGCGCTGAGCTCAATCTCCGCAGAGCTGCCCACAGACAGGGCCTTGCCGAAAGCCTCCGTCAGCTCCGTTTGCAGGTACGGTGCTCTGTTGACGGTAGCGAAGGTGAGCGGCTCGGATTCAATCCGCTTTTCGCCCACGGCTACGCAAGCCACCATGGTGTAGTCGGCTTCCTGTTGGCCGGTATGGAACGTGCCGATATACTCGCCGTTTTCCTGCCGGTGCAGCACAACCTCCGATACCTCCGTCTGCTCTCCGATGGTGGCGGCTGCAGTGGCTGTGATGCTGTCAGGCAGGTAGGTATCATTGACCATCCGGCCGGTTTCCTGGTCGGCCACATAGGCGATGATGGCCACATCGCTGTTCTTGTGTGCATCAATGGGCCGGAGCATGACGGCATACTGATCGTAGACCGCTTCGACAGAGATGACCGTGGTATGGAAGGTGATGTCCGGCCCTGCCGCACCCTCGGAATCAGTCACGGAAACCACCACCTGCCCGGTTGTGGGCGTATTCTTTTTGCTGGCGATGGTCAGCACGGAGCCGGACAGGCTGGCCTTGACATCAGCATCCGCAGCCTGAATGCTCCAGGTCAGGGTATCACCATCGGCATCCTCGATGTAGTCATCAAGCTGGTATTCAACGCGCTGAACAGCGTAGGAGTCGGGCTTTTCCGGGTCGTTGATATACATCAGGCATTCCACCGATGTGCCCGCCACGGCGCGGGGCACAGCATTGACCAGCGCAAAGCTGATGGGTGCGCAGTCCCGCTGGAAGGGGCCGCTTTGAATGTGTACCTCGGCCACGAAGTCACCCGTGCCATACTCGTTCAGGTTTTCCAGGGTGCAGGTGTAGGCGGAGGAGCCATCATACAGCATGGGAATACCGCTGCACAGGATGGTATCCCCGCGCCGGAGTGTGACCGATGCAGGAAAGCTGTAATACGCGCCAGAGGTCAGGGTGACACCGTGCTGCGTATACTGAACCTGGATAACCGCCGAATCATTGCGCTTGGTGACAGGCTGCGTCGGGCCGTAGACGATGGTGTCCAGGGCTGCATCCACGCTGGTCACATCAATGTGGAACGTCCATTCGGGGCCTTGCTGCCCATCCTGATCGCAGACGACAACGCGGACATCCTCGGAGGCAGGCGTATTTTCCAGGGTGGAAACCGTGAGACGCAGGCCCTGGACAGCGACTGCGACATTTTGCGGTGCCGACACAAGCGAAAGCGTCAAAGCATCCCCATCAGGGTCATAGACATACGGACTCAAGTCCCACGAATAGCTTTGCACCTCGTAGGAAGCATCATCGCCGGGCTGGTTGATGACAAAGGCATGCTGCTCCTGCGTGCTGACGCCGTCCTGGAGCACAGGGGCCTTGTTGAGCAGCGTGAAGGCCGAATCGCCGGTGTACAGGTCAATGCCGCTCCCTTCGCCATGGATGGCAACGGTGTACTGACCTGCCCCCAGGCCGTCCGATGCACTGAGCGAACAGGTATAGCCCGATTCGGAGCTGAGCATATCCACCCGTTTGACTTCGCTGCCATCGCGGGAGAGAATCAGCGTGGCCGGAATGGCATACAGGTCAGCGTCGGACAGGGTGCGGCTGTCCCGCTGGTACTGGGCGGTCACGGTGATGGTATCCGCCTTGCTGGCCTCGGTGGCAGAAAGACTGGTGACCAGGGCCATATCGTATTCCAGAACATACTGGGCGGTGATGTCGCTGCCTGTTTCATCGCTGTCAAACGTCAGCTGCCAGTCGCCCTTGCTGGGGTTGATGATTTTGCATACCGCATATTGATTGCCGGAGAGCCAATACACATCATGGTCATTGTCGCTGCAAGCCTTGCCGTCCGGGGTGATGATGCGCAGTGTGCCCGGCAGGATATGCTCCAGCGGGAGAATGATATTCAGGTACTTGACCTGGGCATTGTCAATGGGGATGGTGATGTCGGCACCCTTCCGGGCAAATCCGCTGGCGGTTTGCACGGTGGCGTTGATTTCGTGGGCAAAGATGCGGGTAAAGGCCTCCGGCAGGTTCACGGCATCGGTCACCATGAAGAACAGGCCGTCCTCTGTGCGGAGTTCATCCCGCATCAGCCCGATGGCCTCCGTATCATGGAGCAGCACGGTATGAATGGTGATGCCGTTTTGTTCAGCCAGACTGTGCGCCTCCCGGGCCAGCTGGTGGGAGGTTTCCACCTTCTTAGCCCGCTGCTTGTCGGTCAGATTGGCATTGCGGACATAGTAGCTGCTCCCGTCCGTGAACAGAACAATCACCTTGTCGTGTCCGTTGCTGTCCTGGAGGAGCGCGTTCACAGCCGTTTGCAGGGCCTGACCGATATCCGTGCTGCCGGTGGCCCGCTTGCTGCGCAGGGCATAGGACGTAAGCAGCTCATTGAGCAGCGAGATGCGCTTGGTGCGATGAAGCGGCAGGGAAATATCATGGAGAATGAGCCCCTGTTTCTGCGAAATGGCTGTCAGCTCCCGGCCATTGACCGCCAGCACACTGGTGTTGAACGGGGCATAATTGGCCATGGTCTGCTCCGCGTTGAGCATGCTGAGCAGGGCCGCCGCTGCATCAAAGCGGTAGCCCTGCGGATCGGTGGGGTTGTCATCCGCCGTGAGGGAGAAGCCCTGATCCAGCAGCACAACGACATCCATGCCGGAAGCAGTCCCCTGAAACGCAGGAGCCGCATGCGCGCACAGGGGCGTGATCAGCATGGTGAGGACAAAAATGAAGGTCAGCAGCAGTTGGGTCATCGTTCTGTTCATGAAGATTCCCTCCCGGACGGACTTTTCAGGATGAAGAGCAAACCGAGGATGGCGCAGCCCGGTGTCGTCATTGGAGAAGTGTTCTGGTCTATTTGACATTATACATGCCAAAATGATGAAAATCAACAAAAGAACAGGAGATATGCAAGCGGGGCCACCCGAAGCTCTGGCGGATTTGGTCTGCGAGAGCGGCACGTTTCGGCAGGATTTTCAGCTGTCAGCGCGAATCCTACTCCACGAATTGAGGTGATGAACGTGCAGCGCAAAACGGCCCCAATTGACCTGACACGGGGGCCTATCATCCCCCTGGCCCTGCGCTTCGCCCTGCCGCTGTGTGTCGGGGCCGTGCTCCAGCAGCTCTACAGTACGGTGGACATGCTGGTCATCGGCAATTACTGCGGCGCAACGGCTCTGGCCGCGGTGGGTACCAGCAGCCAGCCGGTGGAGATGTTCCTTTGCCTGTTCATGGGCCTGGGCACCGGCGTGACCATTCTGGTCAGCCAATGCACAGGCAGCGGCAACCAAACCCGGCTGCGGGTGGTGGTGCGCAATGCCACAACGTTTCTCTACCTGTGCGCCCTGCCGCTGACGGTGCTGGGCGTGGCCTTTGGCCCGGCAATCCTCCGGCTGATGCAGGCCCCGGCGGATACATGGGATATGGCGGTGCGCTACATCCGCATCATCTTTCTGGGAACGCTGGGGAATCTGGGCTATAACGTCAACGCGGGCATCCTGCGCGGGGTGGGGGACAGCCGGGCATCGCTGCTGTTTCTGGTCATCTCTTGCGTGGTGAATATCGCGCTGGACTGGCTGCTGGTGGCGGGGCTGGGCATGAATGTGTCCGGCGCGGCATGGGCCACCATCGCGGCCATGTATGTCTCATGGGTCATCAGCATGGTGTATATCAGCAGGCGTTATCCCGACCTGGGGTATTCGCCCCTGCCCCGCAGCGCGGACAGACATACCCTGCTGGAAATCCTCCGGGTCAGCCTGCCGCTGGGGCTGAACCATTCCGTGTATTCCGTGGGCCACCTGTTCCTGCAAACGCTCATCAATGCGCAGGGCTCCGTGTTCATGGCGGGCTGCTCCGTGGGCAGCAAGGTCAACAGCCTGGCGAATGTGGCCATCGGTGCGCTGTCCTCGGCAGGGACAACCTTCGCGGGGCAGAATCTGGGCGCGAACCGCTATGACCGGCTGGCCCGGGGCGGCTGGCAGATTCCGCTGTTCTCCGGCTTCCTGACGCTGTGCGCAGGCGTGGCGGTTACGGTGTTTGCACAGCCTATCCTGCGCCTGTTCAATGATGACCCCGATGTGCTGACCCTGGCCCTGCGCTTTGTGCGCATTGTGCTGCCCTCCCTGTGGACGTTCGCCATCTTCAACGGCATCATTGCCTTTGTCAACGGCATGGGCATCATGACCTATCCCACGGCGGTGAACGTGCTGGCCCTGTGGGCGGTGCGCATCCCCGTGGCCTACCTGATTGACCGCTTCTGGGATGGTCAGTATGTGATGGTCAGCTTCCCGGTCAGTTTCGTCTTTGGCATGACGGCCATGCTGTGCTATTTCCTGTCCCACCGCTGGCGCGAGGTTCGCAGGAAGGCCCGTCAGCAGCGGGAAGCATCCGCTACCCTGCCGGCTTCAGCCGGCCTGCAATAACAAAGGAGGTTCTCCCATGCTTGTCAAGCATCTGGATGTCCGGGTGAAGGGTTCGCAAGACAGCGTTCCCGCGACGGTGTATCTCTACGAGCCGTCTCAGGAGCTGATGACCAACGTCCGTCCGCTGATTGTGGTCTGCCCCGGCGGCGGCTACTGCTACACCTCCGACCGGGAGGCCGACCCCATTGCCATGCAGTTTGTCGCCATGGGCTATCATGCGGCGGTGCTGCGCTATTCGGTGGCCCCCGCCCGCTTCCCCACCGCGCTGGAGGAGCTGGGCAGCCTGATTCGTCAGGCCCGTGAAAACAGCGCGGCATGGCAGATTGACCCGGAGCGCATCGCGGTGGTGGGCTTCTCTGCAGGCGGGCATCTGGTGTGCAGCTACTGCGCGCTGTGGCGTGAGCCCTGGGTGGCGCAGGACCTGAACACCACCGCCGACATGCTCCGCCCCAACGGCATGATTCTGGGCTATCCCGTCATCAGCAGCGGTCCCTGGGCCCATCATGATTCCTTCCAATGCCTGCTGGGCGAACGCTATGAGGCCATGAAGGACGAACTGTCCATGGAAAAGCGCGTATCCGATGCGCTGCCCCCGGCCTTCATCTGGCACACGCAGGCTGACCCTGTCGTGCCTGTCCAGAACTCCCTGATGCTGGTTGCCGCCATGACGGACAAGCACATTCCCGTGGAGTTCCACATGTTCCAGAACGGACGGCACGGGCTGGCCCTGGCCAACTGGGTCACGCAGGCTTCCATCGGTGCCGGTGTGGAGCCACCCGCAGCCCAGTGGATTCCCCTGCTGACGACCTGGCTGGACAACTGGCGCAAAAAAGACTGACAAAGGAGCCCAATGTATGGAACTGCAAGGCAAGAAAATCAACTTCCTGGGTGACAGCATCACCGAGGGCCACGGCACCAGCGGGGAGAGCGCGTTCTTCACCACGCTCATTGCGCAGCAAACCGGTGCCATCTGCCGCAACTACGGCATTGGCGGCACCCGCATCGCCCGTCAAACGACCCCCTCGGCCAATCCCCGGCATGACCTGGACTTCCCCGGCCGCGTGGCGGACATGGCCCCGGACGCGGACGTGGTGGTGATCTTTGGCGGCACGAACGACTTCGGCCATGGTGACGCGCCGCTGGGCTGCATGGATGACCGCACCAAGGATACCTTCTACGGCGGTTTGCACGAGCTGTATACCAGCCTGATTGAGAAGTATCCCACGGCGCGCATTGTCGTGCTGACGCCCCTGCACCGCATCAACGAGGACAATCCCCGCGGTGACGGCAACAAGCCGCAGGATGTGGCGACGCTCAAGGAGTATGTGGCCATCATCCGGGAGGTGGCGGGGTATTATTCGCTGCCGGTGCTGGACTTGTTTGCGACCTCCGGGATGCAGCCCCGGGTGCCGGTGATTCAGCAGATGTATGTACCTGACGGCCTGCATCCTAACGATGCGGGACACCGTCTGCTGGCAGCGCAAATCATCGCCTATTTGAAACAGCTTTGCCCCCCTTCAAGGGACCGCGCCAGCGGAAAGGGGTCAAGGGGCGATGCCCCTTGTGGGGTGCA
>JBJEUL010000094.1:0-5712 GCA_051883835.1 Aristaeellaceae bacterium
CCTTGTGGGGTGCAGGGGTGAAACCCCTGCGCAGGTCTGGGCGGCAGCCCAGCGGCTTTCCGTAAGATTCAACAGCCAGGCAGCCTGCACGACAAACCTTGCACAGCCCTTCGACGGTGGCAAGGACTTCACCGCGCTATGCTTGTCCCATCAAGGGGGCGATAGGCGTGGAACAGAGCAGCGTGGAAAGCATTGTGCGCAAGAAGCATCATCCGCAGCGGTGGATGCCCAGCACACACAGGATGAGCATTCGTGCATGGCTGACAAAGGCGGCAGCCGTGGCCGGGAAAGTGCTGCCCACGTTTTTGCTGGCCTTTGCGGATATGCTGGGCATTCCGTCCGGCCTGCATGCGGCCTACATGGGCGCGATGGCGGCGGCAGGGGAAAGTCTTTTGTGGCCTGCATGCGGATGCGGCCTTGCGCTGCTGATGCGGCTGGTGTGGGGCCTGGCTCCACGGCTGGACATGCTGGCCACGGTGGGCATTATGCTGCTGTCCCCGGCGGTCATTTTCGGGCGGAGCACCCTGCGGCTGATGGGCTGGACAGCCCTGTCCCTGCTGCCGGGAGCTGTATGGCGCATTGCGGCAGGAACGGCGGCGGATGGTCTGACAGGCGTGGCCTGCATGGTCATCGGTGCGCTGTCGGCCCCGGTGATGCTTCGCGCCCTGCGGGTCATCGGCGGGGAGAAGCCCATTGCCGCCATGGAGGAACGCGTCGCGGTGGGCTACCTGACAGGCATGCTGCTGTGCGGCGGCGGGCGCATGCTGCTCTTTCCCGTGAACGTGGGTACAGTGGGTGCAGCGGCCGTCACGCTGACGATGGCCCTGTTCCTGGGTGCAGGCCCCGGTGCGATGATGGGCATGCTGACAGGGCTCGCGCTGGCGATGCAGGGCCTGCCGCTGGGGCTGTCCGTGGCCGTGTCGCTGGGGGGCTTTCTGGCGGGGATGATGCAGTGCCTTGGTCGACGGTGGCTGACCTGTGTGAGCTTCGCGCTGGGATGCGGCCTGCCGCTGCTCCTGATGGGGGCATCGGGCGGGGGCTGCGGCATGGCGGTGGCAGGTGCAGCGGCAGCGATGGCCCTGCTGCCCCGGGATACGCTGGAGCTGCTGCAAAAGCAGTGCAGACGCTTCACCTCCGCTGCGGCTTCCACTGGGGACGGCTATGCTGCCGAAGCTCTGGCCCGCTGGGAGCAAACCATGGCTGCCATGGCTGCCGCTGTGCCTGCCCCTGAAGCGGACACAGGGGAGCATACCGCATCCTGGTGGAAGTGCCGCCTGTGCGAGGGCTGTCCCGATGACGCTGGCTGCACCAGCATGCTCTCCGAGCTGGCCCGGCATCAGGCAGACCTGGTGTGGCAGGCCCGGAACCAGCCCGATGAAAGCTGGGTCATGATGCTGGAACATCTGCGGGGGCTGGGCTGCGGCAGGCTGTACTTCCTGCGGGAGCGCATGGACGCGCTGCGCGGTGAGGATGCGCAGCACGCCAAGGATACCCAACGCCTGACGCACGAGCGGGACATGCTCATCACGCATCTGACGGCCATGGCTGGAGCGGCGCGTCGATTTGCGCAGCTGTCCGCCGGGGAAGGCTGGTGGGAGGAGGTGAGCGCACGGCAGCTGCGGCGGATGTTAGCCGAAACAGCCTATCCGGCCTCTCTGACGTATGCCCGGCGGGTGCAGGGACATGCACAGGTGGGCTATGCGCTTGACCGTGCAGCGGACATGGGTGAGCAGGCGGAAGAGCTGTGCCGCATGACCGCCCGGACGCTGGATTTGCCCATGGAGGTCATCCGAACGGAAAACAGCCGCGTGACGCTGGCGGAGCAGCCCGTGTGGCAGGTGCAGGAGGGGACGGTTTCCTGCGGGGTGGATGGCCGCGATGTGTGCGGTGATACCGCCCTTTGCACGCCTTTGTCCGAGGGCCGGTATCTGGCAGCCCTGTCCGATGGCATGGGGCATGGGGAGCAGGCACGGCAGGAAAGCCGACAAACCACGGAGCTTTTGCAGCTGTGCCTGGAGGCAGGCTATACCCGGCAGCAGACGCTCACGGCGGTCAACGGCATGATGCTGCTGTGCGGGCGCGGAGAACGGTTTTCCACGGTGGACATGGTGGTGTGCGATTTGTGGACGGGGCAGGTCAGCGTGGACAAGCTCGGCGCGGCGGCCAGCTGGTTGATTCGCGGGCGGGAGATGACGGAGCTGACCGGCGATGCGCTGCCGGTGGGTATTCTGGAGCAGGTCGAAACTGACGGCCAGTCGCTGCGCCTGTGCGAGGGCGACCAGCTGTTCTTGATGACCGATGGCGTGGAGGATGCCTTCGCCAGCCGGGAGCAATTGCGGGACGCGCTGCTGCGTGCTGCGGATGAACCGGATGCTGCTTCCGCCGCCGGAAGCCTTCTGCGCAGCGCAGGCGCGGGGACAGGCGTTCGCGATGACAGGACAGCCACGGTTCTGCGGTTTACAAGAACTGCCCCTGTACAAATCCCGTGCAAAAGCGTATAATGACACCCATGATGCAATACGGGAGGAATGACCATGCAAGAGCGAAAGCCCGGGCTGATGCAGCGTACCATTCGCCCGGAGCAGGTGCTGGCCGTGGGCTTTCTGACGGTGATTCTGCTGGGAACGGCTTTGCTGGCCCTGCCCATCGCCACGATAGCGCGCAAGAGCATCGGCCTGTTTGACGCGCTGTTCACCGCCACATCAGCAGTCTGTGTCACGGGTCTGGTGGCGGTGGATACAGGCACGACCTTTTCCATGTTCGGGCAGGTGGTGCTGCTGGGGCTGATTCAGCTGGGCGGACTGGGCTTCATGATTTTCGCCACGCTGGTGATGCTGGCTCTGGGCCGGCGCATCACGCTGCGGGACAGGATGCTCATCCGGGAATCCGTGAACGCCTCCACCCTGTCCGGGCTGCTGAAGCTGACCATCTGGTACGGACTGATTACGCTGGTTATTGAGGGCGCAGGTGCGCTGCTGCTGGCTATGCGCATGATTCCCCGCTTCGGATGGGACAAGGGCTTGTGGTATGCGGTGTTCCATTCCGTGAGTGCGTTCTGCAATGCCGGGTTTGACCTGTTTGGCAATTTCTCCAGCCTGACGGGCTTTGACCGTGACCCTGTGGTGCTGCTGACCGTATCCGCACTGATTATTTTGGGCGGCTTGGGCTTTGCGGTGATGCTGGAGGTCTGGCGGGGCTGGAAGCAGGGATGGCGCGGCTTCTCCCTGCATACCAAGGTGGTGCTGGTGGTCTCGGCAGGGCTGGTGGTGACGGGTACGGTGTTCTACGCGCTGGTGGAGTGGAATAATCCGGATACGCTGGCCAAGGGAGAACCCAACGGAGCCATCCGGCTGCTCAATGCCTTCTTCCAGTCCGTGACCATGCGCACGGCAGGCTTCAATTCCATTGATTTGGCGCAGATGAAGGAATCCTCCAAGCTGCTGAGCGTCATCCTGATGTTCATCGGCGCGTCCCCGGCCTCCACCGGCGGCGGCGTCAAGACCACCACGGTCAGCGTGCTGCTGCTGATTGTCCTGAGTGTGGTGCGCGGTCAGGAGGAGGTCAATGTCTTTGGCAAGCGGCTGCCCAAGGGTCTGATGCGCCGCGCTCTGTCCATCTTGTTCATTTACCTGATGCTCCTGCTGAGCTGCACCATGCTGCTGACCCTGGCGGAGCAGGACGGCTATCCCTTCATTGACCTGCTGTTCGAGTCCGCCAGCGCACTGGCGACCGTGGGTGTGTCCACCATCGGCACGCCGCAGCTGACCGTGGTCAGCCGACTGGTGCTGATTCCGGTGATGTACTTTGGCCGCGTTGGCCCACTGACGCTGGCCTTCGCGCTGGCCAACAAGCAGAACAATACGCAAAATCGCCTCCGCTACCCGGAGGAGAGCATGATGATCGGCTGAGGAGGTTTATTCAGCATGCGAAAGAATCAGAAGAAGCAATTCCTTGTGCTGGGCTTGGGCCGCTTCGGCGGCAGTCTGGCTCAGAGCCTGTGCAAAATGGGTCATGAGGTGCTGGCTGTGGATACGGATGCGGAGGTTGTCGAGGACATCGCGCCCTATGTAACGCAGGCCATTCAAGCCAACGCCACGGATGAGGAAGCCCTGCAAACCATGGGCGTGAGCAACTTTGACGTGGCGGTGGTGTGCATCGGCTCCATCCGCGATTCCATTCTGGTGACGGTGCTGTGCAAGGAAGCCGGTGTGCCCTATGTGCTGGCCAAGGCCATCGACGACCTGCATGCCAAGGTGCTGCGCAAGGTGGGCGCGGACAAGGTGGTTTTCCCGGAGAGGGACATGGGGGTACGCATGGCCAAGTCCCTGGTCACGCCCAGCATTCTGGATATGATGGAGCTGGCGGATGATTATCAGATTGCAGAGCTTCGCGCGCCCTCATCCTGGTGCGGGCGCACGCTGGTGGATGTGAACGTTCGCCGGAATTACGGTCTGAGTGTGCTGGCCATTCACCGGGGCAACGAGTTTCTGGCTTCTCCGGGCGCGGACATGATGCTGCGCGGCGGAGATGTGCTGCTGGTGCTGGGCAAGCAGGCCAGCATTGATGCCATTGAACAGCCATAAAGGAGGGCAGCCATGGGAAAGCGACCGGACGTAGATTTTTCTGCGCCTGCATGCCAGCCCTTCTTCCTGCAGGGGGATGGGCATGCGGTGCTGCTGATGCACGGCTTCACAGGCTCGGCGGGGCATATGCGCCCGCTGGGGGAGGCACTGCATGCGCAGGGCTTCACCGTGCAGGGCATCAACCTGCCCGGCCATGCCACCACCATGGAGGATATGGGGCGCACCACCTGGCAGGACTGGCTGCAGGCCTCCAAGGAAGCCTGCGTGGCGCTGAAGGATCGCTACGAGCATGTCAGCGTGGCGGGGCTGAGCATGGGCGGCGTGCTGACGCTGCTGCTGGCCGAGCAGATGGAGTTGACCGCCGCCGCGCCCATCTCCGCGCCCATGGCCGTGCAGAACCGCTTCATGCCCCTGGCACGCTATGCTGCGCCGTTCATGCCCATGGTCTGGTGGCGGGGCAGTGGGGAGCGTGCCGCCATGGTGGACAGCCGCTATGACTTTGGCTATCCTGGCTTCCCGACACGCTGCGCGGCAGACCTGTCCACGCTGATTCACATGGCACGGCGGAACCTGCATGCTGTCACCTGTCCGCTGTTAGCCGTGCAGTCCCACGCCGACGAAACCATTTCCCGGGACAGTGCGGATGTCATCGTCAGCGGCGTGAGCAGCCAGACCCGCGGCATCCTCTGGCTGGAGGAAGTCCCGCATGTATGCACCCTCTCCCGTGAGCTGCCCACCATCGCTTCCGCCCTTGGCGAAACCTTCCGCCAAGCCGAGCACCCATAACACGCCCACCCCCAAGGAATCGCGCCAGCGTCGAAGGAGTCAAGGGGCGATGTCCCTGGTAGGGTGCAGGACAACGCCCCTGCGCAGGTCTGGGCGACAGCCCGCATAGGCCGCCTGGTCATTGCACCGGGCGGCCTATGGTATAGATATCGGACAAACAATCCACGCAGACGACAGCAAAACCAAGCATGTCCCGTTGTACACAAAAAAACGTGTCAACGGATGCAAATCGGTTTGGAAATGTTTTTCTATGCACCATTGTGCCTTGCAAGAATGGTCAAAGAGCATTATAATACATTATAATACGAGATTTGACACAGTATCCAAAAGCTCTGTGGAGGGA
>JBJEUL010000095.1:0-5686 GCA_051883835.1 Aristaeellaceae bacterium
GGTGGTGCTGTCCTGCTTCATGGGCGCGTACCAGAACTATCACCTGATGGTGGGCGACACGCTGGTCAAGCTGGCGGATTACTGTCCCGCCGGCCGCAAGGTCTACCGGGTGGGTGACACGGCGTATCTGTCCTTCCGGGAAGGATGCGTGCATATGCTGTAACGCTGCGCGGTGCAGCTTTATCCCTGCGGTCTGTTGTTAAGGCCGCAGGGATATTGATGGTTTTGGGGGCTTGTTGACATTCGCGGCAGGCTCTGTTATCATGGGGACAACAGGACAATTTCATCGTACAGGAGGATAGCATCCACCATGAGAAAGCTGATTGACGTTCACGCGCATGTGGTTGAGCATCTGCACGGATTTGCCCGGGGCGGTGAACTGCGCGCTGTGGGCAAGGGCATGGCCCGCTGGGCAGACGGCAATGAATTTCTGCTTTTCCCCGAGGCACTGGGCGAGCGGGACGTGACCACGGAACGCCTGCATGCCTTCCTGACCGACAAGGGCGTGGAAAAGGCGGTCCTGCTGCAAGGGAGCTTCTACGGCTTCCAGAACGAATACACCCTGGAGGCGGCTCGGGCATACCCTGACATGTTCCTGCCTGCCTTCACCTTTGACCCCTTCGCGGGCAACTGGGAGAAGATTTTTGACCGGTTTTTTGTGCGGGAGGGGGTCAAAACGGTCAAGTTCGAGGTCAGCTCGGACGGGGGCATCATGAGCTATCATGAGCCTTTCCGCCTGAACGGGCCGCGCTTTCTGCCCATTGTTCAGGCCATTGCGGAGGGCGGCGGCACGCTGGTGATGGACATCGGCACCCAGCCCAATGCCAGCTTTCAGCCGGATGCCATCGCCGACCTGGCGGCCCGGTTCCCGCACATGCACCTGATTGTGTGTCACCTGACCGCGCCGCGTCTGGGCGAGGATGAGGGGCTTGTGCGCGCCCTGACCGCCATGAAAGCGGAGAACATCTGGTTCGACCTGTCCGCCGTGCCGTGGAAAACCAAGCCGGAGGTATTCCCCTACCCCACCGCCTGCCGCTACATTGGTCTGGCCAAGGAAATTGTGGGCCATCGCAAGCTGATGTGGGGCAGCGACCTGCCCTCGCCCCTGACCCGGGATAGCTACGAGAACCTGTACGGCTATCTGGACAACGGTGTGCTGTTCACCCCGGAGGAGCTGGAGGATGTGTACTGGCGCAATGCGCTGGCGGCGTTCCCGTTCCAGCAGGGGTGACGGGCATGCTGCGCTGGGCTGCCGCCCAGACCTGCGCAGGGGCGTTGCCCCTGCTACCGAACAAGGGGCATCGCCCCTTGACCCTTTTTCGCTGGCGCGGTCCCTTGGAGGATGGCTTTGGGGGCAAAAGTATGGTATGATGACATATAGAAAGCCCATCATTACATCAGGAGGTAGGGTATGAACAGAAACATTTCACGGTTGGCAGCATGGATGCTCACGGTGATGCTCTGCATGGCATGGATGGTGCCTGCCATGGCACAGAGCAGTGAGCCTGTGGAGATTCTCTTCCTGGGTACGTCCGACATACACGGACAGATGTTTGCCACCGACTACACGGTCGATGTCAGCAAGTCGGGCACCTATCGTCAGGGCCTGACCCGTGTGGCCACCTACATCAAGGAAATGCGTGCGCAGCATGAGCATGTGTTCCTGGCCGATGCGGGTGACACCATTCAGGGCACACCCCTGAGCTACTACTATGCTTTCTACAAGGGCAATGAAGCTGACCCCTGCGTGAAGGCCCTGCGCGCTCTGGACTACGACATGTGGGTGCTGGGCAACCATGAATTCAACTACGGCATGGAGATTCTTCAGCATCAGCTGAGCGATGCCACCGCCCCTGCCACCGAGGGCGAGGACACGCTGTGGGTTTCCATGGCCAACTATCTGGACGCTGCCACCAACAGCGATGCCCAGAAGGATTGGGCCACCTGGATGGGCTACGAGCCTTACCGCATCTACGACTATGACGGCGTGAAGGTGGCTGTCATGGGCATCGGCAACCCCAACATTCCCCAGTGGGATGTGCCTGCCAACTGGGAGGGCATCTGCTTTGCCAATCCCATTGAAACCTACCTGCACTATGAGGCCGAGATGGACGAGCAGTCCGATGTCATTGTGCTGGTCAGCCACTCCGGCATTGACCACGATGCGGCTTCCGACTTCATCCGCGCTCTGATTGAGCAGACCTCCACCATCGACCTTGTGTTCTCCGGCCACGAGCATCGCAACGGCGTGACCGAAATCGCCAATGCGCAGGGCAGCATCGTGCCCGTCATCTCCCCCAGCACCAAGGCCAACGCCATCGGTCAGGCCCGCGTGACGGTGGACAAGGCCACCGGTACCAAGACGGTGGCAGCCGAAGTGGTGTCCATGCGCGAATACCCCATCGACACCGCGCTGGAAGCCCTCCTGCTCCCCTATGAACAGACAGTCTGGAATGACTACCTGCTCCAGCCCATCGGCAAGGCTACCGGCGACTTCACCGCGTCCGGTCTGGGCACTGCGCCCTCCGCGTTCGTGGATTTGGTCAACCGGGTGCAGCTGTGGGGCGCGTATGACCAGACCGGCCTGAACACCCCCAATGATCCCTCCGATGACACGCCCGCGCAGCTGTCCATCACCGCGCCCCTGACCAGCGGCGATGCAGCCAACCTGATTCCCGCCGGTGACATCGTGCTGGGCGACATGTTCCGGCTGTACCGCTATGAGAACTGGTTCTACCAGATTACTATGAGCGGCCGCGAAGTCCGCACCTGGCTGGAATTCTCTGCCTCCAAGCTGGGCTATGACGAAAGCGGCGAGCTGGTGGTCAATGGCGGTCTGACCTACTACGATGTTATCTATGGCGATGGCTTCAGCTATGACATTGATGTGTGTGCCGAGGCCGGCAGCCGCATTGCCTCCATGACCTACAACGGCGTGGAAGTCCAGGATGACGACACCTTCACCGTAGTGGTGAACAACTACCGTTACAACGGCGGTGGCGACTACATCCAGTACCTCAACGACCATGGTTGCCCCTTCACCCCCAACGATGCCGCGCGCATCATCTACTCCACCCAGTACGACATGGTGCAGGGCGAGGACTTGGGACAGGCCCGCAATTTGCTGGCTGAGTATATCCGTCAGCAGGGCGAGATTTCCCCGGACATCACCTCCACCTGGAAGCTGATCAATCTGGACACCCAGGCCAAGTAAATCACCGTACCCAAAGCCACCTGCTGCAGCGACAAACTGCGGCAGGTGGCTGTCTTTTGGGGGCAAAAGCATCTATGCTTTCATAGCAATAAAAAATCCGCAAAGCCTTGTGAATCAAGACCCTGCGGTGTGAGTGGGATTAGGAGGGCTCGAACCTCTGACCTCCACGATGTCAACGTGGCGCTCTAACCAACTGAGCTATAATCCCGCGCTGTCAACGAAAATAATTATAGCACATTTGCGGCAGAAATGCAAGCCCTATTCCAGGAAAATCGAAAATTTTTGCGAAAGAATGCGTTTCCACATCATTTGTACTTTTAGAATCATTCCCCTATTTCTTCCTTTTTATGATACAATCATATCTACGTTCAAGAGAATGGGTGATGCTCGGCATGCCATTGTCCGTCCCTGTACACATCTTCGAGTGACCTGACGCGCACACAAAAAGCGGTGCGTTCCCTGAAGTGAGAACACACCGGCATGCTTTTTGGTTGCTTGGCAGCACCGCATGATTGCTTTGGGGTCAATTCGCACCGGGGACAGTGTGCTTGATGCGGTCATGCTCCTCAGCGCGCTTGGCGTTGTTGAAACGGTCCAGCGTGCCCACCAGATAGCCCGTGATGCGACGGATGCGCTGGAAGGGCTGGCTACCGAAATCATAGGACAAATCCACATAATCGCCATCCACATGGATATCCATGCCATAAGGCTCCCGGCCAAACTTCTTGGTTGCCCGGGCAATATAGGCATCAATTTCCGCCTGAGGAAGCGTACCGCCGCTTACATTCACCTTGCAGGCCATGTCATTCACTCCTTTGTTGTCTCTGCCGTATCCGCGTGCCGTATCAGCACTGTCCGTCCACGTCACATCAGGATTATACCCGCCTTTGCGCGGCGTGAAACAGCCTTCCGGCACTTTTTTGCCCACTATTGCGTTTTTCCCTTGCGGCGCATGATGTGCTTTCGGCGGGACAGGGTGAACAGCGGCTTGCGGTCAGGTTTCTTTTCCATGGGCATCCACCTCCTGAGGGCAGTATCTCCCGCAGGCGGTGTGTCCATGCATGGCAGTGTTACAGGCTGTGGATGTGTGCCATGTCCCGGGCGGGATGATCACTGTGATACATGGCTGTTCCCATCACGGCCACATCCAGCCCGTGGTCGGCCAGCAGGGCAATGTTATCCATCCCCACACCGCCGTCCATCTCCGTCAGGCCCGTGAAGCCGCATGCCCGCAGCTCCGCCAGTTTGCCCAGCATGCCCTGCTGGAACTTCTGCCCGCCGAAGCCCGGCTCCACCGTCATCACCAGCAGCATGTCCACCAAGGGCAGCAACGGACGCACCGCCTCCACCGGCGTACCGGGCTTTAGGGACAGGCCGGCCTTCACGCCGCGGGCGCGGATATGGCGCAGCATGGCCGCTACATCCCCCGGAATCTCCGCGTGGATGGTCAGCCAGTCCGCTCCGGCATCGCAGAACACGTCCAGGTACTTCTCCGGGTTGTCCATCATCAGATGGACATCCAGCGGCGTGGAGAAGCGGCGGTGCAGAGCCTTGACCACCTCCGGGCCGTAGCTCAGGTTCGGGACGAAGTGTGCATCCATCACGTCCACATGCAGCATGTCGCACCCGGCGTCAATCATCCGCTGAACATCCCGCTCCAGATTCAGCACATCCGCCGCCAGAATGGACGGCGCAACCTTGACCATATCCGTTACCTCCCTGTTTGTCTGCGCAGTGGGCGCAGGTTCAATCGTATCGTTCCTTCCAGGTCTGTCGGACTTCCTGCAGCAGCTGCCGGTACCGCTCCAGACGCTGCTCGTCCATGCTGCCTGCCTGACAGGCCGCCGTCACCGCGCAGCCCGGCTCCCGGTCGTGGTAGCAGGGATTGAAGCGGCACTGCCCCTCCCATTGGGCGAACTCCGGGTAGAAACTTTTCAGCGTGATGGGCTCGGTGGCTGCGTCCAGCTCCAGCAGGCTGAAGCCTGCCGTGTCCAGCACCCGCAGGCCATCCACCAGCAACAGCTCCGCGTGACGGGTGGTGTTCTTGCCCCGCTGGATTTTCTGGCTGATTTCGCCGGTTTCCAGCTCCAGCCCCAGCAAATGATTCAGCAGCGTGCTTTTGCCCACGCCGGACTGCCCCGTCAGGCAGCACAGCTCACCGATCATATGCTCGCGCAACTGGGCAAGACCCCGGTTTTCCAGCGCACTCACCGCGAACACCGGCAGCTCCGCCCCGGCATACTGCTTTCGCAGGGCATCCGCGAGGGATTCGGCCAGGTCACACTTGTTCACCACCAGTGCGAGCTTCATGCCCTGCTGGCGGGCACGAATCATCATCCTGTCCACCAGCAGCAGGTCAGGCGCGGGGGTGGGAGCCACCACAATCAGCAGCAGCGATACATTGGCCACCGGCGGGCGCAGGCACTCGCTCTTTCTGGGGAGGATGTCCTCCAGCCAGCCATGCTCCTCGTT
>JBJEUL010000096.1:0-5658 GCA_051883835.1 Aristaeellaceae bacterium
TTTCCAGTGTCCATTGGACGGGGAACAGTCCAATGCCCCTTGTGGGGTGCAGGGGCAAGGCCCCTGCGCAGGTCTGGGCGGCAGCCCAGCGCAACACGTCCCACATAGCAAAAAGGAAAGGAAAAAACGCGAGTTTTCCAGCAGACGACGCAGTTCGTCCGCGCAGGAAACGGCTTGTTCCGCAACCTTCAAGGGAACCATCCCATGCCCGCCTGTCAGTTGACAGGCGGCGCATTCTCCGGGTCATACTTCTCCAGCAGAATACCCGCTTCCGCGAAAATCTCCAGCGAGAAATCGTCCGGATACCCCTCCTGATACACCACTCGCCGAATGCCCGCGTTGATAATCATCTTCGCGCACACACTGCACGGCTGATGCGTGCAGTACAGCGTAGCCCCGTCAATGGATACGCCCAGCTTCGCCGCCTGAATGATGGCGTTCTGCTCCGCATGGATGGCATAGCACAGCTCCGCCCGGGTGCCGGACTGAATGCCCAGCTTGCGGCGCATGCACTCGCCCCGCTCCCGGCAGGTGCGCAAGCCGCCGGGCGCACCGTTGTAGCCCGTGGTCATGATGCGCTTGTCCTTGACGATGACGCAGCCGATGCTCCGTCCGGGCATGTAGCAGCTCGTCCATCCTGCAATCACATGGGCCATCTGCATGAACCGGGAATCCCACTTGTCCATCCCTGCTCGCCTTCTTCCGCCATTTTGTATCATTATAGCGGCTGGCATGGCAGGTGTCAACCACATGTCGAGGGCTGTGCGTCAGGCAATTTTCGCAGCGCAGGCGCATATCCTCCTGCAAGCGCAAGGAGGTGTCCGCCATGGCCCGGAGCCTGAAAGGGCAGGCCCTGATTCTCACACTGGGCAACGGTTTCACCCGGGGGCTGGGCTTTGCCCTGCATCTGCTCTACGCCCGGATGATGGGTGCGGAGGCCCTGGGCGTGATGGAAATGGCGCATTCGGTGGGCATGCTGGCCCTGACACCGGTGGTGGCTGGTGTGCCTTCCGCCATGAGCCGCATGACCGCCCGGCATCCCGGCGTGGATCAGCCTCATGTGCTGCGGGCAGGGCTTCGGCTAAACCTGCGCATCGCGCTCATCACCATGCCCGTGGTGCTGCTGTGCGCTCCGCTGCTGGCGTGGCTGCTGGGGGATACGCGTACGCTCCCGGCCATCCTTGCCGGGACTCCCGCCGTGCTGCTGCTGGGGCAGTGCAGCGTGTACAACGGCTATTGCTGCGGCCGACAGGATACCCTTACCCCCGCGCTGAACGAGGGCGTGGAGCAGACGGTTCGCTTTGCGCTGTCTGCCGTGCTGCTGTGGAGCTTCGGCAGGGGCAGCATTGCAGTGGCTGCCGCACTGCCCGAGGTGGCGGAGCTGGCGGCGGCCTGCATGGCCCTGCTGCTGCTGCGCCGGGCGGTGCGCATCCCGCGAAGCCTTGCCCGGCCCAGCCGCGCGCTGATGAAGGAGCTGTTCCGCCTGAGTGCGCCCATGGCGGTGGCGCGGCTGTGCATGACCGGCATGCGCATGCTCAATGCGGTGCTGCTGCCCATGTGCCTGCGCCGTTCCGGGCTGTCCGCGTCCGCGGCTGCGGCACAGTTCGGGCTGCTCAATGGCATGGCCATGCCGCTGATGATGGCCCCCAGCATCATCACCGGCGCGGTATGTACGGTGGCCACGCCTGCGGTGTCCCGGCTGGAGGGTCAGCCAGGCAAGCTGAAGCGGGTCATGGGGCAGATGCTTCTGGCGGCGGCGGGCATCGGTCTGGCAGCAGCGGCGGTGCTGTGGCTGGGGGCGGAACTCATCAGTGTGTGGCTGTATCAGCAGCCTGCACTGGCAGGATTGCTGCGGGTGCTGTGTCCCATGGCCCTGGTGACGGCCCTGTTGCAGGTCATGGGCGGCATGGTTGCAGGACTGGGCTTGCAGCGGCAGGCCTTGACGGGCACCATTGTTTCCTCGGCGGTGACGCTGGTGCTGACCGCATGGCTGGCTCCTGTGCCAGCTCTGCGGCTCTTTGGCGCGGCCATGGCGGCCATGGCAGGGCAGACCGTGGCCTGCCTGTGGGACGGGGCCATCCTCCTGCGAGGGGTGCATGCCATTACGTCGGATGAAAAAAGTCAAAATATTTTTCGCAAACCCATTGACATTTGAATGAATATCGTGTATTATATATCTCGTCGCCGCAAGACACGGAATGACGCGGGGTAGAGCAGTTTGGTAGCTCGTCGGGCTCATAACCCGGAGGTCGTGGGTTCAAGTCCCACCCCCGCAACCATGTGGCTCAGTAGCTCAGTTGGCCAGAGCATTCGGTTCATACCCGGAGTGTCATAGGTTCGAATCCTATCTGAGCCACGCAAAGACCTGCAATCGCTGATTGCAGGTTTTTCTTTTGCTTTGTGGTGGGTGGTACAGAAAATAGCGGCGCGGCTCTCGGAGGGGAGTCGCGCCGTTTGGTGCGTTCGGGGGGGCAGTGGGGGATGAGGCCGTTCTCTTGTAGACTTCGGAACATGCCGTTTCCGACGCGGACGGACTTCGTCGTCTGCTTGGAAACTCGCGTTTTTTCCGATTCCTTTTTGATGTGCTAATGTGTTGCGCTGGGCTGCCGCCCAGACCTGCGCAGGGGTTTCACCCCTGCACCCCACAAGGGGCATCGCCCCTTGACCCCTTTCCGCTGGCGCGTTCACTTGGAGGGGTCAGAAGCCGGGCTTTTCCTCAGGGTTCGGTTCCTTGCCGACACACCAGCCGCGCAGCTTGTTCACCGTGCGCTCCACAGCGTCACGGCTGTTCTTCCAGGGCTCATCGCCAAAGCGATAGTCGTACTTCTTGATGAACCAGGAGATGTCCTCCTGCATCCTGTCCAGGTTACGGGTTTCCAGTTCGCACAGCATATCCACAAACTCCGTCAGCTCCTTGGGCGACAGCTTCTCCGGGGCTTCCTCCAGCAGCTGGGCCGCATGCGGCAGGCACAGGCCCTTGCCGTTGGCCAGCGTCTGCCGGAACTCCGTGTCCGTCTTGTACAGGTGGAAGAAGGTGCGGCGGTAGCGGGCCATGTTCTCGGCAATGCTGTCGCACATGATGCAGGTGTGGGATAGCTTCGCCAGCGTCTGCGCCTGCTCCGTCAGCTTGCGGCGGGCCGCCTGCCCCTTGCTGGTCATGCGATCCATCAGCGAGGCCTCCGCGTAGGTGTGCGCGGCCTTTTGCAGTTCGCGGAAGGGCTTCTTCACCCGGTCGCGGGTTTCAATCATGTGGCTTTCCAGCATCAGGGCGTGGCCCAGCCGGTTGTCACCCACGAACAGCATCGTTTGGTGATGGCGGCAGAAGCCCTTGTCGTTGACCTGCACGCGCACGTCCGGCTCCATCACCGATGCGCCCAGATAGCGTTCCGCTTCGCCCAGCTCGGTCTTGCGCTCCAGCGCACACAGCAGGCATTCGCCGTCCAGCTTGATGGCGTCCCACAGGGGAATGGTGTCAATATGATACTTCATGGATGCTTCACGTCTCCTCAGTGTGATATGGATACGCCGGCGAATCACGCTTGCCGGTGATGATACGGATAGTATAGCACACTTCCGCCCCCCGCGTCACCCCCGAAAATGCCCCGTGACGGCGCATGTTTCCACCCCCGGCGGCATAGCCTTGCACGAAAGCGAGGGGATGCGCGTGAGCCGCAGACAGAATCGGCGTTACAGGCGGGAGCGGGGACAAGCCATGCTGCGAAAGCTCCTGCTGTTCCTGACAGCACTGGTCATCCTGGCTGGGATTGCCTCCCACTTCAAGGGTCGGGAGAGCATCACCGCCACGCCCATGTACGCGCCAACCGCTACGCCCGTGACCGCTGCCTTTGACGAAACCGTGACCACCCGGGAAATCACGCTGCCGCAGGATACCTGGTATGCCATTCAAACGGGGGTCTATTCCACCCGGGAAGCCGCCGAGGGCCGCGTGAATGCCTACGCTGACCGGGGCGCACCGGGCTATGTGGCGGAGGATGGGGGCAAATGGCGGGTGTTCATCGCCTGCTATGGCAGCAGGGAGGAAGCCGCCGCCGTCCGGGAACGGCTGACCACCATGCAGAAGGTGGACACCTACCTGCATGAATGGCCCTGTCCTGCGCTGACGCTGCGGCTGTCGGGCATGGCGGGGCAGCTGGATGTGGCGGAAGCAGGGCTGTCCCTGATGGGGCAGGCCGCCACGCTGATGCGGAACACGGCCCTTGCGCTGGATGCGGGCGAGGCCATGCCTGACGCGGCCCGGGCCACAACGGCCTCGCTGGGAGAAAGCATGGCCCTGTGGGAGCAAACGGCCCGGGAACGCTTTGCCAGGCCCTATCCGCCGCTGATTGAGGGGATTCTGACCATGGCGCAGGCATGGCCTGAATCGCAGGAGGCCATCATGCAGGCCGAGGATGCAACGGCCCTTTCTGCCGCCATGAAGCAGCAGGCCATGGCCCTCTACGACCAGACCGGTGACCTGCGCCGTACCCTGATGCAGCAATAACCGATACTCCAAGGGAACGCGCCAGCGGAAAGGGGTCAAGGGGCGATGCCCCTTGTGGGGTGCAGGGGTGAAACCCCTGCGCAGGTCTGGGCGGCAGCCCAGCGCAACATGTTCACACATGGAAAAAGGAAAATCACAAAACTGAGTTTCCAAGCAGACGATGCAGTTCGTCCGCGTTGGAAACGGCAGGTTCCGGGGACTACACGAGGAACGCCCTCATCCGCCACCGCTGCGTTCAGCTACCTTCCCCAGAGGAGCAGGCTTTCCGCAGGATATACTGAAGCCGTTCCCTCATGCTGACGGGAACGGCTTCAGTATGTTTTAGTGCAGGGGCTTCACGCCGTGAACATCCTCCCCGAGGGCCAGCGCACGAATAGCGGCAGCCACACCATTTTCCAGACAGGGAAGCGTAACATAACCGGCAGCAGCCAGCGCGGCAGGCGTGGCGTTGCCCATGGCCACACCAAAACCAGCGGCTTCCAGCATGGACACGTCATTGTCATTGTCGCCAATGGCCATCACCTGCGCCATGGGGATGCCCAAACGCGCCGCCAGTGCGGTCAGCGCGGCTCCCTTGTTCACCCCGCAGGGATTGATTTCAATATTGTCCACCCAGCTGGAGGTCACTTCCACCTCCGGGCACAGGGCCGTCAATTGCTCCCGCAGGGGCACCAAAAGCACAGGCTCCGAAATGGAGGTCACGACAAACTTGCTCACCCGTGCAAGCCGCGCTGCCACAGCCGATGCGTCCTGGATTACCCGGGTGCGCCCACCCTCCCGGTCCATAAAGGTTCCCCAGACTTCCTTCCATTTCCCGGTGTAGGTGTCCGGGCGGCTGAGGACCACATCATGGTCACTGAACACCGCACAGGGCAATTGCGCCTGCTGAATCAGCCCGTACACCCGCCGTGCAGCATCCTCCGGCAGATAGCGGCTGCTCACCACCGGCCCCAGAGGTTCATCCAGCAGCACACCGCCGTTCAGGGCAATGATGTGCATGGGCAGTCCTGCATCCAGCGCGTGGAAGCCTGCGTCATCCGGCGCACGGCCAGATGCCAGGCAAAGATGAATCCCACAACGCTGCGCCGCTTGCAGGGCGGCAAGGTTCACCGGGGGAATCACGCCCCGCTCCTTGCCCAGCAGCGTGCCGTCCATGT
>JBJEUL010000097.1:0-24284 GCA_051883835.1 Aristaeellaceae bacterium
CAAAAGCTCTGTGGAGGGATAGGCAATGGCGAAAAAGTGGATGACGGACGCTGACTTGGTAAGCAGTTTAGCGGCAAATTTGATGGAGGTATTGCCGCTGTTCCCCAAGCGGATGGTTCGCATGGATGTCATTGCCAGGGAGACGGGCATGCCCCTGTCCCATATGCAGATCCTTGTCATGCTCCGCAATGGGCCTGTGTCCATTGGTGAGCTGTCCGGCAAGCTGAACATTGCCAAGCCCAATATCACCCCTCTGGTGGACACGCTGCGGGACCAGGGACTGGTGGAGCGTGTGCGGGATGAGCATGACCGGCGCATGGTCAATGTGTGCATGCTGCCGGCGGGTCAGGAGAAGCTGGTGGAAATTGAGCAGTCCATCGCTGAACAGGTCAAGGGTTGGCCTGAAGGCTACAGCCGGAGCGAAATCAAGGAGCTGAACAGCGCATTGGCCAGCATCATCCGAATTGTGAAGCATTTCGGGAACGAATAACAGCTCAGGCCCATGAACCCTTGTCCATGCTGGCCATAACAAATCGGTGCGGAGACTTCCGGCAAGGAAAGCCTTCGCACCGATTTTTTTGTTGTATTACAGTCCCAGCAGGCGGGCGGCGTTGTCGTGGAAAATCATCTGCTCCACCCTGTCGCCCAGATGCTCGCCCAGCACTGCATGAATATACATTTCCGGGTTGCAGATGGGGTAGTCCGTGCCGAACAGAATCCTGTCTGCACCCACCTGATCCACCAGGTACCGAATGCTGCCGAAGCGGAAAATGCCTGTGCCGGACAAATCAAGATAGGCGTTGTCATAGCGGCGCATGCGCGCCACATGCAGGGGTACGCTGTCCCGGTCACCGGGATGGGCCGCCACAAAGGCCATGTTCGGGTGCGCGGCGATGACCGGCTCCAGCGGCCAGTCCCAGATGGTGTGGTAGCTGAACACCATGCCGTAGGGCTGCGCCTCGTCCAGCAGGGCGTTGAGCTCCTCCACCCAGGTGCGCTGTGCAAAGTTGTTCCAGCCGTGCATGTAGGGGACAAGCTCACCGATGAGCTTCACGCCAGCCTTGCCCATGCGGTGAATCTCCGCCTTGGACGCCTCCATGGATGCAGGGTGAATGTGGAAGCCGGGCGTGTAGAAATCGCCCAGCGTTTCCCGCAGGGTCAGGGCAGCATCATTCAAATCCTTCATGTCAAAGGTGCGGTCAGCGCGCAGGACACTGCCGCAGATGTGCGTGATGCCGCTGTCCAGCAGCTGCTGACGGAAGCCTTCGGGCGTGTCAGGCACGGTGTTCGGGTAGAAGCACAGGCTCTGGCTGCTGTTCAGCAAAGGGTGCGTGTGAAAGTCGATGATGCTCACGTCAAAACCTCCATGTGTTATTCAATGATGTTGCTGGTGATGCAGTCCACACCCCAGTCTGCCATGCGCTGTGCGTCCGACAGGTCATTCACCGTCCACACGTTGACCAGGCGGCCAGCGGCATGGACACGCTGGACAAGCTCCGGCGTCAGCGCGGTGTGGAGTATATCCAGGTCCAGCCGATAGCGGATAAGGGTTTCCAGGAGGTCAGGACGGTCTGCACCAACCAGGTATTGGGCAGGCTGGTCGGGCAGCAGGGAACGCAGACTGATGAGGTTATCCAGGTCAAAGGAAATGAACACGGTATGCTCCAGCCATCCGGCAGCGCGGACGATATCGACAATCTCCGCCACCTGCTCCGGGGCAAAGTGATTCTTCAGCTCCAGCACGCTGACCTTGCCGTACTTGCGGCAGATACGGCTGTATTCCGCCAGCAGGGGCAGCGTCAGGTCACGGCGGGGCTGGCCGTCCATGTCCCGCAGGGTCAGGGCCTGCAAGGCTGCAAAGTCGCTGCCTTCCACGGATAGCGAAGCATCGGCCACACGGCCTGTGTCATCGTCATGAATGATGATGTACGCGCCGTCAGCACTGCGGTGGACATCGGTCTCAATGCCCCAGTAGGAACGATTGCCTGCTGCTACAAAGGCTGCGGCGGTGTTCTCCCGCTCCAGACCGCTCACGCCGCGATGGGCAATCATCTTCACGCGGCTGTCGCGCAGCTTCAGGGTATCCTGCATGATGGTCATGCCTTCTTTCTGCATGATAGAATCATCAGTCCAGCGCAACAACCTCGGCCTGATACGCCGTCAGGGTCACGGAGCCTTCCAGCGTATCGCCCGACAGCAGGGAGGTGACGGGCCGATGGAACACGACCTCCTGCGGCTGCGCCTGATAATTGAGCAGGAACAGATAGCGGCGGCCATCCTTCTCACGGACGGTCAGCTCCACGCCCTCCGGCAGGGATACCGTATCGGCCCAGGGGGAGAGCGCACCCGCATAGGCCAGCAGGCGGGTCAGGTTCGCCCGGGAGAAGCAGCTGCCCAGATGCAGCACCCGTCCACGGCCCACACGGTTCTCCACCAGCGCGGCTTCGCCCTGATAGTAGCCGGACGCATAGCGGGCCAGTACCTTCGCACCGGGCAGTGCCTCCAGCACATCGTTAAACACAGGCATGTCAAGGGGCGTGCCGTCCCAGTCGGCGGTGATGGGTTCCTCGGCAGGGCTGCAGAAGGTGAAATCCTTCACCTGTGTCCCCGTGGCAGCGGACAGCGCACCCGGCATGGGCTGCATGACGCAGTGGCCCCTGCCGTCCTTCTGACCCGTGCGGCAGCCGAGAATCAGCGTGCCGCCCTGCTCCGCGTAGGCCGTGAGCAGCTCGGCCTGTGCCTGCGTGAGCATCACCTGATGCGGCACGACCAGCACGGGATAGCGCAGCAGCTGCTCCGCCGTGGTGGAGGAGCGCAGGAACACCATGTCGTAAGGCGTATGGGTCAGCTGGGATGTCTCGAACACGGCCTTTTCGCTGGGGCCAAGCACCCGGCGGTGCCATGCGTCGATTTCCGCGTCCCAGAGGTTGTCGTAGTCCCGCACCATGGCAAAGGCGGCCACGCTGTCCGCACCGGCCACAGGTTGCAGCTTCTCCACCATGGCGTGAATGCCGTGAACCTCCGCAAGACGGCGGTTGTCGCGGTTGTCATAGTCCAGGATGCCGTGCCAGTACATCTCCGTGCCGAAGGTGCAGGTGCGCCAGCGGAAGAAGCTGACATAATCCGCGCCATGGGCGATGCTCTGCATGGCCCACAGGGTCATTTGCCCGGGTCGGGGTGCAGGGCCTTCCATGCGGTTGACCCAGCCGTTGGGGCCGGACTGCTGCTCCATGATGCCGAAGTGCGGACAGATGCTGCGTACCTCCGTGAGGTTGCGCGACCACTTGCGGTCATTGAGGCTGCCTGCGCGGAAGGAGCCGTCCAGCGGGAAGCCGAAGTTGGGATAGGAATCATAGGTGTATACGTCCAGGCTTTCCTCGGTCATGCGATGATTGTCGATATGCCCGAACATGCCGTTGGTGGTGATGAACATCCGCTCATCCACATGGCGGCGGAGAATCGCTGCCTGCATGCGGCAGAAGGCTGCCACGCTGTCGGCAATGAAGCGGCGGTAATCCAGCTCCTGATGGGGATTGTGCGCCCCGGTCGGCGTGGGCCGGGGGACATACACCTGCTGCCAGTCGGTGTAGTCCTGATTCCAGAATACCGTACCCCAGGCCTGATTCAGCGCGTCCAGCGTGCCGTACTTTTCCCGCAGGAACAGGCGGAAGGCATCGCTGTCGGCCTCGGCATAGAACTCGTTGGCCTCGCAGTTGAACTCGTTGTCAATCTGCCAGCCCACAATGGCCGGATGATGCCCATAGCGGCGGGCGATTTTCTCCACAATCCGGGCGCAAAGCTCCTGATAGCGCGGCGCGTTGTAGTTGTAATGCCGCCGGGAGCCGTGGCGCATCAGCGTGCCGTCCATGAAGGTGTTGAGACATTCGGGGTATTTGTCCGTCAGCCAGGCAGGCGGGGTCGCCGTGGGCGTGCCGAAAATGACCTGCATGCCCTCCTCCTCACACAGGTGCAGGAACTCATCAAAGAAATCGTAGGTGAACAAACCCTCCACCGGCTCGAACTTGCTCCACGCGAACTCACCCACGCGGATGATGCGAATCCCCGCGGCTTTCATCCGATGCAGGTCATCCCGCCAAAGGCTTTTGTCCCAATGCTCGGGATAATAGCATGTGCCCAGTTGCAGACCGGGCCAGGCAAATGCGGCTTTCATGGTACCATTCCTCCTGAAATTCGGTTGTATCGACCTGATATAGGCATAGTGTATCACATTCATGCCCCGGGGTAAACTGTCCTGCGTACCATCCCGCATATTTTTGCATGCTCCCAAAATCTCCATGGGAACGCGCAGCGAAAAGGGGTCAAGGGGCGATGCCCCTTGTGGGGTGCAGGGGTGAAACCCCTGCGCAGGTCTGGGCGGCAGCCCAGCTCCACTCACGCAGACTGCTCGGCCTGCGGCAGATCGAACTGCGCGTTGTACATGGCCGCGTAAACACCGCCGCGCTCCAGCAGCGCATGATGGGTGCCGCGCTCCACGATGCGGCCCTTGTCCATGACGAGGATTTCATCCGCGCCCACAATGGTGCTGAGCCGGTGGGCGATGATGAAGCTGGTACGTCCCTTTTGCAGGGCCAGCATGGCATCCCGGATGAGATGCTCGGTGCGGGTGTCCACGTTGGAGGTGGCCTCGTCCAGAATGAGGATGCGCGCATCCAGCAGCATGGCCCGGGCAATGGTCATCAGCTGCTTTTGTCCCTTGCTGATGCTTGTGCCGCTGCCGGTGACGATGGTGTCATAGCCCTGGGGCAGGGAGAGAATCATGTCATGGATGTGCGCGGCCTTGGCGGCGGCGATGACTTCCTCCCGGGTGGCGTCGGGGCGGGCATAGGCAATATTGTCGTACACCGTGCCGTCAAACAGCCAGGTGTCCTGCAAAACCATGGTGAACTGCTGGCGCAGGCTGGCCCGGGTCAGGGTGCGGATGTCCTGACCGTCCAGCAGGATGGCACCCTCGCTCACATCGTAGAAGCGCATCAGCAGGTTGATGAGCGTGGTCTTGCCGCAGCCCGTTTCGCCCACGATGGCGATGGTCTTGCCCGGCTCGGCGGTGAAATGGATGTTGTGCAGCACCGTGGTTTCCGGTGTGTAGCCAAAGGACACGTCCTGGAAGGTCACACGCCCCTGGCAGCTGTCCAGCTCCCGGGCGTTGGGGTCGTCCTCCGGCTCGACCTCCAGCTCAATCAGGCCCAGCACACGCTCGGCGGCGGCCAGCGCGGACTGCAGCTCGGAGAGAATATTGGCAAATTCGTTGATGGGGCCGGAGAACTTGCGGGAATACAGCACGAAGGAGCTGACCCCGCCCAGCGTGATGCCGCCCATCATATACAGGATGGAGCCGAACACGCTGACCATGGACATGGACAGGTTGTTGATGAGGTTCACCGTGGGGCCGGTCATGGTGGCGTAGTGGTCGGCACGCCAGGTGGCCGTGGTGGCATCCTCGTTGTGCTGGGCAAAGCGACGGTTGAACTCCTCCTCCTGATGATAGGCCCGGATGGTTTTCAGGCCCGATACGGTTTCCTCGTTGTAGCCGTTGAGCTTGCCCAGCATCCGGGAGCGTGCGCCAAAAAGGGGGCGAACCACCCGGGAGCGATGCCGGGTAAAGAGGATGGAAGCAGGGATGGTGAACACGAAAATCAGCAGCAGTACCGGGGAAATGGTCAGCATCATGGAGAAGCTGCCAACCACCGTAATCAGGCTGGTGAGAATCTGCGTCAGGTCGGTGGAAATGGACGAGCCCACGGTATCCACATCATAGGAGAGGATGGAAATGACATCGCCGGTTTGATGGGTGTCGAAGAAGCTCACCGGCAGGCGGGTCATATGATCGAACAGATCACTGCGCATCTGCTTGACCACGCTGCGGGACAGGTGAATCATCATCGCGGACAGCATCCAGGACAGCCCGGCGGATACTGCGGCCAGCAGCACCATCAGCAGCACATAGCGCACCACCACCGGGAAATCCACGTTCCCCGGCAGGATGGCATCAATGGCCGCGCCGGAGAGCTTGGGCGTAAGCAGTGTCAGCACGTTGCACACCACGCTGAGCGCACAGGCTGACACAATCAGCCACTGGTAACGGGCCAGATACCGCCACAGCTTGCGCAGCACCTGCCCGGAGGGCTGCCGGGGACGCGCTCCGGTGCCGCGGCTGTTGCCGCCTCGTCCTCCCTGAAATCCACGGCCCATGTTCATACGGCTTCACCTCCCAGCTGCATGCGGGTCAGCTCGCGGTACATCCCGCAGGAGCGCAGCAGCTCCTCATGCGTACCTGTGCCGATGATGCTGCCCCCGTCCATCACCAGAATTTTGTCTGCCGCCATTACCGAGGATACCCGCTGGGCCACAATGATGGTGGTCGCCTGCCCATGGCGCGTGCGCAGAGCCCGGCGCAAGGCGCGGTCTGTGCGGAAGTCCAGCGCGGAGGAGCAGTCGTCCAGCAGGAGCAGGCGGGGGTCACCGGCCAGCGCACGGCAAATCAGCACCCGCTGCTGCTGACCGCCGGAGAGATTGCGGCCCCGCACATTCAGCGGGAAGTCCAGTTCACCCTCCTTGCTGCGGATGAAGCCTGCCTGTGCGCAGTCCATGGCTTCCTCGATGGAGGCATCCGTGACGTCCCGGCCAAAGCGGATGTTCTCGCGGAGGGTGTCCGCCATCAGGAAATCATTCTGGAATACCACGCCCAGCCGGTCATGCAGCTCCTCGGGGGTCAGGGAGGGCAGGGGACAGCCGTCCAGCAGGATAACGCCGCTGTCCGGGTCGTACTGGCGCATGAGCAGGGCCAGCAGGGTGCTCTTGCCCGAGCCTGTGGGGCCGATAATGCCCAGCGTCTGCCCATGCTCCACAGAGAATGTCAGATGGGACACGTTGTCGGTGGTCTTGTTGTAGGAAAAGGACACATCCCGGAAGGTGACATGCGCTGTGGTTTCCTGCCGGGGTGCGTCCGTGGGCAGGAGGTCATCGGGCATGAGAAGGATTTCCTCGATGCGCTTGGCACTGGCCGAGCCCTTCGAATACATCACGAACAGCCGGGAAATGGACAGCATGGCGTTCAGAATGATGGTGAAGTAGCTCAGAAAGGCAATGATGGCACCCGGCATGGCGGCACCCACATGCACCCGCCACGCACCCACCAGCACCACCAGAGCCAGACCCGTGTTCAGCACCAGGTTGACAATGGGGCTGACAGCGGCCATGGTCATGTCCGCCTTGCGCTGACGGGCGGCCAGGTCGCCATTGATTTCGCCAAAGGCATCCCGCTCGTGCTGCGTGCGGGACAGGGCGCGGATGACCCGTGCGCCGGTCATGTTCTCCTGCACCTTGCGCACCATGTGATCCTGTCCTTCCTGCACCCGGGTAAAGAGTGGTACGCCCTTGCGGCTGGAGATGATGACCGTCAGGGCCAGCAGCGGCAGCGTCGAGAGCAGCACCAGCGTCAGCACCGGGTCAAGGGACAGGCTGACCAGAATGCCGCCGATGAGCAGAATCGGGGCGCGAACGCCCAGACGCTGCAAGCGGTCCACCATGTTGTGTACATAGTAGGTATCCGTGGACAGGCGGGACACCAGCGAGGCATCCGTCACCTGATCCTGCTGGGCGGCGGAGAGCGCGGTGGTCTTGCGGAACAGGTCGCAGCGCAGCTGATAAGTGAACTTCCGGGTGATGTTGGTGCTCATGCGGTTGGCGACCACATTCCCGATGCAGGCAGTCAGCGCACACACCACCATGGCCGCACCGAGCCACCAGATACCCCGCATGTTGCCTGCCGGGGCGCAGGTATCCAGAATGATGGACAGCAGGCTGGGCAGGAACAGCTCCGCCACCGTGCCGCCCATTTTGATGGCCAGCTGCAGGCACATGCGGCCCACTTGCGGCTTCAGGTATCGCAGGACGGTTCGCAAGGCGGTTCATCTCCCTTCACATAGGCTTCCGCCCGGTCAGCCACGCGGCGCATCAGGCGGGAAAGGGTTACCTTTTCCTCTGGGGTGAAATCAGCGGTCAGGTAGGCACTCCAGGCGCGGAGAATGTCCTGCAAACGCTCCTGCAGGGCAAGGGCCTTGTCTGTGGGGTAGACCAGCAGGCTGCGCCGGTCAGCGGGGTCAGGCTCCCGGCGGACATAGCCCTTTTCCTCCATGGCGGCAAGCTGCCGCGTCACGGAGGACTTGTTCACGTTCAGGTCACGGGCAAGCTCCTCCTGCGAAATGCCCGGACGGCGGTACAGGGCCAGCAAATAGGGCGTGTGACAGCCCGCCAGACCCGTGCCCGCAAGCTCACGCTCCCGGTAGAGCAGCGCGCAGCGGGAGGTGATGTTGATTTGCCGCATGAAGGGAGGCATCAGGCACCATCCTTTGCTAAAATGGAATCGTTGCAAACGCAACCATTATAGTCCGTACTGCCATGCTTGTCAACCATGGGCGTGCTCAAGCATCAGCCGTCCCACAGGGAAAGCTGACGAGGTACACTGGCCTGTGCGGCCCGGTTGATATCCTGAAACCGCCATGCCAGCCCCAGACGCTCACATTCTGCCCGAAACAGGCGAAACAGCTCCCTGGCCCGGGGTGAATCGCATGAATAGGCGTTGCCGAAGGTGGACAGGTATTTCTGCCGAACGCCGGGAAACGCTTGCTGCAATGCGTCAAAGTAATATTCCCGATTCCCAGTGCGCAGCGTCATGCCAAAGAAGCACACCACAAACTTAGCCCCGGCTTCTGCTGCCTGATGTACCACAGCCAGAATATTCTCCGGCGTGTCGGTGATGAAGGGCAGCACCGGGTTCAGCCATACCCCGGCATAGACACCAGCATGGATGAGGGTGCGCAGGGCAGCAAACCGCTCCGAGGAAGGGGACACATGCGGTTCGATGCGCCGACACAGGGCATCCTCCGCACAGGTGATGGATAGTTGCACCTGCGCCGGGGCGTGACGGGCGATATCCGCCAGCACATCGGCATCCCGGGTGCACAGCGCGGATTTGGTGGTGAGGGATACCCCGAAACGGTAACGGCGCAGCAGTTCCAATGCGCCACGGGTCAGGCACAGCGTCCTTTCGAGGGGATTGTAGGGGTCGCTCATGGAGCCCATGGACACCACGCCCGTGCGCCGCTTGCCGCGCAGCTCTTCCTCCAGCAGGCCAAGGGCGTTCTGCTTGGGCTGTACATGCTCGAAATCCTCGATATGATAGCATGCGGAGCGGGAATCGCAATAGATGCAGCCATGGCAGCAGCCCCGATAGAGGTTCATGTTCCAGTCCGCATGAAAAAACGCATCCTCGCCGCAGGGCGGAACGGGGATAAGCAGGTGCTTGGCAGGCAATCCAGTCATGTCGGGCCTCCGGTTGTATGGGATGATACGCCCATTCTACACGGCCTATGGAGGCAGGTCAAGGGGAACACGAACGGATATTCTGCACCTGTACCCCTTGATTATTTCGTTTCCCATGGTATATAATAGCATGTACGATATTCATGCAGGAAGCGAGTGACAGGGATGCAGACACCCCACATCCGTGCATATACAGGTAAGCGTATCCACATGATTGGCATTGGCGGCTCCAGCATGTCAGGGCTGGCGGAGATGCTCATGGACAAGGGCTATCAGGTGACGGGCTCGGACAGGTCGGAAGGGTATCTGCTGGGGGATGTGCGCGCCAAGGGTGCGACCGTATTGGTGGGCCATCGGGCGGAGAATGTCCATGGAGCGGCACTGGTGGTGTACACAGCCGCCATTCCCGCGGATAACCCCGAGCGTGCGGAAGCAGAGCGTCTGGGCATTCCCACCATGGAGCGCGCCACGCTGCTGGGTCAGCTGATGGAGGGCTATCGCGAGGCAGTGGGCGTGTGCGGTGCCCACGGCAAAACGACCACCACCTCCATGCTCAGTCAAATGCTGGTGGAGGGCGGTGCTGACCCCACCATCCACATTGGCGGCAAGCTGGATGCCATTGGCGGCTCTACCCGCATTGGGCAGGGGAATGCCTTTCTGGCAGAGGCCTGTGAGTTCCGCCGCAGCTTCCTGCAGATGCGCCCCACCATGGCTGTGGTGCTGAACATTGACGCGGATCATCTGGACTGCTACAAGGACATTGACGAAATCGAGGCGACCTTCGGCCAGTTCCTGCACCTGCTGCCGGAAACGGGTTTGGCCATTGGCAAGGGTACGGATGAGCGCATTGTCCGCCAGCTGGCCCGGCTGAATTGCCGGACGGAGACCTTCGGCATGACCAGCGCATGCGACTGGCACCCTGAGAAGCTGACCGAGGACGAGCGGGGCTATGCCTCCTATGACCTGTATCACGGGGAGACCTTTGTCACCCATGTGACCATGGGCGTTCCCGGGAATTTCAATGTGGAGAATGGTCTGGCTGCCCTGGCTGCAGCCCATGCCCTGGGTGTAGATATGGACAGTGCGGCGCAAAGTCTGTCCCGCTTCACGGGTGCGCACCGCCGGTTTGAACTGACGGATGTGATTGACGGGGTGGAGGTTTTCCATGATTACGGTCACAATCCCGCCGAAATGCGCAGTGCGCTGTCCATTGCCCGCAAGCGGTGCAAGGGACGGCTCTGGGCCGTGATGCAGCCCCACACCTTCAGCCGTGTGCGCACGCTGTTTGAGGACTACCTGACCTGCACGGAGATGGCTGATTTCACGCTGGTGACGGATATCTGCGCCGCACGGGAGAAGGATCCCGGCGACCTGAACAGCGGCATGCTGGTGGAGGGCATGCGCAGGCACGGCATTGATGCGGTGTGGACGCCCTCCTTTGACGATACGGAGCAGTATCTGCGGGCGCACTGGCAGCCGGGCGATTTGGCCCTGACCATGGGCTGCGGGGATATCAACCTGCTCAACGCCCAGATTCACCGGCACGAAATGGAGAAGAAGCAGACAACATAACCCTTGGACAGTCACAGCAGCAGACTGCGCTGTGGCTGTCCTTGCCTTTTCCCGCTGCGGGTATCGCATCAAAACAAGCATCAATGTAGGAGGTATTGGTGATGACAAACAAGGAGATTGTCAGCCGTTTCTTTACCGATGGATACGAAACCAAAAATTACGAGTCCGTCATGAATCTGATGGCGGATGATTACATGGATCATAGCCCTGCCGCGGCAAGGAGCAATGCGCAGGCCGTGGAAATCCTGAAAATCGTTGCAGGCCAATTTGCCGATTTGTCCGTGCAGATGCTGGACATTTTCGCGGAGCATGACGTGGTTGCAACAAGGGTGCTGTATCAGGGCGTGCATGTTGGCCCCTGCATGGGGATTCCTGCAACGGGCAGGAAGATTGCTTTTGAAGCCTTGGAGAATTTCAGAGTGGTGGACGGCAAAATCGTGGAATCCTGGGGATACTGGCCTGATAAGGAGATTGAAGCCAAGCTGCGATAACGCCTGCGTTTCAGGCCGTTTTGCGCTGCTGTGCGTTCTTTTTCGATGCCTTGCGCTGTACCCTTGCCTGAGAGGTGAAGGGCATGACGCGACAGGTCAGGAACGCTGCACTGGCGGCAGTGGGTGCCGTGGTGGGAGCCGGGTTTGCATCGGGGCGGGAGATTGACAGCTTTTTCAGCCGGGGCGGCGGATGGAGCTGGCTGGGCGTAGCGGCTGCGGCGGCTGTGACTGGCGGTATTGCCATGGGCGTGATGCGTCATCCGGGCCAGGGCGGCATGCCGGAGGGCTGGCGCGGCGGCTGGCGTGGCAGGCTGTGGCAGGGAATGTTCGGCGCACTGCTGATGGTCACAGGCGGGGCCATGCTGGCAGGTGCCGGGGAAATTGCCGCGCTGATGCTGCCGGTGCATGGTGCGTATGTGCTGGGACTGGCTGGCACAGCGGTGATGACCATGGCCCTGACACGTCAAGGGCTATCCGGTGCGGGACGAATCAGCAGTGTGCTGGTTGTGCTGCTGCTGTTGCTGACAGCGGCGGGCTTCGCGCTGCCTGCGAACAAAGCAGCCGTTATCCCATCACCGGGCGGTCCGTGGACGTGCCTGCTCCGTGGAGCAAGCTATGCAGGGTTCAACATGGCCCTGGCGGTCCCGGGGCTTGCGTCAGCCGCGCCGACCATGACGAATCAGGAACGGCGGCAATGCGCATGGCTGTTAGCCGGTATGCTGGGGATACTGCTGGTGGCAGGCAACGGACTGTTGCTGAGGCACAGCATGCTTCAGGGAGAAGCCATGCCGTTTGTGCATCTGCTGGCCGCATACGGCAGGGCGGGTTATATACTGGGCGGTACGGCCCTGTATCTGGCGGTATTGACAACAGCCTGCGCGGCCCTGCGGGGACTTTGGATGCTGGGCAGAGGACGGAGATGGCAGGTGCTGGCCACAGGCGGCATGCTGCTGTGTGCATGCATCGGCTTCGCGGACGTGGTTGGGAAAGCATATCCGCTGCTGGGCGTTGGCTGTCTTGTCCTGCTGACAGCATCCATTTTTGCGTGAAAAATGAGAAAATGGCGGCATGGACTTTTATTCTGGCAGCGAATATGGTATAATACCCTGACATACCGCTTGCATGCGGGCGGAATTCTTGCATTAAAGAAGGCATGTTATGACGGTCAATGTAAGACATCAGGTGCGCAGCATCGACCTTGCCGTTTTACGGAACAATGTGCGGCTGATTCGCGCACAGGTGCCATCTACAGCGAAGCTCATGGCTGTCGTGAAGGCGGATGCCTACGGTCACGGCATGGTGCAGGTGGCTCGGGAAGCCCTGGCAGCAGGTGCAGAGCAGCTGGCTATTGCTACGGTGGAGGAAGGTGTGCAGCTGCGGCAGGGTGGTATCACCGCGCCGGTGCTGATGCTGGGTGCCACCTCGCTGGCAGAAGCCATGGAGGGCGTGAAGCATGACCTGACGCTGACGGTCTGCACACCGGATATGGTGCGTTTTGTCCAGCAGGCGGCACAGTGCCATGGCAGGATCGGTCTGGTGCATCTCAAGCTCGACACCGGCATGAGCCGTATCGGCGTGCGAACGGAGGAAGAGCTTCGCGCCATGCTGGATACGCTGGCAGCATGTCCCCATGTCCGCATGACCGGCGCGTTCACCCACTTTGCCGATGCCGATGGACAGGACATGACCTTTACGGACGCGCAGTTTGACCGCTTCATGTCCCTGACGCGGCTGTTGCCCAAGGGCATCCTGCTGCACTGCTGCAATTCCGCGGCCATTCACCGCAAGCCGGAAGCAGCCCTTGATATGGTGCGGATGGGCATTTCCATGTACGGCTATCCTCCGGTAGAAACGGACATGCCCCTCAAGCCTGTCATGGACTGGCGCACGGAGGTCACTTTCGTCAAGACCCTCCGTCCGGGGGATAAGGTCAGCTATAACTGTACCTTCACGGCGGACAAGCCCATCACGCTGGCCACGGTGGCCTGCGGGTACGGCGATGGTTATCATCGGGCGGCGGGGCCGGGCGCGGAGGTGCTGATTCATGGACAGCGGGCCAAGGTGGTGGGCCGCATCTGCATGGATCAGATGATGGCGGATGTGACGCACATTCCGGGCGTGAAGGCCGGGGACGTGGTTACGCTCATGGGACAGGACGGCAGCGAGTGCATCACGGCAGAGGACATTGCCCGTTGGGCAGGCACCATCAGCTATGAGGTGCTGCTGGCGGCTACGGGCCGTGTGCCGAGGGAGTGGCTCCATGCAGGCTGTTGACAAGTCGGTTCTGCGCAAGGCGATTCGCGCCCGCTTTCCCGGCGAGGCTGTCCGCGCACAGGAGAGCGAAGCCATGTGCAGGCACATTCTGTCATGGGAGACCTACCGGCAGGCCAAGGTGGTTGGTGGTTACATTCCGCTGCGCCGGGAGGCTGACGTGACAGAGGTTCTGCGCAATGTGCTGGCGACAGGACGAACGCTGGCCCTGCCGCGTGTGGATGGAGAGGGAATCATGACGCTGCGCCATGTGCGCAGCATGGAGGAGCTGGTACCGGGTGCCTACGGCATTCCGGAGCCGGATGCGGATGCAGCGATCATCCCGGTGGAGGAAGTATCGCTGCTGATTGTTCCGCTGGAGGGAATCGACCACCGGGGCATGCGCCTTGGGAAGGGCGGCGGATACTATGACCGGCTGCTGGCCAGCCATCCTTGTCCGACACTGGGCGCGGTCATGAGCTGGCAGTGGGAAACGTCGATACCGGCGCAGGCATGGGACAAGGCCCTGTTGGCTGCGGCGGACAGATACGGCATTCACCTTTTTGGATGATTCATTGCAAAACGAAGGGACGGAACAAACGTGGAGAAGAACAAGACCAAGACGAAGAAGCCCCTCAAGCCCTCCGACATCAAGCTGGAATACCTCAAGGGAAGCCCTGTGGACGGCAGAACCTTGCGCAGTGCGCTGAGCTTTATGGGCAGCTTTGTGATGCTTGCTATTGCGTTTCTGCTGCTGGGCATGGCCATGATGATGGACAATGCCGTGCTGCGTGTGCTGTTCAATGGCTGCCTGCTGGCGGCTGCGCTGCTGATGTTCTATCAGACCGGCGCGGGTCAGGGCGCGGTGGCAGTCAATCTGGGCGAGATGCTCTTTGACCGCAAAAAGTCCGGCGGCACGGTGACGGAAAAGGAACAGAAGAAGTGCTATCATCCCCTCAAGGGGCTGCTCATTGCCCTGATTGGCTCACTGCCGGTGGTGATTGCGGCCATCGTGCTGGCGTCGGTGGCGCAGCGGCAGATGACGGCCCTGGGTGCGCTGCCTTCCTGGCTGTCTGTTTTTGAGGGCAGGACGGAAATCGGCAATGCGGTGGCGTACTACCATCAGTCAGCAGCCCTGACCGTGGAGGACATTCTGCGGGTCATCATCCGTCTGCTGATGATGCCGCTGGTCAACATCGTCAATCCCTATGGCATGGATGCGCTGCTGACGCTGGAGCGGCTCAGTCCGCTGGTGATGCTGACGCCCGCCCTGAGCTATGGCCTGGGCTACATGCAGGGTGTGCAGGTGCGCAAGCGGGTGCATATCGGCATTGCCGAGGGTGAGGTCAAGCGCAAGAAGAAGGAAAAGCGTCAGCGCAAAGCCCAGCAGCGTCATGTCCCCAAGGGCCCGGAACAGCTGAACTGACGCGGGAGGAAGCCATGCGGATTATTGCAGGCACAGCCCGTTCCCGCACCATTGAGGCCCCCAAGGGCCGGGATACCCGCCCCACGCTGGATCGTGTGCGGGAGAACCTGTTCAACATCCTGCAGGGACGGGTCGTGGGCGCAGTGACGCTCGACCTGTTCGGCGGCAGCGGTGCGCTGTCACTGGAGGCCGTGAGCCGTGGCGCAGCCATGGCGGTGATGGCGGATCGGGATCGTGCAGCCATTGCGGCCCAGCAGCTCAATGTGCGCAATCTGCACTTTGAGGACAGAACGCGGATTATCCATGCGGAGTGGCAGCAGACCCTGCGGCTGCTTCAGGCTGAGGGCATGCGCTTTGATTTAGTCTTTCTGGATCCGCCCTATGCCATGCAGAACCTGACGGAAGTGACCAACGCTCTGCTGCCCCTGCTGGCGTCCGATGCGCTGGTCATTGTGGAGCATGAGTTTCGTACGCTGCCCGTGGTAGCCGATGCTTTTGCATGCACAGATACCCGCAAGTACGGCTATGTGGGCGTGAGCTTTTACAGCGTGAGGGAGTAAGGGTGCATCATCATGGAAAGAATCTGCGTGTATCCCGGCAGCTTTGACCCCATCACCATCGGGCATATGGATGTGATTCAGCGTGCCTGCAAGCTGTTTGACAGGGTGGTGGTGGCCGTGCTGCACAATCCGGCCAAGCGGGGCTGCTTTAGCGTCCAGGAGCGTGTGCAGCTCATCGGCAAGGCCTGCGCGGACATGCCGCAGGTGAGCGTGGACAGCTTTGACGGACTGCTGGCGGCATACATGCGCCAAACAGGAGCATCCTGTGTGGTGCGGGGACTGCGGGCCATCAGCGATTTTGAAACGGAGCAGACCATGGCCCAGCTCAACGCGCAGCTGCTGCCGGGCATGGAGACCGTGTTTTTGATGACCAAGCCGGAGCATGGATGTATATCCTCCTCGGCGGTGCGGGAAATCGCGGCGTTCGGCGGCGATGTGCAGGCTTATGTGCCTGCGGCAATCCTGCTGGACGTGCAGGCGCATTTTTCACGCTGACAAACAGGCAAGGGAGTGGAGAAGGATGCCCGGGAGAGAAAGCGGCAATGTAGAAGTATGTATGAACATGATTCGCGAAATGGATACCATGGTGCGCGAAGCGCGCAGGGCGTTCATTTACGGCGATGACTGCGTGATCAACCGCAGCGAGCTGCTTGATCGTCTGGCACGGTTGCTCAACAGTCTGCCCGACGCGATGAATGAGGCGGAGAAGATTGTCCGGGAGGTGCAGCAGGTTCGCGCAAAGACCGACCAGGAGTGCCATGACATCCTGAGCAAGGCGCAGACACAGGCGCAGCAGATGGTCACGGAAGCACAGCAGGCCGCGCAGGCCGCCCATGCTGAGGCGCAGCAGGCATCCCAGCAGGCTGACCGTATCCGGCAGGAGGCTGTGCGCCGCGGACAGGATGAGGCCCAGCGCATTTACAATCAAGCCGAGCAGGAGGTCAAGCGACTCCGCGCTGCTGCTGAGCAGGAGTGCCGGGAGAAGGTCAGCAAGGAAAATGTATACCGTATGGCGGTCGTTCAGGCTGACGAGCTGAGCGAAGCGAATCAAAGGGAAATGGGTGAACTTCGGGAAAGAACCTTCAACTATCTGGATCATGTGATGGATACACTGGATCAGTACCTGAGCGGTCTTGTTGTTGACATGCGCATCGAGCGCGACGAGCTGAACAAGCACCGCTGACGGGATCCGGGGTGGCGTTCCATGACGAAAATGAGCGATTTGTCATGAATATTCATCAATCGTTCATACAGACTTCATAATGGTGGGGTATTTTATAGATGCGATCAGGAAGGAAGCCACCGCCTGACGGATCGCATCTCCTTTTTCCCAGGCATTCCCTTGGGAATGTCAACCTCCCTATCCTCCATACAAGCAAAGGCCGTCGGCAGGAAGCGATTCCTCCGGCGGCCTTTGTGACGCATGCGGTTCATGCAGGAAAGGTTTGCCGCCATGAACCATGGCCTGTCTGGTCATTCTATGCTTCAAGGGAAGGGAGGGCACAACGGCATTGAACAAGGTCAGAGCATCAGCATGGATGGCTGTGGTGACAGCGGCATCGGCCTGCATGATGATATCGTTGCCGTGGATGATTCATCAGGCGCAGCCCACGGAGCGCGTGGCGCAGGTGCGCATGTGTCAGGTGCAGATGGGGCGGGTGGAGCAGGTCACAGCTGTGATGGGTACCGTCCGCTATGCGCAGGAGCTGGCTGCGGTCAGCCCTGCCACAGGCGTGGTGGAAGCGGTCTATGTGTCTGCGGGAGACCGGGTGAAGGCGGGACAGGCGTTGTTTCGCTTCAGCGGCAGGACGCAGGAGCTTGCGGTTTCCATGGCAGTGAGCAGGCAGGCAGAGCAAGCGGCCATGCCGGTGTCCGCGCTGGAGGGGACGCTGGCAGAGGTTCGTCAGGCACAGGCATGGGAAATGGATGATGCGCTGTCGGAAGCGCAGCTGGCATTGTCCGCCATGACGGTGCGTGCCGCAGCGGATGGTGTGGTACGGCAGGTGCTGGTCACGGAGCATGGCGGCGTGGCGGCAGGGGATATTGCTGTGGCCCTGAGTGGAGATGGGCAGCGCATAGTGTGTCAGGCGGTGCTGCGGGATGCGGAGCAGCTGCATGCCGGCATGACGGCACGGCTCCTTCATGATGGCGAGCTGCTGTGCATGGCACAGGTGGACAGCATCGGCGAGGCCCGGGCGGAGAATGGTCAGACGGTCTGCGATATCGAGCTGATTCCGGAGAAAAACATGACGCTGCCCCTTGGTGCGATGGTGGAAGCGGAGATTATCCGCTGCGCGCAGGAGCAGGTGCCTGTTCTGCCGGTGGAAGCCATCGGTGTGGATGACATGGTGTGTTGGGTGGCGGATGGACGGTGCTACTGGGCTGCCGTGACACCGATTCTGTCCGATGAGCAGTATTGCTGGGTCGATCTGCCGGTGGGAACACAGGTGGTACTCAGCGGTGAAGCAACCATCGAGGGACAGCGTGTGCAGGAGGCGGACGAATGACGGTGCAGGATGCTGTGCGCCTGTCCGCAGCGAATCTGTTCAAGGATCCCATGCGAACGCTGCTGACCATCCTCGGCCTGGGGGTGGGTGTCGCGGCAATCATGACGGTCATGGCCCTCGGCACGGCAGGGCAGGCGCAGGTGGAAACGGAAATCGACAAGCTGGGCGTGGACAGAGTCTGGCTGACGGCAGAGGATGGGTGGAGCCTGACGGATGCCAGTGCAGAAGGTATCACGCAGGCTACAGGTGCATCGGCATGTGCCGTGGCACACAGCATCGGGATGCTGATGACCGAGGATGTGACGCAGATGACTTCGGTGACAGGCTATGACGAGCGCGCGCAGGGCGTATTGATGCCGCATATTCTGGAAGGAAGATGGTTCACCCCACGGGAACATCAGGCGGGGGCCGCTGTAGCCGTTGTGGATCAGGCACTGGCAGCACACCTGGGGGAGGAGGCCGTCGGAAAGCGGATTACGCTGGGCAGCAGGCGTATGACGGTGGTCGGCGTGATGGCACCCATGGCAGCCCAGACTGCGGCAGGGAGCGTAGCCGTGCCGTTGCGGACGTTGATGGACACATATCCGGAGACACAAATCAGCGAGGTAACGGTTTCCGTGCCCCGTGGGTCCAGGGCGGATGATGTAGCAGCCATGGCACTGGCCAGCCTGGGGGAAGGCTATCAGGCAGCAACACTGCAAAAGGAAATTGATGCTGCACGGTCAGTGGTACGCATCTTTGTGATGGTGCTGGCCTGTGTAGCGGCGGTGTGCATGGTCACAGGCGGAATTGGGGTGATGAACATCCTGCTGGTTTCCGTGCGGGAGCGGCGGCGGGAGATTGGTCTGCTTAAGGCTCTGGGCTCTACATCGGGTCAGGTGGCTGCGCTGTTTCTGCTGGAAGCCATGGATTACGCGCTGCTGGGAGGGCTGCTGGGACTCGCACTGGGGACAGGAATGATTGTGCTTTTCGGTCGAATGATCGGCCTGAACGCATCCCTGACGGCTGGCATCGTGCTGCCGGTACTGCTGGGCGCGGCTGTACTCGGCGTGGCCTTCGGCGTGGCTCCGGCTGTGAAGGCAGCTGCCATGCAGCCCGTGGATGCGCTGCGTCAGGAGTAGAATCATGACGAATCCGGGCGTTTTCTGCCCGACACATACATTCTGTACAAAGAAAGTGCAAGAAGCTTGTCAATTCGGCCAATTCACAATTTGGTAGAAAAACGATATAATAACAGCAGTTGCATGGGCAGTTTCCAATGGGGGGACGCCACATGACATTCTGAGGAGGAGTTCTTTATGGCAAGCGTATCTTTGAAGCACATTTACAAGATCTACACTGGCAACGTCACCGCGGTGTCTGACTTCAACCTGGACATCGAGGACAAGGAGTTCATCGTTCTGGTCGGCCCCTCTGGCTGCGGCAAGTCCACCACCCTGCGCATGGTCGCCGGTCTGGAGGAAATCTCCAAGGGCGAGCTGTACATCGGTGACAAGCTGGTCAACGACGTCGCTCCCAAGGATCGCGACATCGCCATGGTGTTCCAGAACTACGCTCTGTATCCCCATATGACCGTGTTTGACAACATGGCCTTCGGCCTGAAGCTGCGCAAGGTTCCCAAGGATCAGATCAAGGCCAAGGTTGAGGCCGCTGCCAAGATCCTGGACATCGCCCACCTGCTGAACCGTAAGCCCAAGGCTCTGTCCGGCGGCCAGCGTCAGCGTGTTGCTCTGGGCCGTGCTATCGTCCGTGAGCCCAAGGTCTTCCTGTTCGACGAGCCTCTGTCCAACCTGGACGCCAAGCTGCGCGTTGCCATGCGTACCGAGATCACCAAGCTGCATCAGCGCCTGCAGACCACCTTCATCTACGTTACCCATGACCAGACCGAGGCCATGACCATGGCTTCCCGTATCGTGGTTATGAAGGACGGCGTTGTGCAGCAGGTGGATACTCCTCAGAACCTGTATGACTATCCCGCCAACGAGTTCGTGGCTGGCTTCATCGGCAGCCCCCAGATGAACTTCTTCGACGTCAAGCTGGCTAAGGAAGGCCATGACGTGGTGGCGAAGTTCGGCGACAACAAGATTGTTGTGCCCGTGTCCAAGGTGTCCAAGTTCGTGGACGAGTCCTACATCGGCAAGGAAGTCATTCTGGGCATCCGTCCCGAGAACATCTCCGATGACGCTGCTGTGCTGGCTGCCATGCCCACCGCGACCATCGCTGCTGACGTGGAAGTGACCGAGCAGATGGGCTCTGAGACCTATCTGTACCTCAAGACCACCGGCAAGACCGACAACATCATCGCCCGCGTTGATCCCCGCACCGGCAGCCGTGCTGGCGACAAGATCAAGGTGGCCTTCGATGTGAACCGTCTGCACTTCTTCGACAAGGAGACCAAGCTGACCATCATGAACCGCTAATTGCGGTTTCGTTCAGGCGGCTCCCCGGTTTGGGGGGGCCGTCTTTTTTCATGCAGAAAAGGAAATGAAACGGCTTAAAAGGCGGTGCTGCATGGCGCAGACACGCGATGTTTTGTGAAAATGTAACAAAAAGTTTTCATTTTCCAGTGGGTTTTCCTTTTCAGGGCATAGAAGCTGTGATATAATGATGGTGTTGGGAGCCTGTGCGCAAAGGAAGGAGCGAGCATCTTGTTGAATAAGCATCTGCTGGAACAGATGGAGAATACGCTGGTGCGTTTGACGGTGCCTGTGGCCGTGATGGATATGGAGGATGATGTCCATCCGCATGCCGAGCTGAACATGCTGACACCCGGCATGGTTGTGCCCATGGAAGGCAGGCTGTATCTTGCGGTGAAGCAGCCTTCGCTGGTGCTGTCCTGCCCGGCGGAAGCTCCCGGTGCCGCAGATGTGCTGCTGCTGGCTGGTGCACTGGTGACGGCTGTGGCACAGGCGGATCATCATATGGAGAACAGCTATGACGTGTATCGACGGGTGCTGCGGGGCGATCTGATTGGCGCGGAGCTGGAGGCTCTGAGCAATGAATATCAAATCCCCAGAGAGCTGGAACGGTGCGTCATGGTTTTTCATATGGTGCAGACGGAAAATGAACGCGCCTTTGATTTGTTGCAGGACATCACGCCCATGCAGGATCAGGATGTGCTGGTGGACATGGATCGGCATACGGTGGTGCTGATTAAGGACATGACCGATGTGGAATCAGTGGATGATTTGACCATGTACGCCCAGGCCCTGCAGGAAACGCTCATGGGCGAAACGGCCCATCAAATGACCGTCGGCGTTGGCTGCGTCCGCGCTACGCTGGATGAATTGCAGGACAGCTATGCCGAAGCACGCCGCGCCATCGAGGTAGGCCGTGTATTCCAGCCGGAGGACAGCATTTATGTCTTTAGCCGCCTGATTCTGGAACGCTTCCTGATGGAACTGCCGCAGGATATCAGCGCGTATTATCATAACCTGCTATTCAACCGGCGTACGGTAAGGCTGTTCAATGAGGAAATGCTCTACACCATTGACATGTTCTTCAAGAAGGATCTGAATCTCTCCGATACGGCGCGGCAGCTGTATATCCACCGCAACACGCTGGTCTATCGGCTGGACAAGGTGCAGCGGCAGACAGGCTTGGACCTGCGCTCCTTTGAGGACGCGGTGACGTTTAAAATCCTGATGGAACTGAAAAAATGCGGTGGGGATCGCCATAACCGCAAGTAAAGACGCAACGGATGGAGGTATTGCCATGACGAAGAAAAAGTTGACGCTGCTCCTGTGCCTGCTGCTGGCTCTGTGTCTGCTCAGCGGTTGCGCATACCTGCCCTTTTCAGGCATGACGGATATGCGCGGCGGTAGCGCATATGCCGAACAGGTGGCCATCCCGAAGGATGATAACAGTGTCACCATCTCCCGAGAGGATTACGAGCGTTATCAGCAGTTCGATACCCTTCTGGAGCTGATGGATATTGTGGAATCCGATTTCTATGAGGACGTGGATTTGGATGCCATGCTGGACGGTGCAGCGCAGGGCTTGCTGGCCGTTCTGGGTGATCCCTATACCTTCTATTATACTCCGGAGGATTATGCAAGCCTCTGGGAAGACGATGAAGGTCAATATGCCGGTGTCGGTATTCAGATTTCTGCATCCTATACGACAGGTCTGTGCACCATCAGCCGTGTGTTTGACAATGGCCCCGCCAAGGAAGCCGGTGTTCAGAAAGGCGATATCCTCTATCAGGTGGAAGATTTGTATGTGGATGCCTACAACCTGCAGGACGCTGTGGACATCATGCGCGGTACGCCCGGCACGGATGTGGTGGTCAAGTTTCTGCGCAACGGTGAGGAGCTGACCTTTACCCTGACGCGCGCACAAATCAGCGTGAACCGCATTGACGCGATGATGCTGACAGATGACATTGGCTACATCTATTTGTACGAGTTTGCAGGGGATTGTGCGACGAAGTTTGCCGATGCGCTCAACAGCTTGCTCGAACAGGGCGCGAAGGGTCTGATCATTGACCTGCGGGATAATCCCGGCGGCTGGGTCAACGACGCGGAGAGCATCGGCGATCTTTTCCTGGATAAGGGAACCCTGTGCTATCTGGAATACAAGAACGGTCAGCGTGAGTATTACCGCACAAAGAACGGCAAGACGGATATTCCGCTGGTGCTGCTGCTCAATGAACACAGTGCCAGCTCCTCCGAGATACTGGCCGGTGCATTGCAGGATCGTGCAGGGGCCACAGTGGTGGGTGTGCAGAGCTACGGCAAGGGCATTGTCCAGATTGTGGTGCCGGTGGGTGACAAGGGCGCAGGTATGCAGATGACCGTTGCGCAGTATTACACCCCCAACGGCAATGCTGTCCATAAGATTGGCATTACGCCGGATGTGGTGGTCGAACTGCCCGAAGGTGACAATGGCATGTATGCGTTCGGTGATTTGGCTGACCCGCAGCTGTCCCGGGCACTGGAATTGATGCAGATGAAGCTGGACAAGTGAGATAGGGCAGGGGATGCGTTCCAATCGCGTCCCCTGCTTTTTGTGAGGTGATAGGATGGCGGTGAACTGCACGACCATGCTGGAGGAACAGTTGGCGGTGGATTATGGCTGTACGCTGAGCGAGGTGCAGGGACGCGAAGCTGTATTTCGCCTGATGAACGATGCTCCAGACAAGCGGGTCATCGGCAGTGACGGCGCGATGCTGCAAGCGGCTGTCTATCGCGGGAAGCTGTTGGTGCAGGCGAAGGAGCCAATGCTGTCCTGGTGCCGGGCGCATTGGTCAAACCATGATGCCGCATGGCTGGCTGAGCCGCAGTATCTGCTCATGCTGGACAGAGAGCTGCGCCAACATGGGCAATACCTGGCGGATGCGCACCATCACTACATTCCCGCAGAGCCATGCTGCCCGGTAGAACCTCGCTTCCCTGTTCGATGGTATGGGCCGGAGAAACTAACGGTCTTTCAGGGGGATGCTCGCTTCTCCGAAGCCCTCCTGTTCGACAGCCGCAGACCGGATATGCTGGCAGTGTGCGCCATGGAGCAGGAGACAATCCTCGGAATGGCAGCAGCAACACGCAACAGTGCGCGGCTGTGGGAAATCGGTGTCAATGTCACACCAGAGGGCAGGGGACGCAATGTTGGCGCGTATGTGACGGCTGTCCTCAAGGTGCGCGTGCTGTCCATGGGCATCACACCCACCTATGCAACGGTGGCGAGTCACATAGCATCCCAGCGGGCAGCCTGCCGGGCAGGGTTCATACCAGCCTTTTACGAGTTGTATTCCCTGCCGATGCCATGAGGAGAGGAACAACAAAGCGCGGCACCTGACTTTCCAGCCAGATGCCGCGCTTATGCGTATGCCGTTGTTACTCAGCGTCGGTGAACTCGTACTCGTCCTCGAAACGCTCACGGAAAATTTCAAAGACCTTCTCCAGAATGGTCTCATCTTCTTCCGTCACGAACACATCGGTCTCCTCGTCCTGCTCCTCGACCCGCAGAATGACCACTTCGTCATCGTCATCGGCCTGAGGAACCAGCACGACATACTCCTTGTCATCCACGTCGATGAAGTCGGCAATGTCGTAGGGGTACTCGTTGCCCTCGTCATCCGTCAGGAGAACCGTGCTTTCCAGTTCTTCGTCCATGTTGGGCGTATTGTTCTGATCCG